>CAZONQ010000259.1:0-3161 GCA_964581125.1 uncultured Ornithinimicrobium sp.
GCGTGCCGCTTGAACCAGATGTTGAAGAAGGCCAGGAAGCGGTGCCAGGCGATGCTCATCGTCGGCACGAGGGCGACGGTGAGCATCCAGGTCATCGAGATGACAATCTTGACCAGCGCCACGACGACGATCGCGGTGCCGAGCGCCCCGGCGGACACCCCGGAGAACAGGCCCCCGACCCACGCGGTGAGGGGGAAGTGCACGACGGTGGCCCAGTCGGCCCCGTGCGCCCGGCCGAGGGCGTACTCCATACCCCTCAGGAGCACGATGCACACGCCGACGCCGAGGATGACGAGCTCGACGAAGTAGGCCTGCCAGAAGCTGGACCCCCAGAACCGGGAGCGGCGGCCCTCGCCGCGCGGGTGCTGACGCTGGCGGACGACGATGAGGACGAGGATGCCCAGGACGGCGGTCCAGCCGAAGAGCTCGGCGACCCACTCGTAGGGCACCCAGTGGCCGATGAGCGGCAGCGCGAACTCGGGGTCGAAGAGCTGGCCGTAGGCGGTCACCAGGGTGAGGACGAGCAGCCCGAAGCTGACCATGACGAACCAGTGCGCGACCGCGACGACCGGCTTGCGCGCCATGCGCGTGTGGCCCAGGAACTCGCGGACCAGCGTGACCGTCCGGGTGCCGGGCTCGTCGGTGCGGCCCTCGGGCTGGCCGAGCCGGAACTTGGTGACGAAGCCGGCGATCGTCCGCACGAAGAGCGCCACCGCGGCGAGCGTGAGGAGGCCTGCGACGACGATGGCGATGACCTGCAGCGTTCCGACGTCCATACCGGAAGGGTAGTGGTCACCGCCCACGGGCGTCAGGTAGGGCCCGCCGGGCCATGGAATAACATCGTGTTGCAGCATGTATAACCAAGAGCGCATCCCGCCCGACCCCGACGAAAGGTTCCACCCCGTGGCCGTCTACGACGACATCACCCAGACGATCGGCCGGACCCCGCTGGTCCGCCTCAACCGCCTCACCGAGGGCCTGCCCGAGGGCACCCGGGTGCTGGCCAAGCTCGAGTCGGCCAACCCGGCCAGCTCGGTCAAGGACCGGATCGGCGCGTCGATCATCGACGCCGCGGTCGCCAGCGGCGAGCTCCAGCCCGGCGGCACGATCGTCGAGGGCACCTCGGGCAACACCGGCATCGCGCTGGCCATGGTGGGCGCGGCGCGGGGCTACCGCGTCGTCCTCGCCATGCCCGACACGATGAGCCTGGAGCGCCGCGCCCTGCTGCGCGCCTACGGCGCCGAGCTCGTCCTCACCCCCGGCTCCGAGGGCATGAAGGGCGCCGTCGCCAAGGCCGAGGAGATCGCGCAGACCGAGGGCGCGGTGCGGGCCCGCCAGTTCGCCAACCCGGCCAACGTCCAGGTCCACCGCGACACGACCGGGCCGGAGGTCTGGCAGGACACCGACGGGCAGGTCGACGCCTTCGTCGTCGGCATCGGCACCGGCGGCACGCTGACCGGCGCCGGCGGCTTCCTCAAGCAGCAGAAGCCCGACCTGCACCTCGTCGCGGTCGAGCCGGCCGACAGCCCGATCCTCTCCGGCGGTCAGCCCGGGCCGCACAAGATCCAGGGCCTGGGCGCCAACTTCGTCCCCGAGATCCTCGACACCGACCTCTACGACGAGGTGGTCGGCGCGCAGCTCGAGGACGCCGTCTCCACCGCCCGTGCGCTCGCCACCAAGGAGGGCATCCTCACCGGGATCTCGGCCGGCGCCAACGTCTGGGCCGCCCTGCAGGTCGCCCGTCGTCCCGAGCTGGCCGGCAAGACGGTGGTCGTCGTGGTCCCCGACTTCGGCGAGCGCTACCTGTCCACCGTGCTCTTCGAGGGGCTGACCGACTGATGACCCCCTTCCTCACCGGCGCGTCGCGGAGGGTGACCGGCGCGCTCGGTCGTCTCGCCGGCGGCGTCCGGGAGGACCTCGACGCGGCGGTGGCCCGCGACCCGGCCACCGGCAGCCGCGTGGAGATGGCGCTCGCCTCGCCGGGGCTGCACGCCATCTGGACGCACCGGGTGTCGCACGCGATGTGGAACGCCGGTGCCAGGCTGCCCGCCCGCCTGCTCTCGCAGGCGGCGCGGGCCGTCACGGGCGTGGAGATCCACCCCGGTGCCCAGATCGGGCGCCGCTTCTTCATCGACCACGGCATGGGCGTGGTCATCGGCGAGACGGCCGAGGTCGGCGACGACGTCATGCTCTACCACGGCGTCACCCTCGGCGGCCGCTCGCTCGAGCCGGTCAAGCGCCACCCCACCGTCGGCGACGGCGTCACCATCGGCGCCGGGGCCAAGGTGCTCGGCAACATCGTCCTGGGCCACGGCTCGCAGGTCGGCGCCAACGCGGTCGTCACCAAGGACGTGCCCTCGATGGCGGTGGCCACCGGCATCCCCGCCAAGGTGCGTCGCCCCGAGGGCGGCGCGGACCCCCAGTCCGTGCTCTACGACGAGCCGGCCCTCTGGATCTGAGCGCCCGGAGGACCTGAGCGCCCGGACCGCGCCCGGACCGGGCTCGGCACCCCATACCCGTCCGGAGCACGACGAAGGCCCGCCCCCTGGCGAGGGGGCGGGCCTTCGTGGGCTCGGGCCGTCAGGCCTGGGCGTCGGAGTCCGACCGGAACGCGTCGGTCGGGCCGAGCTTGGACTCGTCGACCTGGGGGCCGGTCTCCGGGCTGTAGGAACCGGTGGCGTTCTCGTAGGTGCCGTCGGCCGACAGCGACTCGTGGCCGGTGACCTTGCTCTTGACCTCGTCCACCTTGGCCTTGGCCTGCTCGCCGAAGGACTGGGCCATCTCGGGCGCCTTGGCCTTGGCCTCCTCGACCTTGGTCTGCACCCGGGGGTCGGTCCACAGCTTGTTGGCCTGGTCGGCGATCTGGTCGTAGCGCTCGCGGCCGGCACGCGCCCCGAGGACGTAACCGATCCCGGCGCCGATGAGCAGCCAGAACTTGTTCATGTTGACTCCTTCCGTGGGTCAGCTTTCCCTGACGACACTACAAGGAGTCCGGGTGACGGTCACTCCGGGACGACTGGCGGAGGGTGTGGGATTCGAACCCACGGAGGTCTCCCTCGGGCGCTTTCAAGGCGCCTGCACTCGGCCACTATGCGAACCCTCCGGGCGCCGGCGGCGGGCACCGGCGTCGTCCCCGATCATCGCACGACCGCGGTCGTGCG
>CAZONQ010000260.1:0-3149 GCA_964581125.1 uncultured Ornithinimicrobium sp.
CCGGGGTTGCGGCGCGGCAGCAGCAGCGCCCGCGCCGCGCACTCGCGGAAGCGGGCGGCGAACAGCGCCGACCCGCCGATCTCGCCGGTGACCAGCTCGGCGACCTCGTCGGGGTCGAGGGTGAGGAGCTCGACGATCTCGGCGTCGATCCGGGCCTCACCCTCCTCCGCCCCCTCGAGGTCGGGCAGCCGCAGCACGATCCCGTCGTCGGCGGCCAGCGCCTGCACGTCGGTGCCGTAGCGCTCGCGCATCCGCGCCGTCAGGCACAGCGCCCACGGCCCGTGCACCGGTCGGCCCCACGGCGAGTGGATGACCACCCGCCAGTCGCCGATCTCGTCGCGGAAGCGCTCGACCACGACCGTCCGGTCGTCCGGCAGGTGTCCTGTCGCCTCGCGCTGCTCGGCCAGGTAGGTGACGAGGTTGTCGGCGGCCCACCCGTCCAGGCCGCGCTCGGCGAGGGTGGCCAGGGCGGCTTCGCGGGGCGTGCCGGCGGTCTGGCGGACGAAGGCGCCCACGGCGGCGCCGAGCTCGGCGGGGCGGCCCTGGGCCTCGCCCTTCCAGAAGGGCAGCCGCCCCACCTGCCCGGGCGCGGGCGTGACGAGGACCTGGTCGTGGGTGATGTCCTCGATCCGCCAGCTGGTCGTGCCGAGGGTGAAGACGTCGCCGACGCGCGACTCGTAGACCATCTCCTCGTCCAGCTCCCCGACCCGCCGGCCGGGGCCGTCGCCGGTGGCGAGCATCACGGCATACAGGCCGCGGTCGGGGATGGTGCCGCCGGAGGTGACGGCGAGCAGCTGGGCGCCGCGTCGGGCGGTGAGGGTGTCGGTGACGCGGTCCCACTCGATCCGGGGTCGCAGGTCGGCGAAGTCCTCGCCCGGGTAGCGCCCCGCCAGCATGTCCAGCACGGCCTCGAACAGGGGCCGGGGGAGCGCGGCGAAGCTCGCGCTGCGGCGCACGAGGTCGAAGAGGTCGGCGACCGCCCAGTCCTCCATCGCGACCATCGCCACGACCTGCTGGGCGAGCACGTCGAGCGGGTTGGCGGGGACGTGCAGCTCCTCGATGAGACCGGCGCGCATCCGGTCCACGACGACCGCGGTCTGGACGAGGTCGGCCCGGTGGGTGGGGAGGAAGACGCCCTCGCTGACCGCGCCGACCTGGTGCCCGGCGCGGCCGACGCGCTGCAGGCCGGAGGCGACGCTCGGTGGGCTGGCGACCTGGACGACGAGGTCGACCGCGCCCATGTCGATGCCGAGCTCGAGGCTGCTGGTGGCGACGACGGCGGGCAGCTGCCCGGTCTTGAGCGCGTCCTCGATGACCGCCCGCTGCTCCTTGCTCACCGAGCCGTGGTGGGCGCGGGCGAGCGCGGGCGGGGCGCCCCGGCTCGCCCCGGACTGGGCCATCACCTGGGCGGGGGGTCCGGAGTCGCGGGTATGCGGTGCAGCCGGGCCGCGGTCGCCGTCCCCTTCGCCGTCGTGCCGGGTCGCGTCGAGGCGCTCCTCCCACTCCTCGTTGAGGCGGGAGGTGAGTCGCTCGGCGACCCGGCGTGAGTTGGTGAAGACCAGCGTGGAGGTGTGGTCGGTGATGAGGTCGGCGACCCGGCGCTCGACGTGCGGCCAGATCGAGGCGCGCTCCTGCGGGTCGGGCGCGGGCGCCCAGGTGTCGTCCTCCTCCGTGCTGTTGCCCTCAGGGTCGTGGTCGAGGTCGGGCAGCACGGGACCCGGACCGGTCATCCAGTCGTCGGGCCCGAGCTCGCGGTCCTGGGCCGACGCCCGCTGCGCCGGTGCCGCGGTGCTGGTGGAGGGGCCGGGCAGCTCGGTGGCGCCGGGGTCGGACATGTCCGGGACGGGGACGACGACCTGCAGGTCCCACCGCTTGGCGGACTCCGGCTGCACCGTGGTGACCGGTCGACCGCCCGCGAGGTAGCGCGCGACCTCCTCCACCGGTCGTACGGTCGCCGACAGGCCGATCCGCTGCGCCGGACGCTCGAGCAGCGCGTCGAGGCGGTCGAGGGTGAGGGCCAGGTGGGCGCCGCGCTTGGTGCCGGCGACGGCGTGGACCTCGTCGACGATCACCGACTCGACGCCGGTGAGGGCCGAGCGGGCCTGGGAGGTCAGGAGCAGGAAGAGCGACTCGGGGGTGGTGATGAGGATCTCGGCGCCCTCGCGCGCGAAGGCGCGTCGCTCGGCGGCCGGGGTGTCGCCGGAGCGGACCGCGACGGAGACGTGCGGGGACGGCATACCGAGGCGGGTGGCGGCGTGCCCGATGCCGACGAGCGGGGACCGGAGGTTGCGCTCGACGTCGACCGCGAGCGCCTTGAGCGGTGAGACGTAGAGCACGCGGCAGCGGCCCCGCTCCTGCGCGCCGTCCGCGGGTGCGGCCGGCTGGGCGGGCGCGGCGTGCCCGGCGACGATCCGGTCGATCGCCCACAGGAACGCCGACAGGGTCTTGCCCGAGCCGGTCGGGGCGACGACCAGGGTGTGCTCGCCCCGGCTGATCGCCTCCCAGGCGCCGACCTGGGCCGTGGTCGGCGTGCGGAAGGACGCCTCGAACCACGCCCGCGTCGCGGGCGAGAAGCGGTCGAGGACCGCTGCGGTCCCGGGTTCGGTCACCTCGCAACCTTCGCACGTCGGGGTGACAGTCCTGCTTCTTCGGTGCCAGGACACAAGCGCAAGACTACGAGAGCAGGCGCTCAAGAAGTTTGCCAAACCATTGCCCTGGGCCCTTCCGTCGGTCCCGCGCTGGTCCTATGGTCTGGGCATCCGGATCGCGTCGGGCGGTCCCTGGCGTCACGGAGGACGTCGTGGTGGGAGGGCATGTGCGTGGTTCGGGGATGGGGCGGGTCCGTGCTCTTGCGGTGGGTGTGGTGGCGGCTCTGGTGGTCACCCTGGGTGCGTCGACGGTGACGGCTGGTGAGGCGGGGTCGGCGGGTGGGAGTGGAGCGGTCATGCAGGGGTGGGCCTCGGCGGTGGCGTCGCCGGTGGTGCCGGGTGGGGTGGTGGAGGAGTCGATGCCGGACTTCGTGCCGGCGCGGGTGAGCTGGCCGACGCGGGGTGCCGCGGACGTCGTGGTGCCCGCAGAGGGCGTGGTGGGTGTGGGCGCGACGGTGGTGTCGGTGGGGGCTCCGGGCACGCTCGACGTGGTCGGGCCTG
>CAZONQ010000261.1:0-3146 GCA_964581125.1 uncultured Ornithinimicrobium sp.
CCTGCCAGCTGCACATGCGCTCGTTCAAGGACGGCGACGAGATCGTCATCGAGCCGTGGCGGGCCGACCCGTTCCCGGTCATCAAGGACCTGGTCGTCGACCGCAGCGCCTTCGACCGCATCATCCAGGCCGGCGGGTTCATCTCGGTCAACACCGGTGCCGCACCGGACGCCCACGCCGTGCCGGTGCCCAAGGACAACGCCGACCGGGCCTTCATGGCGGCCGAGTGCATCGGCTGCGGCGCCTGCGTCGCCGCCTGCCCCAACGGCTCGGCCTCGCTCTTCATGGGCGCCAAGATCACCCACCTCGGCGAGCTGCCGCAGGGCCAGCCCGAGCGCGACTCCCGCGTCGTGGCGATGACCGAGCAGCACGACCACGAGGGCTTCGGCGGCTGCACCAACCTCGGCGAGTGCACCCGGGCCTGCCCCAAGGGCATCCCGCTCAACGTCATCTCGCAGATGAACGGCGACTTCCGCCGCGCCGGCTACGGCCGCTGACCCCTGGGCGAGACCCCAGCCGGCACGCTCGTCCTCGCCGCGACGCCCATCGGTGACGCGCGGGACGCCAGCCCCCGCCTGCTCGAGGAGCTGCGCGGGGCGGACGTCGTGGCGGCCGAGGACACCCGGCGCCTGCGGCGGCTCGCCGACCGGCTGGAGGTCCGGGTCGGCGGGGAGCTGCTGAGCTATCACGAGCACAACGAGGCCTCCCGCACGCCGGACCTCGTGGCGCGCGTCGCCGCGGGCGACCGCGTGGTGCTCGTCACCGACGCCGGGATGCCGTCGGTCTCCGACCCCGGCTACCGCCTCGTGGCGGCCTGCGTCGAGGAGGGCCTGCCGGTCACCTGCGTGCCGGGCCCGTCGGCGGTCCTCATGTCGCTGGCCCTCTCCGGGCTGCCGGTCGACCGGTTCTGCTTCGAGGGGTTCCTGCCGCGCAGGCAGGGCGAGCGGACCCGTGCGCTGGAGGCGCTCGCGGCCGAGCCGCGCACGATGGTCTTCTTCGAGGCCCCGCACCGCCTCGCCGCGACCCTGACCGCGATGGCGCAGGTGCTCGGCGCGGAGCGGCCGGCAGCCGTGTGCCGCGAGCTGACCAAGACCTACGAGGAGGTCCGCCGCGGGGGCCTCGCGGAGCTGGCCGCGTGGGCGGCCGAGGGGGTGCGCGGCGAGATCACGGTCGTCGTCGCCGGGGCCGACCCCTCGGCGGGCGCGCCGACGGAGGCGGCGGACGTCGTCCCCCTCGTGCTGGAGCGGGTCGCGGCGGGCGAGCGGCTCAAGGACGTATGCCGGGAGCTGGCGTCCGCGGGCGGGCTGTCGTCGCGGGAGCTCTACGACCGGGCCGTGGAGGCGCGCCGCACCCCCGAGCCTTGACAGCGACCCCCCGACCGGCACACTTGGTCCCACGCCTCGACGCGGAGGCGCTGGACGCGACGGAGGTCGGCAGGGTGATCGTCAACTGGCGGGCGGTGGTGTCCGGGCTGCTCGGAGGCGTGCTGGCGGGCCTCGTCGCGGGGTATGCCGTCACGACCGTCCTCGACGCGACCTCCGTGGACCACGCGACGGAGGACATGGTGCGCGCCGCGGCGGTGGGGCTCGGCGGCGGCGTCCTGGGGACGGTGCTCGGGTGGCTGGTCAACGGCCGCCGCGGTGCGGGCCTGACCGGGATCGCCGCCATCGTCTCGCTCGTCGGGGCCGTCTGGGCCACCGTCGTGTGGGTCCGCGCCGTCGCACCGCTGGACGAGACCGGGCTCTACCTGGTCGGCGCGATCATCCTCCTGGGCGTGGCGCTGGTGGCCCTCGTCGCGGTGTGCGGGCTGACGGTGGCGCTGCTGCGGCCCGCGTCCGCCCCGCGGGCCGGGGAGGCGTAGCCCGGCGTCAGCGCCCGGGCGGCTGCGGCGCGCGTCAGCTGTAGCCGGCGTCCGCCATGAGCTCGTCACGGCGTCGGCGCCGCTGCCAGCGTCGGCGCCACAGCGCGAAGCCGCCCCACAGCAGGAGCAGCAGCAGGAAGATGACCAGCACCGGCAGGAAGATCGCGACCAGGGAGAGCGTCACCGAGGCGCCGTCCTCGGCGGCCGAGACCACCGGCGTGCCGAGCCCGGCGGTGCCCACGTTGACGGCCGGGCGGGTCACCGCCTTGCCGGTGTGCACGATCCCGGCCGTGACGATGCCCAGGAGCACGCCGACCCACGGGTTCTCGGCGAGGAAGCTCGAGCTCTTCTCGAAGTCCTCCGCGGCCGTCGTCGCGGCGAAGATCAGTCCGCCGGTCGCCGGACGGACGAAGGTGCCGACCGCGTCGTTGATGTGGTCGACCACGGCGACCTTGTCGAGCACGACCTCGGAGAGCAGCAGCACCGCCGCGATCCCGATCGCCCACCACGACTCGATCCAGGCGTACTGGTGCGGCAGGTTGATGACGTCGGTGAAGCGGGCGACGAGCGCGACGAGGATGAACGGTATGTAGGCGTTCAGTCCTGCGGCCGCGGACAGGCCGGCACCGGTGAGGGCAGCGAGCATGACGAGCCCCGCCTTTCGTCCCGCCGCCCTCCGGCGGAGGGCGGTCCGTCCACAGTCAACCACGGGTGACCCGGCCCTGTTCCGCACGGCGAGGTGTGCGCGGACTCAACCTTTCTCCATACCCGTGCGTCGGAGAGGATGGGTCCGTCGCAGGGGGACGGGCCCCTGAGCAGCCGGAGGTGCACGTGCGCAGGGCCGAGGAGAACGCGTTCGCGGACTTCGTCCGCGCGGTCTCGCCGCGCCTGCTCACGACCGCCTGGATGCTCAGCGGCGACCCGCACGTCGCCGAGGAGCTGGTGCAGGAGGCGCTGGCGCGCGTCTACGTGCGCTGGGCGCGGGCGATCCCGGACCGACCGGCGGCCTACGCCCGGCGCGTGCTCGTCAACCTCCACACGGACCGTTGGCGGCGACGCCGCCGCGAGGTGCTGACCGACGACCCGCCCGAGCCCGCGCACGGGCCGTCCGGCCTCACGGCCGGGGAGCGCGCCGAGCTCAGCCTCGACCTCGTCGCCGCCCTCCAGGCGCTGCCGCGCCGCGAGCGCGAGTGCGTGGTGCTGCGGCACTACCTGGACCTCTCGGAGCGCGACGCCGCCGCCACGCTGGGCGTCTCGGTCGGCACGGTCAAGAGCTCCACCTCAC
>CAZONQ010000262.1:0-3140 GCA_964581125.1 uncultured Ornithinimicrobium sp.
GCCACGTCCAGCACCTCCGGGACCCTCGCCCCCGCTGCCGCGAGCGCCCGCAGCCCCGCGGCCTCCCGCTCGAAGAAGAGCGTCGGCGCGTCGGCCAGCGACTTGGTGAACACGTCGCGGCCCTGCGCGTCGGTGGTGCGGGAGGTCGTGCCGGTGCCGGGCATGCCGCCCATCCTGTCAGCGACGGCCGCCAGCGGCAGGGTGCGGGTGGCTCACGCAGGGTCTCCCCGTCCGTCATGCACTCTCGGTGCTGCACTTGTCGCGCCCTGGACACGACAAGCGCAACACCGGAAGTGCCGCACGCAGGACTTGTCCACAGGCGCGGGGACGCACGGTCACACGTCGGAGGCGATTCGGGCAGGGTGGCCGACATGTCCTCAGGCACTCCTTCTCCGGAGAGCGCGAAGCGGCGGCTGACGCGACGCCGACGGCGTGGCGTCGAGCGGCGCCGTCGCGTGCGCTCCGAGCTCGGGGAGTCCCAGGACGGCGTCGTCAGCATGAAGCAGCTGCGGGAGATGGGGATCACCTACGAGGAGGTCCGCGCCGAGGTCGCTGCCGGCCGGTGGCACAAGGTGGGCCTGCGGACCGTCAGCATCGACGGGAGCGAGCCTCGCTCGGAGACGGCCAGGTGGCGCTGGGCCGTGTGGGAGGTGGGCGGCGACGCCTGTCTCGACGGCGTCTCCGCCCTCCTGGCATGGGGTCTGGAGAAGTGGGACGAGCAGACGATCCACCTCACGGTGTCCCAGGGGCGGCGCTACCGGAAGGTGGACGGGGTCCGGGTGCACGTCCTGCGCGACCGCGGGCACGTCGTCACCGCGGGGCTCCCCCGGACCCTCCCCGAGGTCGCGACGCTCCGCGCGGCGATGTGGGCGCGCTCCGACCGGGCGGCCGCCACCCTGCTCGCCATGGTGGTCCAGCAGCGGATCGTCGACCCGGTCCGCCTGCTCGAGGCGTGGGCGCAGGTGGGGCGCTGCCCCCGACGGGCGCTCCTGGCGCGGCTCGTGCCGCTCGTCGCCGACGGCGCCCACGCCCTGTCCGAGATCGACTTCGCCGAGCTGGGCCGGTCGCGCGGATGGCCCGAGCCGGACCGGCAGGTCGTGGTGCGCGGACCCCACGGCCGCTTCTACCTCGACGTCCGCTTCACCGCGCACGACGTCGTCTGCGAGGTCAACGGCGTGCAGCACTACGAGGCTATGGCCACGATGGACGACGCGCTGCGGCGCAACGAGCACGCGGTCGGGAACCAGACGGCGCTCGAGGTCCCGGCGGTCGCGCTGGTGCTCGACCCGGAGCCGTTCCTCGACCAGGTCGAGGCCGCGCTGCGCAAGGGGGGTTGGGCGCCACCCGACGGCGGACCGACGGATGAGGACAAGGTCGCTTGACATCGCGTCATGACGTCAAGTAACTTTGACACGTCAAGTCACCTTGACCATACGGGTCAGGGTCGTCACCCGTCAGGAGGGACCGTGCGCAACGACGTCCGCGAGCTCCGGCTCGCCGCCGGGCTGTCCCAGCGCGAGCTGGGCGAGGCGCTCGAGGTGTCCCGGCAGACCGTCAACTCGATCGAGAACGGACGCTACGACCCCTCCCTGCCGCTCGCGATCGCCATCGCCCGGCACTTCCACCGCACCGTCGAGGAGATCTTCCATGTCGACCACTGAGATGACCAGCCGCCAGCGCGCCGTCCTGCTGCTCGTGCTCATGGTGGTGCTCGGCGCCCTGGCCGGCACCGGCCTGCTGCTGCGCGAGCACGCCCCCGGCAACATGGGCGACGGCTTCCTCTCGGGCGCCGCCGTCGCCCTCGTCGGCGTGGCCGTCATGGCCTGGCGGGTCACGCGCCGCCCGCAGCACGCCTCGTCGTTCGAGCGGGCCTTCACCCAGCAGGGCGACGAGCGGGACGACGCGGTGCTGACCTCCGCGCTCGCGGTCCTGGGCCTGCTCAGCGTCCCGCTCACCGGGGCCGCCGCCGTCGCGATCGGCCTCGGCACGGACGTGCCCAAGGCCCTCGCCCTGCTCCTCGGCGCGCAGATCCTGGTCGGCGTGGTCGCCTACGCGGTCACGGCCCGCCGGAGCTGACCCGCCGGCGCAGAGCGCGCTCCCGGGGCGGTGGAGGCGACCTGAGAGACTCGGGCCATGCGCATCATGACCGTCTGCCTGGGCAACATCTGCCGCTCGCCCGCCGCGGAGTCCGTGCTGATCCGCAAGCTCGAGGAGGCCGGCCTCGACGACGTGACCGTCACCTCGGCGGGCACCGCCGACTACCACGTCGGGTCGCGGCCGCACCACCTGTCGGTCGAGGAGGGCGAGGGCCGCGGCTACACCTTCGGCTCGGTGGCCGCGCAGTTCGCCGCGGAGCACTTCGACGACGTCGACCTGGTCCTGGCCATGGACATCTCCAACGAGGAGGACATCCTCGCCCTGGCGCGCACGCCGGAGGACCGCGCCAAGGTGGTCCGCCTCGGCGCCTTCGCCGGCGACGCCGCCGAGGGCGTGCGGGACGTGCCGGACCCGTGGGGCCTGCCGCGCGACGCCTACGAGCGGATGTACGACCAGATCGAGGACGCCGTCGACGGCCTCGTGCAGGCCCTCCAGGACGGCACGGTCGAGGACGTCGTCGCCGCGCAGCACGCCTCGCGCTGACGGCGTGGGCGGTCACCGCCCGGAGGTGCATCCACCGCGCGTCGAGGTCCGCTGGAGCTCTCGTGAGCACCTCGAGCCCGTGACCTCCTGGTGCTCCACCGACGAGCTGGGCAGGGCCTCCGCCATGCTGCCCGAGGTGGGTCACGCCTGGCTCGCCAGCCGCTCGTGGGTCCGCGCGCAGCTGGCCGAGCTGCTGGAGATGGAGCCTGGTCGGGTCGAGCTGATCGCCGAAGCCTCCGGTCGACCCCTGCTCGGGCCGGCCCACGGCCCACGCCCGCCCGAGGTCTCGGTCACGCACAGCGCCTCCACCGTGGCGGTGGCGCTCGGCCACGTCCGCCTCGGCGTCGACGTCGAGGACCTGCCACTGGTCCCCGACCTGCCGGGGCTCGCCGCGGTCGTCACGACCACCGCCGAGCTCGCCGAGCTCAAAGGCGCCGGACCCGACCTCCCCATTGCCTTCCAGCGCTGGTGGACCCGCAAGGAGGCCGTGCTCAAGGCCG
>CAZONQ010000263.1:0-3119 GCA_964581125.1 uncultured Ornithinimicrobium sp.
CGCGCGCGACCACCGGGTGGTCGGCGCGCCGGGCCACGTGGGTGGCGATCGCCGGCTTCGTGTGCATCATCCTCAACTACACCGTGGTCAACCTGCTGATCACCGGCCTGCACAGCTACTCCGGGGTGGCGTAGTGGTCGCCTTCCGCTACACCGTGATGAGGCTGATGGTCTTCGTCGGCTTCCTCGCCCTGCTGCTGCTCATGCGGATCGACCTCGTCCCCGCGGCCGTCATCGCCGCGCTGGTCTCGATGGTGGCCTCCTACTTCCTCCTGCGCCGCGACCGCGAGGCGATCGCCTCCGGCATCGAGCGGCGCGTGGGCGCCCGGGTCTCCCGCAGGCGCGAGGAGGCGGGCCTGGACCGCTCCGCCGAGGAGGACGAGGACGCCGAGGCCGACGGCCGGGCCTGACGTCCGCCCTCACCCCTGTGCACGAACGGTGTGTCACATCCGTCGCCACGACGACGGATGTGACACACCGTTCCGGCACCACCGTGCCCTCGGCGCGTGCAGAGCGCGCGCCCGGTCGGTAGTGGGGTCGCGTCTCAGGCGAAGGCCAGGCCGATGGTGAGGCACACGGCGTACCAGAGCTGCAGCGCCCCCGTGCGGCTCAGCGCCGGGAGCAGCTCGCGGCCGACCGCGTCGCTGCGCACGATCCTCAGCGGGCCGACCGCCATCGGCACCGCGAGCAGCCCGACGAGCGCCGTGGGGTGCACGACCCCGGCGACGACCACCATGACGAACGCCCCCACGACCAGCGCCGTGTAGAGCCGGCGGGTCCGGGCGAAGCCGAGCCGCACCGCGAGCGTGCGCTTGCCCGCCTCCCGGTCGCCCTCGAGGTCGCGCAGGTTGTTGGTCACGAGGATCGCGCAGGCCAGCGCGCCGCAGCCCACCGCGCCCGCCACCGAGGCCAGGTCGAGGCGGTGCGCCTGCGTCCACGTCGTGCCGAGCACCGCGAAGAGCCCGAAGAAGACGAAGACCATGACCTCGCCCAGGCCGCGGTAGCCGTAGGGCCTCGACCCACCGGTGTAGTGCCACGCCGCCCACACCGCCGCGGCGCCGAGGAGCAGCAGCAGCCAGGCCTGGGAGAGGGCCACCAGCGCCAGGCCCACCACGCACGCCGCGAAGAAGCACGCGAACGCGGCCGTCCTGACGTTGGCCGGGTCCGCGAGCCGCTGCCCGACGAGGCGCACCGGCCCGACCCGGTCCTCGTCGGTGCCGCGGATGCCGTCGGAGTAGTCGTTGGCGAAGTTGACCCCCACCTGCAGGGCCAGCGCCACGACGAGGGCCAGCACCGCGAGCGCGAGGTCGGAGCTGCCGAGGGCGTGCGCCGACCCGGTGCCCACGAGCACGGGGGCGACGGCGGCCGGGAGCGTGCGGGGGCGCGCCCCCTCGATCCACTGGGCGAGGGTAGCCAAGGAGGGTCCTTTACAGGCGCTTGAGGAAGTCCGGGTCGTCGTCGGGGCCGAGCGGTCCGCGCGGGGGGCCGCCCCCGTCGCGGGGCCCGAGGAGGGTCTGCAGGATGCCCGTCGGCCGGCCGGCGACGAGCCAGGCCGCCCCGCCCACGAGCGGGAAGAGCAGGATCATGAGCAGCCACACCAGCTTGGGCAGCCCCCGCACCTCCTCGTCCTCGGTCTGCACCGCGTCGACGACGCAGTAGATGGTGAAGGCGAGCAGCGCGACGGCGGCGATGACGCGTGGCACGGGACCCTCCTCCTGCGACCGGGGACTGACCCCACCATTCTGCCACCGTCGCAGGTGGGCGCCGCCCTCAGGCGTCGGCCAGGAGGGCGCGCGCGGCCGCCCGGTCGGGCTTGCCCGACTCCAGCAGGGGTATGGAGTCGCGCCAGACCACCTGCCGCGGCACCGCGTGCCGGGGCAGCCCGGGCGCGAGCGCGCGCCGGAGCTCCTCGAGGGGGAGCGCCGCGCCGGTCGGGACGAGCACGGCGGCGACCCGCTGGCCCCACTCGGCGTCCGGCACGCCGAGGACGAGGGCGTCGCGGACGGCGGGCAGGCGGCGCAGCGCCGACTCGACGTCGCGCGGCTCGACCTTGTGGCCGCCGGTGACGACCACGTCGTCGAGGCGGCCGAGGACGCGGAGGCGGGCGTCACGCCATACCCCCCGGTCGTCGGTGACGAACCAGCGCGACCCGTCCGCGCCGGTGACGAAGCGCTCGGCGGTGAGGGCCGGGCGGTCGACGTAGCCGTCGGCGAGGACCGGCCCGCCGAGGTGCACCCGGCCGTCCCCGTCGAGCCGCACCCGGACGCCGGGCAGCGGGACGCCGTCGTAGACGCAGCCGCCGCTCGTCTCGCTCATGCCGTAGGTGGTGACGACGCGCGGGCCGAGCGCGCGGGCGCGGCCGAGGAGGCCGGGGTCGGCCGCCGCACCGCCGAGCAGGACGACGTCGAGGGCCCGGAGCGCCGCGACGCCGGTCGCGTCGTCGACCAGCCGGGCGAGCTGGGTCGGGACGAGGGAGACGATGCGCAGGGGCGCGGACGAGGAGCGGTCGCCGAGCCGTGCGACGGCCGCCGCGAAGGCCCCGGCGGTGAAGGGCGCGGAGGGGTCGAGGGCGACCGGCTCGGTGCCGGCCAGCGCCGACCGGGCGAGCACCTGGAGGCCGGCGACGTGGTGGGTCGGCAGCGCGAGCACCCACCGGCCGTGGCCGCCGAGCACCTCCGCGGTGGCCACGCCCGAGGCGCGCAGGGCCGCGCCGGGGAGGCGGACGCGCTTGGGGGTGCCGGAGGAGCCGGAGGTGGCCAGCACCACGGTCCGCGGCCCGGACCCGTCGAGCAGCGCGTGCAGCGACGGTGCCAGGTCGGCCCAGGTCGACCCGGGCGGGACCGTGAGCTCGGTCGCGCCCGTGGTCACCGGCCGGTGGGGGAGGTGCCGAAGGAGTGGTCGAGGTCGACGTACCACGCGCCGTCGATCCTGCGCAGGGTGATCTGCGACTGGCCCATCGCGTCGGCGAAGGCGTCGGAGTAGTTGTCCCCGTCGACGACGGCGGTGTCGCCGTCGACGTCGGCACCGGTGATCTCGAGGGACTCCAGGGCCTGCGCCGCCTCGGCGTCCAGGCCCTGGGCCTCGGTCTCGGCCTTGAGCACCTCGGGCAGCAGCTCGACG
>CAZONQ010000264.1:0-3115 GCA_964581125.1 uncultured Ornithinimicrobium sp.
CCGGTCCGGTCCTGGGGCGACCGGGCGCACGGTCTGCACGGGGCTGGTCAAGTGCTGGCGGCGGTGGGAGCATGATGCATGCCCACCCCGGCCACGAGTCCGCGGATGGTCGGCCGCGGCCGTGAGCTGCTCGACCTGCAGGAGGCGCACGAGGCCTCGCTCACCGGCGTGCCGCGCGGCGCCGTCGTCGCCGGCGAGGCGGGGATCGGCAAGACGCGCCTGCTGGAGGAGTTCGTCTCCGCCTTCGACCCCGAGGTCGTCGTCGCCCGCGGGCAGTGCGTCGCGATGGGCACGCTCGGCACACCCTTCGGGCCGGTCCGGGGCGTCCTGCGCGACCTCGTCCGCCGGCTCGGCGCCGACGCGGTCCGGCAGGCGGCCGGCCCGGCCGGCCACCTGCTCGGCGCCCTGCTGCCCGAGCTGCTCGCGACCGGCGACCAGTCGGACGGAGCACCGGGACCCGAGGGTCCCGTCGAGGTCGCCCAGGAGCAGCTGCACGACCTCGTCAGCCACCTGCTGACGTCGCTCTCCCGGGACGCGCCCGTCGTCGTCCTCATCGAGGACCTGCACTGGGCCGACGTGCCGACGCTCGACCTGCTCCGGTCGCTCCTCGTCACCCTGCGGGAGGGCCGGCTCACCGTCGTCCTGAGCTATCGCACCGACGACGTGGGCCGGGGCCACCCGCTGCGACCCGTGGTCACCGAGCTCGGCCGCAGCCGCGGCGTGGTCCGCGTCGACCTCAGGCGACTCACCCCCGAGGAGGCCGCCGAGCAGGCCCGGCTCATCCGCGGCGTCGCCCCCGACCCCGAGGAGCTGGAGCTGCTGGTCGAGCGGAGCGAGGGCGTGCCCTTCTTCGTCGAGGAGCTCCTGGGACTCGACCCGCTCGACGGCGGGCCGCTGCCCGAGACGCTGCGCGAGCTCGTGCTGAGCCGCTACGACCGCCTCACCGAGCCCACCCAGGCGGTCCTGCGCCTGCTGTCCACGGGTGGCGTCAGCGTCCCCCACGGCCTGTTCGAGCTCGTCCACGACGGTGACCCGGACGAGGTCGACGCGTGCGTGCGGGAGGCGGTGGAGGCGCAGGTGCTGACCGTGGGCGCGACCGCATACACCTTCCGTCACGCCCTCACCCAGGAGGCGGTCCACGACGAGCTCCTCCCCGGGGAGCGCGCCCGCTTCCACGCGAGGTATGCAGCAGCTCTCCAGGAGCACCCCCGCCTCGCCGGGAGCGCAGCTGAGGTGGCGCACCACTTCCTCGCCGCGCACGACCTGCCTCGCGGGTTCGCCGCCAGCGTGGTCGCCTCCCGCGAGGCGGCCGCAGCGGGCGCGCCGGGCAGCGCCGCCCGCCTCGGCGAGCGTGCGCTCGAGCTGTGGGGACAGGTGCCCGACCCCGAGGCGCTCGCCGGGTGCGCCAAGGCCGACCTGTTCCTGGCGACGGCGACGGCATACGACGAGACGGGCGACGACCGCGCGGTGAAGATCCTCGAGGAGGCGCTCGCCGAGTGCCCCCGTGACGACCGGCGCCGCTACTCCCTGCTGCTGCACGAGTCGGCCGTCGTCTGGCACACGGCCGGTCGCCCCGGCGCCACCGACCTGTGCCGGCAGGCCGTGGAGATGGCGCCCGAGGGCGATGGCGAGGAGGACCGTGCCGCCCGCCTCCGGGTCCAGGTCGGGCTGGGTGTCGTCCTGCTCCTCGGCCACGACCTGGCCGGCAAGGCGGTGCTGGAGAAGAGCGTGACCGAGGGGCGCGACCTGGTGGCCACGGCCGCCGACGAGGACGTCAGGGAGCGTGCCCGCTTCGAGCTGGTCCGCGCGCTGTGCAACCTCGGCGGCGGACTGGCGGCCTCGGGCGACGCCGAGGGTGGGCTGGCCCTGCTCGACGAGGCGCTCGAGCACAGCGGCTCCGACGTGTCCGCACGGCTGAGGGATGCCGAGCGACGCTCGGCCATGCTCTACGACCTGGGCCGCTACGAGGAGGGACTGCGGGTGGCCGTCGACGGTCAGGAGGCCGCCCGGCGCGCCGGCCGCGAGCGCGGCTGGGGCCTGAGCATCGGCCTCGGCGGCATCCTGGCCCTGCTGGCGACCGGCCGTCTGGAGGAGGCCGAGCGCGAGCTGGACCGGATGCGGAGGATGCGGCCGCCGTGGGGGTTCGTGTCGGGCTACGCCGTGGCGCTGCGCGCCCAGCTGCACCTGCTCCGGGACGAGGTGGACGAGGCCGGCAAGGAGCTGCGCGACGCGCGCTCGCTGCTCGACGGGCTCTCCCTCTCCGACGTGGACGACTCGATGGCGATCGCGCTGACCCGCGCGCAGGTGGCCCTCGCCGCCGGTGACCTCACCGCTGCCTGGGGCCACGTGCGCTCCATGCTCGCGGTGGAGCCCATGCTGCCCGGCTTCGCCCCCGCCCTGCTCGCGACCGGTGCCGGCGTCCTGGCCAAGCTCCGTGCCGAGGGGCTGGCCCCGGACGGCACGACCGCCGCCGACGCGGAGCAGCGGCTGCGGGCGGTCTTCGGGACCGTGCCGGTCGACGGCACGACCCCGCTGTGGCGGGCGTTCCTCGAGGCCGAGCTCTCCGGACCCGACGGCACGGGCACCGACGTCGACGCCTGGCGTGCCGCCGTCGACGCGGCCGCCACCGGCAGGATGCCCGTCGACCGCTACGCCCACGCGCTCCAGGGGCTGGCCCGGGCGCTGCTCGACGAGGGCGACCGGCCCGGCGCGGCGGAGGCGCTGCGGTCGGTGCGGCGGCTCGCGAGCGCGCACGGGCTGCTGCGCGCCGCCCGGCTGGCGGACGAGCTCGCGGCCCAGGCCGGGCTCGGACCGCGGACCAGGACCGACGGCGCCCGCGCTGGGGTCCCCGGGCCGACCCTCGAGCTCACCGACCGGGAGCGGCAGGTGCTGGAGCTGGTCGCCGAGGGGCTGACCAACCGGCAGATCGGGGAGCGGCTCTTCATCAGCGACAAGACCGCGAGCGTGCACGTCTCGGCGATCCTGCGCAAGCTCGGCGTGACCAGCCGGACGGAGGCGGCCGTGCGGGCGGCGGACCTGCTCGCGCCGACCGACGACCTCGCCGCCTCGGGCGGCTGAGCCGGGCACCGCGCGTGCAGAGCGTGCGCTCGGTCGG
>CAZONQ010000265.1:0-3095 GCA_964581125.1 uncultured Ornithinimicrobium sp.
CCAACCTTCCTCGATGAGCACCGCGCACCTCGCGGCGGTGTCCTTCCTGGCCCGCTGCTCCGGAGCCGCCCACGACATGTACATCGCCCACCTGCGCCGCTGGTTCGACTGGTGCCAGGCCAACGCGCGTCGCGTGGAAGGTCGAGGCTGCGAAGGCTCCCCGAGCACACCGCATACCGACCACCGGCGGGGCCCCGGTGAGCAGCCTCACGCGGCCGCGCACAGCAGCAGGAACCCGGCCAGCAGCAGCCAGGAGCGGACTGCCTGCCAGAGCTCCCACCGGTCGCGGGTGGCGCGCCAGTCGGCCGGCGGAGCCTGCGCGTCCCAGCGACCGGTGGCCCGGTTGATGCCGACGTTGACCGCGAGGGTGGTGATCACCGAGACGACCAGCGACGCTGCTGCCGCCCAGCGCAGCCAGCCGGACCCCTCGACCGCGCTGACCACGCCCAGGGTGGCGCTCAACGGCATCGCCACCGGCATGAAGCGTCCGAAGGTGCGCAGCAGCCCCTGCTCGACCTGCAGGTGGTGGGGCGGCGGGAGCCGGCGCACGACGGGATGGACGAACGCGTAGGAGCCGAACTCGCTGCACGCGGTGAAGCCGACGACGGCCAGCGTGACGGTCTGCAGCAGGTTCACGACCCCACCTCCACGGCGAAGGCGGTGCGACGGCGCCGGCCGACCAGCTCCGCGAGCGTCTCGTCACCGACACGGCCGTGCCGGGAGATCCCGGCGGTCACGGCATACCCGTGGATGTCGTCCACGAGCCGGCGCAGGGCCTGCTCGGCCTCGACGCCGGACAGGACCCGGACGCGGCCGACCTGCCACCTGCCGGCCAGCAGCACGCGGACGCGCGGTCCGCCCTGCAGGTTGTGCCGCCAGCGCGAGTCGGTCGAGCAGAGCAGGTCCGGACCGGAGCGCACGTAGGCGACCGGGGCGCGGTAGCGGCGGCCCGTGCGGCGCCCCGTGAACCCCAGCTCCAGGTAGCGGCCGGAGAGCAGCCGGTGGGCCGGGGGGCGCAGGAGCAGGCGGGGCACGGCGTTGCGCATCGCGCGCAGCCGGCGCAGCACCAGCGGGCTGCGTCGGGAGCGGGTCGGGTGGTCATGGTCGTCCTCCAGAGCCAAGGAGGCCGGGGTGAGCCACGGCGCGCCCTACCGGCACTTCCCGGACCGGCAGGACTTCCTCGCCGCCCTCTCCCAGGTCTGCCGCGCCGAGTTCGTCGCGGTCCAGGAGGAGGCGACCGCCGCGGCGCCGGACCCCCGGACCGCCCTGGTGCGCCGAGGGCTGGCCTACGTCGGCTACGCCGCCGACCACCCGCACGCGTTCGCGCTGATCAACGACGCGACGGTCAACCCTCCGGGCCGGGAGAGCGGGCCGGACGCCGACCTGATCGCACGATCGGCCCACGGGCTCGAGCAGGCAGCGGACGCGGCGTCGGCGTGGCTGCCCAGCGGTGCCGGCGAGGACGCCGTGACCGGCCTGTGGGCGCTGGTGCACGGGCTGGCGCACCTGGTGACCAGCGGCCAGCTGCACCGCGAGCGGGTCCCTGCCGTGCTCGACGCCGTGCTCCTGCCCGCCGAGTCCGTCGCTCGCACCACGTGAGGCAGCCTCACCAGGGCACCGGCACCCGGTCGGCGTGGGCGCGCGCGGCCTTCTCGACGAGGTCCTCGACCGCCAGGTCGCGCCGGGCGCCGTCGCTGCCGTCGGTGACCTGGACGCCGCCCCGGTCGGCCTCGCGCTCGCCGACGACGGCGACCAGGGAGGCCCGGCGCCGGTGCGCCTCGCGGATCCGGGCTCCCAGACTGCCCTGACAGGCGCGCTCGGCACGGAGCCCGCGCGCCAGGAGCGCCTCGGTGACCCGCCGTGCGTGCTCGTCCTGCGCCTCGGACACCGGCAGCACCATCACCTGCAGGGGCGCGAGCCACAGCGGAAGCCGACCCCGGTGCTGCTCGAGGAGGGCGGAGACGACGCGCTCCATCGAGCCGACGGTCCCGCGGTGGATCATGACCGCGCGACGGCGGCTGCCGTCGTCGGCCTGGTAGACCAGGTCGAAGCGCTCCGGCTGGTTGAAGTCGAGCTGGACGGTGGCGATGCTCTCCTCGCTCCCGCGGTCGTCGACGACCTGCAGGTCGAGCTTGGGTCCGTAGAAGGCCGCCTCACCGGCCGCCTCCACCAGCGGCAGGCCGTGGTCGGCCAGAACGTCGGCGGCCGCGCTCCGCAGAGCCTCCTCGCTGGAGGCCCACTGCTCGTCGGTGCCGAGCCAGCCGTCACCGTCGTCCCGCAGCGACAGCCGGACGTGGCCCACCGGGAGGCCGAGGACCTCCTGCGCGCGCAGGGCCGACCGGAGCGCACCTGCCACCTCGTCGGCCACCTGGTCAGGCCGGCAGAAGACGTGGGTGTCGTCGAGAGTGATCTGGCGGACGCGTCGGAGGCCCGACACGACGCCGGAGCGCTCGGCACGGAACATCGCCGCCACCTCGTGCAGCCGGACAGGCAGCTCGCGGTAGGAGTGGTGCGACGCGGCATACACCAGGGCGTGGTGCGGGCAGTTCGCCGGCCGGAGGACGAGCTCGTCCTCCCCCAGCCGCATCGGCGGGAACATGTCCTGGGAGAACTTCTGCCAATGGCCGGACCGCTCGAAGAGGGCCCGCTTGCCGAGCACCGGGGTGTGGACCTCGAGGCAACCGTCGCCGCGCGCGATGTCCCGTGCCAGCCGGCGGAGCTCGTCCTGGACCGCGGCCCCGTCGGGCAGCCAGAGCGGCAGGCCGGACCCGGCGAGCGGGTCGGTCGCGAAGAGGTCGAGGTCGCGGTTGAGCACGCGGTGGTCGTGCGCGGGCAGCTGGTCGGATGAGTCTGGTCGGTCCTGCATGGTGGCTCCTGGGGATGAGTTGTCCCCCGGGCGAGCCGGCGCAGGATCGTCGCTCACGACGAAGGCCCCGGATCGCTCCGGGGCCTGGGTCGCGCGGTCAGATCAGCACGAGGTCGCCGGAGGAACCGGCGTCGTCGTGGCCTGACGCTTGCGCATGGGGTCAGGATAGCGCGGCGCGGCGCCACCGGTCCGGCCGTCCGCGTGACCGTGCAGAGCGTGCGCCCGGTCG
>CAZONQ010000266.1:0-3092 GCA_964581125.1 uncultured Ornithinimicrobium sp.
GCGGACGCTGCCCTAGGTCGTCGCCGCGCGGGCGGCCGCCGCGGCACGGCCCACCCAGCGCGGCTCCTGCCCGTAGCGCTGCGGCGGGACCAGCCGTCCCGCGGCGCAGTCCGTGACCAGCGTCTCCAGCCGTGAGCGGCGGGTGGCCTCGCGCTTGGCCGACGTGACCCAGGACGCGACGAGCCGTCGGTAGGACGGCGTCGCCTCGCCCCAGAAGGCCCACGCGGCCGGGCTCGCACGCAGCTCGGCCAGCTGCTCCGGGGACAGCGTGAGGGCCTCGCCCTCGTAGGAGTAGACGGCCGTCCGGTCCGTCGTGCGGGCCTCGAAGGCGGCGATCCCGGCCGGGTGCATGCGACCCTCGGCCAGGAGCCGCTCCACGTGGGCGACGTTGACGGCGCTCCAGGCGCTTCCCCGGCGACGCGGGGTCCATCGTTGCCGGCGGCTGTCGTCGTCGATGCGTTGGCTGAGAGAGTCGATCCAGCCGAAGCACAGGGCGACCGGCACGGCCTCGGCCCACGTCAGCCCGCGGTCGGGCACGTGCCGCTTGGCCAGGCCCATCCACAGCTCGTCGGCGGAGTCGTGGTGCTCCTCGAGCCAGACGCGGAAGTCCTCGGGACCGTCGAAGAACACGGCGGGTCGCTCAGGGGTGCCGCCCGACCGGACGCCCACGTCATACCTCCTCGTCGGCGAAGGTGAAGCGGGTGCAGTCGGAGGGGAAGGAGAACCACGCCAGCGCGCGGCGCGGCGTGACGACCCGCAGGCCGCCGCCGTCCGCGCCCGACCACGAGTCCGGGCCCGGCGCGTAGCCGGCGTCGTGGTACTTCTCGAACGCCGCCGCGAGCCGGGCGCCGAGCCCGTCCGGCTCCGCCCGCGTCGCGCGCGACTCGCCCTCGACGATCACGACCTCGGTGCCGCTCTCCAGGGTCAGGGTCACGGCGGGGTTGGCCTCGACGTTGCGGGTGTGACGGGTCGTCGGTGCGCCGTCGTAGTAGAACCGCCCCTCCACCCACACGCCCCACCGCGGCACCGCGTGCGGACGACCGTCCGGGCGCACGGAGCCGAGCCAGTAGTGCCGGGCCTGCCGCAGACGGGGCTCCACCTCGCCCCAGGTCAGCAGCCCCTTGGTGGTCTCCGGTATGCCGTAGCCGTCCGGGAAGCTCGGTCGGTCCGCCGTGGTCGGTGCGCGCGGTGCGGTGTCCATGCTCCCGACGGTAGACCCGGCCACCGACAGACGCTCCCCGACCGCCGGCTGGTGCCCTCCCGGCGGAAGGGGCACGATGGTCGGGTGACCACGACCCGCCCAGGCCCGGGCGAGACGCCGCGCCAGACGAAGGAGAGCGAGCGGCTGCGCGACCTGCGGCTGCTGCGCCAGGTGCGAGACCGCATGGACCGCGAGTTCGCCGAGCCGCTCGACGTGGACGCCCTGGCCCGGGGGGTCCACATGTCCTCCGGGCACCTGTCGCGACGCTTCAAGGAGGCCTACGGCGAGTCCCCGTACTCCTACCTGATGACCCGGCGGATCGAGCGGGCGATGACCTTGCTGCGGCGGGGCGAGCTGAGCGTGACCGAGGTCTGCTTCGCGGTCGGCTTCTCCTCCCTCGGCACCTTCAGCACCCGCTTCACCGAGCTCGTCGGGGTCGCGCCCAGCGTCTACCGGCGCGAGGCGGACACGCTCCCCATACCCCCGTGCGTCACGCGCAAGGTGACCAGACCGATCAGGAATCGAGAAGCGCCCCTCGACACCACGAAACTACGGTGAAGCCATGGACATCAACATCTCTTCGAGCTTCCTCCCGGCCGACGACCCCGAGGCGTCGCTGGCCTTCTACCGAGACGCCCTGGGCTTCGAGGTCCGCGGCGACGTCGGCGCCGGCGCGATGCGCTGGATCACGGTCGGCCCGCCCGGGCAGCCCAACACCTCCATCGTGCTGCACCCGCCGGCCGTCGACCCCGGCATCACCGACGACGAGCGCGCGGTCATCACCGAGATGATGGCCAAGGGCACCTTCGCCGGGATCAACCTGGCCGCCTCGGACCTCGACGCCGCCTTCGAGCGGGTCCAGGCCAGCGGCGCCGAGGTCACCCAGGAGCCGATGGACCAGGACTGGGGTGCCCGCGACTTCGCGGTGCGCGACCCTGCCGGCAACTCGATCCGGATCCAGCAGGCCTGAGCAGAGAGGACACCGATTCACCGTGGCGACCAAGAAGGGCACGCTCTCCGCGGCGGAGCGCGAGGCCATCAAGGAGCGGTCCAGGGAGCTCAGGGCGAGCCAGAAGAAGGACAAGCTCGAGAAGGACATGCTGGCCAAGATCGACGAGATGCCCGAGGACGAGCAGAAGATCGCGCGGAAGGTGCACGCGATCGTCACCGAGGTGGCGCCGCACCTGACCGCGAAGACCTGGTACGGCATGCCCGCGTGGGCCAACGACGACGGGAAGGTCGTCGTGTTCTTCCAGGGAGCCTCCAAGTTCGACGCGCGCTACTCCACGATCGGCTTCGACGAGGCGGCGAACCTGGACGAGGGGTCGATGTGGCCGACCAACTGGGCGCTGACGAAGCTGACCGCCGCGGACGCCAAGAAGGTCACCGAGCTCGTGCGACGGGCGGTGAGCTGAGCCGCCCGGGCCGGTGCCATGAGCAGTCTGCGCGTGCAGCCCAAGCTGGTCGTCGGCGGGGAGGGCGCCGACGCCGCGATCGCGTTCTACGAGGCCGTGCTGGGGGCTCGTCTGGTCAGCCGCTACACGATGGGTGAGGCCGTCGTCTTCGCCCAGCTCGAGCTGCCTGGTGGCTCGCAGTTCCAGGTCAAGGACGCCGACGCGACCGACGCGGCTCCACCGGCCTCCGGAGGCGTCGTCATCGACGTGGAGTGTGAGGACCCGGACGCGGTGGCCCGCGCCGCGGTCGAGCACGGGGCCCAGATGGTCTTCCCCGTCGCCGATCAGCCCTACGGCGCCCGGCAGGGGCGCTTCCGCGACCCGGCCGGGCACCAGTGGCTCGTCGGGACCCCGATCACGATGTCGGACGAGGAGGTCCAGGCGGCCCTCGACGAGGCGACACGGGGCTGAGCCTGGCGTGCGGGCCGCCGGCGCCG
>CAZONQ010000267.1:0-3085 GCA_964581125.1 uncultured Ornithinimicrobium sp.
GTCGCGCAGGTTGTGCAGGCGGGCGCCGCGCACCTCGATCCGTCCGGTCACCCGCCCAGGGTAGGCGTGCCCGCCGCTCGCGTCGGCGTGACCGCGCAGGGCTATGGCGTGCGCCACAGCGTGGCCGGGTGCGGAATATGATTGAACAGTCATCTATTGTTCCTGGCATGAGTTACCCCCGCATCGGCGTCGTCGTCAGCACCACCCGCCCCGCCCGGATCGGCCCGAAGGTGGCCGAGTGGGTGGCGCAGCTGGCTCCCTACGGCTCGACCGCCGAGGTCCTCGACCTCGCCGCGGTCGACCTGCCCTTCCTGCACGACGTGGCCATGCCGTCGGCCGGCGACTACGACCGGCCGAGCACGATCGCCTGGTCCGAGCAGGTGCGCGGCTACGACGCGCTGATCCTCACCGTGGCGGAGTACAACGGCGGCTACCCGGCCGTGCTCAAGAACGCCCTCGACACCCTCAAGCAGGAGTGGCAGGGCATGCCGGTCGGCGTCGTCGGCTACGGCTGGGGCGGCGCGGCCGCCGCGACCGGCGCCCTGTCCACGGTGCTCGACCGGCTGCAGACCGTGCGCCTCGACGGCCCGGGCCTGCGCTTCGGCGAGGATCTGACCACCGAGGGCGAGTTCCTCGACGACGCCCCCGTCGACGCGGTGCGCGGCCTCTACGACCAGCTGCTGGCCGCCGTCCGGGAGAGCGAGCCGGCCGCCTGAGCCGCTCCCGCCCGACCCGTCGCTGAGCCGCGAGGGCGCCGCCACGTCCCGGGTGGCGCCCTCGCACGTCCGGCGTCGCTCCGTCAGACTGTCGGCATGACTGAGACGACCACGCAGAGCAGCCTGACCGTCGGCATGGTGACCTTCGACTGCGAGCGTCCGCGCACGCTCGCCGACTTCTGGAGGCAGGCGCTGGACGCCGAGCCGGTGCTGGAGACCGACGACTTCGTCATCCTCGGCGGACGTCCGGCGGTGGCCTTCCAGCGCGTCGAGCGGCCCACGCAGGGCAAGAACCGGCTCCACCTCGACCTCTCCGGCGGCGACCGCGCCCACGAGGTCGCCCGCCTCGTCGAGCTCGGCGCCCAGGTCGTGCGCAACCACGACGTCGACGGCTTCTGCTGGACGGTGATGCGCGACCCGATGGGCAACGAGTTCTGCGTCGGCGACCCCCACGAGCCCAACGACCACCCGAGCTCGTCCGCCTGAGGCGGGCGCACGGCATACCCTCTCCTGATGACCGACCAGACCCCGCTCGTCCTGCTGCACGCGCTCGGCCAGGCGCCGATGGCGTGGGAGGACGTCGTCGTGCGGCTCTACGGGACGCGCCGGCTGCTGACGCCGTGGGTGCCCGGGCTGAGGCCCACGGAGCGCGAGCCGCTGCCGATGGCCGACGCGGCGGCGCGGCTCGACAGCGACCTCATGCTCGAGGGGCTGGAGCAGGTGGACCTGTGCGGCGTGTCCTACGGGGCGATGGTCGCGGCCCAGCTCGCTGCGGACTTCCCCGGACGCGTGCGGCGGCTGGTGCTGGTCGGCGGGCAGGTGCGGCCGCCGCGCACGGTGATGCGGCTGCAGGGGGCGGTGCTGCGGATGATGCCGAGGTCGCGGTTCGTCGACGCGGGGGTGTCCAAGGAGCAGGTGCTGCGCAGCCAGGAGGTCGTGCGCGCGCTCGACCTCACCGACGCCCTGCCGCGGATCACCGCCCCCACCCTGGTCGTCGTCGGCGCCAAGGACCTGCCCAACCAGGCCGGCGCCCGGGCGCTGGCCGCCGGCATCCCCGACGCGCGGCTGCGCGTGCTCGAGGGCGCGGGGCACCTCGTCAACGCGGAGAAGCCCGAGGAGCTCACCGAGCTGCTGCGGGACTTCCTCGACGACTGACTGACTGAGAGCCGGGGGCTCTCCGGCCCTCGCGCTGCCCTCCCGCCCCGCCCCCGCTGGACCTGTGCACGCCAAGATGACTTGTGCAGGGGTTATATCCCCCGCACAAGTCATCTTCGCGTGCACAGGTCGGGGTGGGGCCGGCTCGAGCGACCTAGCGTGCGGCGCCCCGCGAGGACGAGGGCGCGGGCGGGGACGAGGCCTGGGACGACCGCCCGGGCAGGCCGCTGCGGTCCATCCGGGCGAGGAGACGGAGCTGGGCCCGGCGCTCGCGGCCGAAGGTCGCCCGAGCCGACGCGCCGACCGCCCGGTCGAGCAGGCGCTTGCCGCGGGCCAGGGCCTGCGCGTCGTGCGCGACCATCTGCGCGACGAGCTCGGCCGCCGCCACGTGCGGGTCCTCCGCGACCCTGGTCACCAGGCCGAGGCGCTGCGCCTCCGCACCGTCGACGGCGCGGGCCGTGAGCGTGAGGTCCTTGGCGACGTCGAGCCCGACCAGCTCCACCAGCGACCTGGTGCCGCTCATGTCCGGCACCAGCCCCCACCGCGCCTCCCGCACCGACCACTGCGCGTCCGGGGTGCTGACGCGCAGGTCGGCGCCGAGGGCCAGCTGCAGCCCCGCGCCGAGGCAGTGCCCGTGCACGACGGCGACGACCGGCACCGGCAGCCGCCGCCACGCCC
Organism: uncultured Ornithinimicrobium sp.; assembly: GCA_964581125.1. Taxonomy (GTDB): domain Bacteria; phylum Actinomycetota; class Actinomycetes; order Actinomycetales; family Dermatophilaceae; genus Ornithinicoccus. The sequence continues at coordinate 2,550 of CAZONQ010000267.1, forward strand.
AGCAGGCCTCCTGGAAGACGTTGGTCCCCGCCCACGGCCGCGGCACGAACCTCGTCGCGATCCCGCGCGGCTCGCGCAGCGCCGCCCGCAGGTCCAGCCCCGCGCAGAAGGCCTCGCCCTCCCCGGACAGCACCACCGCCCGCACGTCCCGCCGCCCGCGGAGCGACCGCGCCGCCGCCACGAGCCCGTCGAGCATCTCGAGGGTCAGCGCGTTGAGCTTGTCCGGGCGGGCCAGCCGCACGTGGGCCACCCCGTCCACGAGCTCGCCGGTGAGGTGGGTGCCGAAGGCCCGCGTCTGCATACCGCCGAGCATGTCACGGGTGCGCCGCACCGTCCCTGTGCACAAGCCACTCGCGTGGGTGCGTCGTGCCCGCGTCCGCGGTCCAGGGCGTGCACAAACCACTCACGTGGATGCGTCGCGCCCGCTCACACCCCGAGGAACTCCCGGATCGCCGGCAGCTCGCGCCGCGCCTGGGCCAGGCCCGCCGCGTGGCTGGCGCGCAGCCGGGCCACGTCGCGCTCGCCGTTGCCGACCG
>CAZONQ010000268.1:0-3071 GCA_964581125.1 uncultured Ornithinimicrobium sp.
GCGCGCGGTCGCCGACGACCAGCAGGCGGCGATGACGATGGGCATCTCGGTGCGCCGGATCTTCGCGCTGTCCTGGGCGCTCGCCGCGGTCAGCGCCTTCATCGCCGGCATCCTGCTGGCCGACCTGTCCGCGGTGGACCAGAACATCGCCGCCTTCGGCCTCATGGTCTTCCCCGTGGTCATCCTCGGCGGCCTGGACTCGGTGCCCGGCACGATCGTCGGCGGCCTGACGATCGGGCTGCTCACGCAGTTCGTCTCCGGCTACCTCGACCCGGGCCTGGCCACCGTGATCCCCTACGTCGTCCTCGTCCTGATCCTGCTGGTCAAGCCCTACGGCCTGTTCGGCGAGACCCGCATCGAGAGGGTGTGACATGGCTGCCACCGCCACCGGCATCCACCACCGGTCCTACGTCTCCGAGCTGCGCCTGCGCGCCACGAGGGCGGAGTACTTCCGCCTCGGGCTCATGCTGCTCCTGCTCGTCGTGCTGCCGTTCGTGCTGGACAACTACTGGCTCTCGATCGCCAACACGATCCTCATCGCCGTCATCGGGGCCGTCGGCCTCAACATCCTCGTGGGCTACACCGGGCAGATCTCGCTCGGCCAGGGCGGCTTCCTCGCCGTCGGCGCCTTCACCTCGGCCATCCTCACCGAGCGGTATGACGTGCCCGTCCTCTTCTCCGTGGTCGCCGCCGTCATCGCGACCGCGGTCATCGGCACCTTCTTCGGCCTGCCGGGCCTGCGGCTCAAGGGTCTCTACCTGGCGATCGCCACGCTCGCCTCGCAGGTGATCATCGAGTTCGTCGTCCGACGCGACCCGGGCGGCTTCCTCACCGAGGGCGCCGGCTACATCGACGTGGCGCGGCTGAGCGTCTTCGGCTGGAAGGTCGAGCGGGCCACCTTCGAGCAGCAGTGGTACCTCATCCTCGCGATCATCACCGTGGTCGCCGTCGTCGCCGCGCGCAACCTCTTCCGCACCGGCCTGGGCCGCTCGTTCATGGCGGTCCGCGACCAGGACATCGCGGCCGAGGCGATCGGCGTCAACCTCACCCGCGCCAAGCTCACCGCCTTCGCGGTGTCCTCGGGCTACGTCGGCCTGGCCGGCGCGCTCATCGCCCACTACACCGAGATCGTCTCCTGGGAGCGCTTCACCCTCGACGTGTCGATCACCTACCTGGCGATGATCATCGTCGGCGGGCTCGGCAGCGTCGCGGGCGCGGTCTACGGCGCGATCTTCATGAGCCTGCTGCCGGTGCTCATCCGGACCGCGGCCCAGCAGTGGGGCGACGCGGTGCCGGTCCTCAAGGACCAGCTCCCCGCCGTCCAGAACGCGCTCTTCGGAGCGGTCATCATCGCCTTCCTCATCTTCGAGCCCCGCGGCCTGGCCCGGCTGTGGCAACGCGCGAAGGACTACGTCCGCTACTGGCCGTTCCGCTACTAGGCGACGACCCCGCGGACCCGACCACACGCCATACCCGCCCATCAAGTCCATCACCAAGTCACCGAGCACCACCCCCCGTGAAGGAGCAGTCATGAACCGCACCCGAATCTCGCTCGTCGCCGCGGTCGCGGCCGCGGGCCTGGGCCTGTCCGCCTGCGGCAGCGGCGGCGGCGGAGGCGGCGGCGGCGACGCCGGCGCCCCGATCAAGATCGGCGTCATCGCCGACCTCACCGGCGCCACCGGTGACGTGGGCACCCCCTACAACGAGGGCATGCTCGCCTACGTCGACTACCGCAACGCCGACGGCGGCATCGACGGCCACGAGATCGAGGCGCTGTCCAACGACTACGCCTACGAGGTGCCCAAGGCCGAGCAGCTCTACAAGCAGTACGTCAACGACGGCGTCGTGGCCATCCAGGGCTGGGGCACCGGCGACACCGAGGCGCTGCGCACCAAGGTCGCCAACGACGAGCTGCCGTTCATGTCCGGCAGCTTCGCCGAGGACCTGGCCGACCCGGAGGAGTCCCCCTACAACTTCGTCGTCGCCCCGACCTACTCCGACCAGATGCGCGTCGCGCTCAACTGGATCAACGAGGACTCCGGCGGCTCCGGGGAGGTCGCGGTGTTCCACCACGACAGCCCGTTCGGCGAGGCACCGGTGGCCGACGGCCAGGCCTGGGTCGAGGAGAAGGGCTACGACCTGGGCTACAAGGCCTACCCGATGCCCTCCGGCGCCAACCACGTCGGCCTGCTCTCCCAGGCCAAGTCCCAGGGCGCGAAGTACGTCGTGATCCAGAACGTCGCCTCCCCGGCGGCGCAGGTGGCCAAGGACATCAAGGACCAGGGCCTGGACATGAAGATCGTCTGCCTCAACTGGTGCGGCAACGAGCTGTTCATCACCACCGCCGGCGCCGACGCGGCCGAGGGCCACATCCTCATCCAGCCGTTCGCGCCGGTCACCGCCGAGAAGCCGGGGCACGAGACGATCGCGGCCTACCTGGAGGACAAGGGCGAGTCGATCGAGGACAAGGGCGCCGCCTGGGTCCAGGGCTGGGCGGTCATGGACGTCATGGCGCAGGGCATGGCCAAGGTGCTCGAGGACGGCGACGAGATCACCGGCCCGGCGCTGCGCGAGGCGCTGGAGACCATGGGCCCGATCGACACCCAGGGCCTCATCGGCGACGGCACGGTGGAGTTCTCCGCCGAGAGCCACCGCGGCTCCACCTCGACCGGCATCTACACGGCCGAGGGCGGCGCGATGGTCGAGGTCGAGGCGGGCGCCACGCCATGACGACCGCGTCAGGTCCGACGACGGCTCCCTCGGGCGCGGCGACCGCCGCGCCCGAGGGGGACGCCCTCCTCTCGCTCAACAACGTCGAGGTCATCTACGACGACGTCATCCTCGTGCTCCGCGGGCTGTCGCTGGAGGTGCCGCGCGGCCAGGTCGTCGCGCTGCTCGGCTCCAACGGCGCCGGCAAGTCGACGACGCTCAAGGCGGTCTCCGGGCTGCTGCCGAGCGAGCACGGCGAGGTGACGGACGGGTCGATCCTCTTCGACGGGCAGGACGTCACCCGGACGGACGCCGCCCAGCGGGTCCGCCAGGGGATGAGCCTGTGCATGGAGGGCCGCCAC
>CAZONQ010000269.1:0-3066 GCA_964581125.1 uncultured Ornithinimicrobium sp.
GCGAGGACGAGGAAGGCGTCCGACATCGGCGCGCTGCAGAACCACTTGTGACCCGTGAGCCGGTGGGTGCCGTCGCCCGCGTCCACCGCGCGCGTGGTGTTGGCACGGACGTCGGAGCCGCCCTGCTTCTCGGTCATCGCCATGCCGAAGAGGGCGGAGGTCTTGCCCGGCCTCAGCTGCGGGTCGTAGTCGCGGCTCAGCACGCGGGGCAGCCACGTGCGCGCCAGGTCGGGCGACAGCTCCAGGCTCGGCACCGCAGCGTGGGTCATCGAGACGGGGCAGGCGTGCCCGGGCTCGACCTGCGCGAACATCATGAACGTCGCCGCCCGGGCCACCGAGGCGCCCGGACGCGGGTCGGCCCAGGCTGCGGTGTGGGCGCCGTGGGCGACCGCGTGGGCGATGACGCGGTGGTAGGCGGGGTGGTAGTCGACCTCGTCGACCCGCCGTCCCCAGCGGTCGTGGGTGCGCAGCTCCGGCGGGTGGCGGTGCGCCTCCGCCGCGGCGTGCTGCAGGTCGGCGCTGCCGACCAGCCGGCCGACGGCGTGGAGCTCGTCGAGCGCCCAGGCGGCGTCGTGGCGCCGCACGCCCTCGAGCAGCGGCGTGTCGGTGCCCAGCTCGTCGACCTCGACGCGCGGCGGGGGCTGGTTGGTGACCTGGTGGGTGGCCATGGTCGGACGCTACCGGGGAGGGGTGGGCGCGACACGCAGTGGACAGATGATCGAGTATGTCGTGAGGATCGGATAGTATGTACGTACGAGTCGGGAAGGGGTCCCGGCACACCGGTCACCGGAGGGGGTGGGCGTCGTGGAGAAGGTCGTCGGCGGACGGGCGGCGTCCGGGTGGGCGGTGCCCGAGCAGCTGCGGTCGTGGCGCGACCGGATGGCGACGGTGAGCCTGGCCGACCTCGACGACGACCAGCGGCTGGAGCTGCTCCGCGGGGTGGAGGACCTCTCGCGCACGCTCGCGGCGGTGTCGGCGGGTGTCCAGGTGGCGTTCCAGGCCTCGCAGGTGCAGGAGCAGGCCAGCCGCGGCGTGCCGGCCTCCCGCCGGGGCCGGGCGGTGGCCGACGACCTGGCGACGGCGCGCAAGACCTCGCCCTACTGGGCCAGCCGCGAGCTGACGAGCGCGCGCACCCTCGTGCACGAGATGCCGAGGACGTGGACGGCGCTGCGCGACACCACGATCAGCGCGCTCCAGGCCAGGCTCATCAGCGAGGCGACCACCTGCCTGTCGCCGGAGGACCGCGCCGAGGTCGACCGGCGGCTCGCCGAGCGGCTGGAGGGGATGTCGACCCGGCAGATGGTCGCCGCCGCCCGGGCGCTCACCTACGAGGTGGACCCGGCCGGCTTCGTCGCGCGGGCCCGCAAGGCAGCGAAGGACCGGGGCGTGAGCACGCGGCCGGCACCGGACGTGATGGCCGTCCTCAGCGCCCGGCTCCCGGCGCCGCAGGCGATCGCCTGCGAGCTGGCCCTGAGGAAGCGGGCCGAGGAGCTGCGGGCGCAGGGCGACCCGCGCACGGTCATGCAGCTGATGGCCGACGAGCTCTACGAGCGCCTGACCGGGCGCAAGGTCGTGGACGGCATCGACGTCGAGCTGTGCGTGGTCATCACCGACGCGGCGCTCTTCGACGGGGACCCGGCGGCGGCCGACGTCGTGGGCTTCGGGCCCGTGCCCGCGGACGTGGCGCGCGACCTCCTGCGGCCCACGGACGGCGACGAGGGGGCCGGCGACGAGGCCCACGAGGCCGACGACCGCGCCGAGCCCTGCCCGGCCGGCGGCCGGTGCACCGACGCGAGCTGCACCCTGCTCCACACCGGGAGCGTGGCCATGCCTGCGCCGCCGACGATGCCGAGCCGTGAGGACGAGCAGCGGACCGAGGAGGACGAGCCGGAGGACGACAAGGCCACCGCTGCCGCGCCGGACACGAGCAGCGCCGCCACCGTCTGGCTGCGACGCCTCTACGCCGACCCGGTCACCGGGGTCCTCACGGTGCGCGACCCGCGCCGGCGGCTCTTCACCGGCAACCTGAGGGCCACCCTGGTCGCCCGGGGCCGCTACTGCGCCAACCAGTGGTGCGGCGCGCCGATCCGGCACGTCGACCACGTCCGGCGCCGGGCCGACGGGGGAGAGACCACCGAGGACAACGGGCGCGGGCTGTGCGCCCGGTGCAACCTCGCCCGCGAGCACCCCAGGCACAGCGACCCGCCGCCCGAGGCCTACCTCGAGCCGCCGCCGATCCTGGACACCTTCCTCGGCCGCCCACCGCGGGGTGCGCCGCGACCAGCCGAGCTGCGGCGGCCGGCCTGAGCGCCGCCTGCCCGCAGCGTCTCACCCGCCGAGCAGCAGCCCCGCGCCGATCGCCCCCATGACGACCGCGATCGCCCCGTCGAGCACCTGCCACGACCGTGGCCGGGCGAAGAACGGCGCCAGCCGCCGCGACCCGAGCCCCAGCGCGCTGAACCACAGCGCGCTGCCGCTCACGGCGCCCGCGTAGAACCACCAGCGGCCCGCCTCGCCGTGGCTGTTGGCGATCGTGCCGAGCATCGTCACGTCGAGGTAGACGTGCGGGTTGAGCAGCGTCAGCGCCGCGACCGTGGCCAGCGAGCCGACGAGCGTCGACCCGTGCCCGTCGCCGCGAGCCTGCAGCGACTCGCCCGGGTGCAGCGCGCGCCAGGCCGCGCTCAGGCCGTAGCCGATGACGAAGAGCCCGCCGCCCCACCGGGCGAACGTCAGGAAGCCCGGCCAGGCCGCGACCACCGCGCCCACGCCCAGCACCGCCAGCCCGATGAGCACGGTGTCGGCCAGGGTGCAGAAGGCCACGAGCGGCCACACGTGCTGACGCCGCAGGCCCTGCCGGAGCAGGAAGGCGTTCTGCGCGCCGATCGCGACGATGAGGCCGAGCCCGGTGAGCATCCCGGTCAGCAGCACGGTGATCTGGTCCACGCGTCCGACGCTAGTGGCCCGACGGCGTCGAAGGGCCATCAGAATGATGAAGGATCCTGCAGAACCATTAGCCTGACTTCATGTCGGTCGACCCCGTCGCGCTCGCCACGCTCACCGCCGTCG
>CAZONQ010000270.1:0-3063 GCA_964581125.1 uncultured Ornithinimicrobium sp.
AACGCCCTCAGGCGGGTGCGGGAACTCCGAAGCCCTACGCCTGTGCAGGAACGGTGTGTCACATCCGTCGCACCAACGACGGATGTGACACACCGTTCCTGCACAACCGTCGGACGCGCGCCCCGCTCGCCCGTCGCGGCCCCGTTCAGACGCCGGTCGGCCCCACGCGGCCCTCGGCTCCGGTCGTCGAGACGCCGCAGCTGTCGTCGTGGTGACCTGGTGCTGCCCGGGCGACAGTGGGTCACCACGACCGCAGCGGGTCACCACGACTGCAGCGGGTCACCACGACTGCAGCGGGTCACCACGACCGCAGCGGGTCCCCCGTAGGGAGAGAGGTCGCCGGCCTCGACCCGCCGGCGGAGCGGTCAGCCCCTGAGCCTCAGGCCCGGAAGCGCAGCAGCCCGGCGGCGCTCACGCCCTCCGGCAGGTCCTCGGGCCGGACGGCCAGGACCCGGGCACCGGTGGCGACGGCCCGGCGGGCGACCTCCTCGAGCACGTCGTCCTCGCCCTCGCCGAGGGTCAGCGTGCCGTCCTCGCCCACGGTGCCGGGGACGTGCGCGTGCATGTCCACCACGAGGGTGTCGACGGCGCCGGAGACCGCGGCCCGGGCGAGGTCGCTGAGGTCGCGGGTCGCGCGGCCGCTGACCTGGCGCGAGTCCAGCTCGGAGCGGAGCTCCTCCAGCTCGGCCGCGTAGAGGCGGTCGAGGACGCCGCGGGCGGCGTCGGCCAGCTGGGCCTCGGTGAGCGTGTCGGGGTTGCCGTCGAGGCCCTCGTCCACGAGCCCGGTGTAGCCCGTGAGGTTGCGGTAGATGCTCGCCATCGGCTCGGCCGCAGCCAGGACGAGCGGGAGCTGCTGCGCGTCGAGGACGGGGCGCACGGCCTGGTCCACGGCCCGGGCGTAGTCGGTCCGGCGGACCCGCAGCCCCTCCTCGCCCTGGTGCCGCCCCTCCGACGGTGCGGAGCTCAGGGCCGGCACCCCGGCGTGGCTGGCCACGTCGGCCGGCATGCCGTCCACGGGGACCTCCTGGGCGGGCAGGTCGGCCGCCACCTCCACGAGCCGGGCGCCGTTCTGGGACAGGGCCAGCACGAAGGCCGCCTGCGGGAAGGTCACGGCGCGCAGCAGCGGGGTGACGGTGAACCGCGGCCCCACCCGCACCTCCTCGGCCAGCTCGTTGGGCAGGCGGAAGTGCGTCACGTGCGAGGGCGTGGCGAAGACGGCGAGGCTGCGCCCCAGCTCGCGCCAGAGGCCGGCGTCCTCGAGGAGGTCGCGCAGGTGCTCCTCGACCCGCGCGGCGGTGCGCCGGTCGGTGCGGTCCTCGACCTCCGTGACCGCCGTGGCCACGAGGTTGCGCGCCACGAGCCGGTCGTGCTCGGTGTCGGCCGGCACGGGGCTGGTCGGCAGGTAGAGGCTCACGCACGCCTCGCCGGTGGTGGCGGCGATGCGCTCGATGTCGGGCCGGGTGGGCATGTCGATGTGCACGGTGGCCGTCCTTTCCTGGCTGTGCTCCCAGCCTCTCATGCACCCGGCGTCGACAACAGGGCAGGTCAGGCCCGGTCCGGCACCCTCGGCGACGGCTCGGGCGCGGCCACCGCCGGCACCGCCGCCCGCTGCTCGTGCAGCGCCAGCCCGACGACGCTGACGAGCACGACCGCCATGCCGAGCCACTGCGTCGGGGCGGGCCGCGCGCCGAACGCCACGACGCCGACCACCGCCGCCGTGAGCGGGAAGGCCAGCTCGGCCAGGGTCGCGCGCGAGGCCGGCGTCCGCCCGAGCGCCAGGTAGTAGAGGACCATCGCCGCCAGCCCCGGCAGCAGCGCCAGGAGCAGGATCGACGGCGCGGCCGACCAGGGCACGCGCACCGGCGTGGAGGTCGCCACGACCAGCACGGCGAGCGTGACGAGCCCGACCGCGAAGCGCAGCGCCACGAGGTCGCGGAAGCGCAGCTCGGCGCTCGCCAGCCGCCCCAGCACGGTCCCCGCCGCCCACAGCGTCGCCGCGCCGACGGCCAGCAGCGCGGCCCGCGCCCCGGCCACGGTCACGCCGAGCGGGTCGGGGAAGGCCAGCAGCCAGGCGCCCACGAGGGCCGGCACCAGGAAGAGCACGAAGCGCGGCCGCAGCCTCTCCCCGAGCAGCAGCGCGGCCAGCGCGAGCGCGACGAGCGGCTGGAGCTTCTGCAGGACCTGCGGGGTGATCGGGTCGCCGAGCCGGAAGGCGGCGGTGAAGAGCACGGTGGCCAGCGCCGACGACCCCGCCCCGACGACGAGCACCGCCAGCTGCGTGCGCCACGACGCCGCCAGCACCCGGCGCACCGCCGGCACCAGCCACGGGCTGACGACCAGCACGAGCACGACGTGCTCCCACAGCACGACCGCCAGCGACGGCAGCTCGCGGGCCAGCGGCTCGCGCCACAGCGCCGAGAGCCCCCAGAACGAGGCGGCCAGCGCCACCATCCACGTGCGGTCCGTGCGGGTATGCGGTGCGCTCACGGGCGTCACCCTCTCACGGGCGGTGGTCGGCTGCGCTCAGGGCGAACACGGCCCACCCGCGGGAGTGTCCGGCCGCGGGCGGGCGTTAGGGTCACTGACAGGCCCCGCCCACCTCCGCAGGCCCCGCGGCGCGGGGCGCCAGCACTGCATACCAGGAACGAGGACGACACATGACCAACGGCTCCGAGACGAGGCCGGCCATGGCCGAGCGCCAGGTCGCCGGGCTCGACGACCAGATCTACAACCAGCTCCTCAAGGAGCGGATCATCTTCCTGGGCTCCGACGTCCGCGACGACAACGCCAACGCCATCTGCGCGCAGCTGCTGCTGCTGTCGGCCGAGGACCCCGAGAAGGACATCTGGCTCTACATCAACTCCCCGGGCGGCTCGGTGACCGCCGGCATGGCGATCTACGACACGATGAAGTGGGTCCCCAACGACGTGGCGACCGTGGCCATGGGCCTGGCCGCGTCGATGGGCCAGTTCCTGCTGTCGGCCGGCACCAAGGGCAAGCGCTACGCCACCCCGCACGCGCGGGTCATGATGCACCAGCCCTCGGGCGGCATCGGCGGCACCG
>CAZONQ010000271.1:0-1614 GCA_964581125.1 uncultured Ornithinimicrobium sp.
AGATCGACGCCTCCGGGCTGGACGTGCTGGCCCGCGAGTTCGCCGATGCCGAGCCGACGGTCCAGCGGGAGATGCCGCGGATCATGCGCAAGGCGGGCGTGAACGTGAAGAGCGACTGGCAGCAGCTCGGCTACGGCAGCCTCAAGGTCCCGCCGGACGTGTCCTTCGACGAGAACACGTGGTTCGGTGCCGTCTACGAGGTGGAGGTCGGCCCGACGCCCGGTGACGCCGGTTCGCTGGCGGGGATCTACCACTTCGGCGGCGCGAACGGCGGGGGCGGGTCCGGTGGCGACCCGTCGCGGTTCGCGGAGGCGGAGGAGCCGCGGATGGAGGCGGCGATGCTGGACCTCATCGACAGGGTGCTGGGCTGATGCGTGAGCACCTGCGGGCGCTGGCTGACGTGCTGGCTCCGCTGGGCTACCCGGTGCACCTGTATCGGGCGTCCGGTGCGCGGCCGGACGTGGCGGCCCCGGTCCCGTTCCTGGTGCTGCGTGGCGAGTGGGGCCGCGGCGACGACGTGCCGCTGTGCGACGACTCCGAGGACCTGGACACGACCGTGTACGTGACCGGCACGGCTGACACCGCGGAGAGTGCGGGCGTGGTGCTGGGTCGTGTGCGACGGCTGCTGTCGCCGGGCGGGTCGTGGTCGTCGGTGCCGATGGAGGGCCGCGCCGTGCAGGTGAAGCGGGTCCGGTCGGAGGTGGCGCCGACGGCCGACCAGGACCTGACCCTGCCGAACTCTGACCGCCACCCCGGCTTCGGGGTGGATTCCTACCGGCTGCGGTCGGTCCCGCACGAGACAGGAGGAGCCCCGTGAGCCGTCACGTCTGGGCATTCAACCGCCGCACGAGACAGAAGCGGCGCATCCCCGAGGGCTGGTTGCAGCCCAACGTCTTCGGCGGCAACTGGTCGCTGACCCCAAGTTCCCGACGGCGCGAGTCGTCGGCACCCGTGGCACCGGAGCCCGCCTCGACCGAGGCGGGCTTATCCGTCGACCCGGCCCAGCCGGACGAACCCCGAGAGGACAAGTGATCAATCGTGGCACGACTCCTGGCTGAGCAGCGTGAGAGCTGGGTCATCCTGGACACGAAGCCGGCCGACGTCGAGGCGGTCACCACGACCGAGCTCACGGCTGGCGTGCGGGCCGAGTGCTTCTTCACGACCAACACCCGCCTGTCGCCGACCGGCTCGACGACGGCGACCGAGGCGTCCCTGTGCGACACATCGTCGGCGCAGTCGCCGGTGACGCGGCAGTGGGAGGGCTCGATCGAGGTCTTCCGCGACCTGGACCCGGACACCGGCCTGCCGGTCTCGGGCGGCGAGGCAGTCTTCGACGCGCTGGACGCCTACGCCGAGAAGGTGTGGCTGTGGCGGCGCCGTGGCCCGCTCTACTCCCAGGACATCGCGGCGGGCGACCCGTACGACCTGTTCGAGGTCGTGCTCGACGCGGCGCAGGACCCGACCGACCGGACCGGTTCCTTCAAGGCGGTCATCCCCGTGTTCGTCCACAACCAGTGGAAGGGCGTCGTCGCGTCCGGCGCGTGACCCATGATCGCCTCCCGGCCCGTGCTGCCACGGGTCGCGGGTCGGGAGGCTCACAACCCTGGCAACCCC
>CAZONQ010000271.1:1714-3046 GCA_964581125.1 uncultured Ornithinimicrobium sp.
TGGCCGAGTGGTTCCGCGACATGGAGGGCAAGGATGTGCCCGCTGACGTCCTCGCCGAGCGCGAGGCCGAGTGGGACCGGGTGAAGGCCGAGTACGACCGGACGTTCGTCGTCGTCATCGAGGGCCGCACGTCCGACTGGGTGCGCGACTTCTACCGCGGCCTCAAGGCGAAGGGCGTCGACCCGAACCGCAAGGGACTGTCCGCCGAGGCGAAGGCCGAGCACACCCGCCGCCAGGTGAACGCCCTCATCGCGGCGCAGATCGTGCACCCGACCAAGGGCGTCACGGAGTCGGCCATCGCTGCCCTGGCCGAGGCGAACGAGCCGGAGGCCAGCAAGCTCTACACGGCACTGACGCAGGTGAACACCCGGCCCGGGGTCGATGCGGGTTTCTTGCGCGGGCGCTGAGCGCGCAGCCCCGCTGGGCGTCCGTGATCGAGACGGCGCTGAGCGCGGGGGAGCGCGTCTCTTCCCTGCTGCTGGTGCCGTGGGCTGGTCGTCGCAGGCTGCCGGAGGCTGACGCGCTGCTGCTGCACGCCTACGCGCTGTACAGGGCGAGTCGGTGCCCGTCGTGCGGCGGTGACCTGGCCGAGTGCACCGACCCTGCCCGCGAGTGGGAGGTGGACGACGACCGGACCTGCTACCGGACGGTCGCGCTCGACACGTGGCGGGAGACGGTCGGCAAGGAGCATGATGGCGCCCTGCCCGCCGTCGTGCCGGTGGACCGCACGCGCCCGCGCTCGTCGCAGGCTGATCTCGTGGCTGCGCTGCGGGCGGGCTAGTCGCGCCGCTCGAAGGTGATCAGGCCGCTACGCCCTGCCGCCGAGACGGGCCGGTAGCCGCGCTCCGCTGCGCCGGCGACGACCTGCCTCTCGCTCAGACCTCCCATCGTGAGCTGCCACGTGGCGACGTCGCTGCCGTCGGAGAAGGCCGCGTCGAGCGCGGCCTCGGGGTTCTTGCTCTCCTTCGACCCTCCTGAGGCTGCCAGTGCCACCAGCAGGATGAATCCGACGGCGCCGGTCATGAGTACGAGTGCGATGAAGAGTGCCACGGAGATCCCTCCTTCTGTCGATGCCGAATCCTACCGCCTGGAGGTGACCCGTGGCTGACCGCAACGTCAAGGTCACCGTCCGCGCAGACGTGGCTGACTTCCTGCGTGGCGCCGGGCTGGTCGAGTCCGCGACGAAGAAGATGGCCGACGGCGCGAGCAAGGCCGGCCAGGAGGCCAAGTCGGGCCTGTCGGGGATGGCGCAGGCCGTCCGCGACAACTCGTCGGCGTTCAGCACGGTCGGCGGGGCCCTCACGGCCTACGGGGCGGCGGTCACCGGCCTGG
>CAZONQ010000272.1:0-3021 GCA_964581125.1 uncultured Ornithinimicrobium sp.
GCGTGCTGGTCGGCGAGGGCGGGCAGCGTGGTGACGGGCACGAGGACCTCCTGGGTGGGTGGGGTCCGGGGCAACGCCCGCCGTCAGCCGGGCATTCCGTCGTGGTCCAGCCAGAGCGGCACGACGGCGAGCGCGGTCATGAGCAGGACGCCGAGGACGAGGGCGAGGTGGGTGAGGAGCTGGGTGAACGTCATACCCCCCCACCGTGGTGGTGACCACCCACGGACCGCGTCCGACCGCGGTCTGGACCGGGGACCGGCCGGCTACGACCGGAGGCGGACCGCGCGGCCGTCCCAGTCGACCTGGTCGACCTGCTCCATCGGGAGGTATGCGGTGTGCCGGTGGATCCACCGCACCACCCGGGCGACGGCCCAGGGGCCCTGGTCGGCCGACCGGTCGTAGCCGAGCAGCGACCCCGGCCGCCCGGTGCGCCCGACGACGAGGCCGACCGCGCGGATGTCGCCGGAGGAGAGCGCGTCGCGGGGCGCGAGGCGCACGTCCAGGACGTGGCCGACGGTGCGGTCGTCGGGATCGACGACCGGCAGCTCGAGGAGCTCGTCGAGCCGGTGGACGGAGCCGGCGCTCCCGTCCGTGGCGAGGCGGACGACGCCGTCCCGCTCCCGGTCGAGCCGGACGTCCTGGTCGAGCTCGGCGACGCGCTCGACGCCGATGCGGCCCGGCGTGGTGCGCTCCGCGCGGGTGACGCCCAGGCGGCGCCACAGGTCCAGCCAGAGGACGCCCTGCCGGGGGCCGGTCCGCGGGAGCCAGGCCGGCACGCCGACGAGGATCCCGGTGACGCGGAGCCCGCCGTCCGCGTCCTGCGTCAGCTCGACGTCGTCGACCTTGCCCGCGAGCGCCCCCTCGGAGTCGACCAGCTGGCGGTCGAGCAGCTGCAGCACGGCGTCGAGGGCGCCGTCGGGGCGGGACAGCCCGCTGCCGCCACGTCCGTCCCGGTGCTCCTGCGCGTTCACGGGTCCACCTCACTGCCCCATCCTGGTGACGATCATCAGCGGGACCGCCGCGAGCGAGGCGACGGTGAGGATCACCAGGTAGATCGTGCCCAGCGTGTTGGCGAACCTGCCGTTGACGTGGTCGCCGAGGTAGTCGCGGTCGTTGGCGACGACGAGGATCGGCAGGTAGGTCAGCGGCAGGGCGAGGGCGGAGAAGACCACCGACGCCTCGGTCACCATGACCGGGTCGACGGTGGTCATGAGGACCGCCAGGCCGCCGATGACCGAGACGCCGACGACGACGTGGAAGGTGGTGGCCTCGCCGGCGCGGACGTGCTTGCCCCACTGGAAGCCGAAGTACTGCGCGACGCTGTAGCCGATCGACAGGCCCGTCTCGCAGGCCGCGCCGAAGGTGGCGGCGACGAAGCCGAGGACCGCCACCGCCAGGCCGATCTTGCCCAGCGCGACCGCGACCGGGAGCGCGACCTGCCCGAGCGTGCCGACGTCGACGCCCTCGGGCATGAGGACGACGGCCGCGCAGCCGGCGATGCTGAGGGACAGCAGGCCGCCGAGCGGGAAGCCGACGAGGACGTTGGCCCGCATGGTCGGCAGGTCCTCGGGGCTCCAGCGCTCCTCGACCCCGCCGGAGGAGAAGAAGAACACCTCGTAGGGGGTCATCGCGGCGCCGAAGAGGGCCACGCAGTAGAAGGCGTAGGTCGTCCACTCCTCCTCCTGCGGCTTGCGGGCGAGCAGCGCGTCGCGGCCCAGCTCGGCCCAGTCGGGGCCGAGCTGCCAGAGGGCGACGGAGAAGACGACGAGGGCCAGGCCGAGGAGGCCGACGACGTTCTCCATCGCGGAGAACTTGGCCCGCCACAGCACGAGCCAGAGCACGAGGGCGACGGCGGGCGCGACGAGCAGGTAGTGCACCGAGGTGACCAGCTGCAGGGCCAGCGCCACGCCGCCGATCTCCGCCACGAGCGTCAGGAAGGTGACGGCCATCGAGGCGAGCAGGTTGAGCAGGCCCATCCGCGGCCCCAGCCGCTCGCGGACCAGGTCGAAGGTCGCCCGGCCGCTCACCGCGGCGACCCGCCCGGACATCTCGGCGTAGACGCAGATCCCGACCACGCCGATGACGACGGCCCAGCTCAGGGACATCCCGAAGCGGGCGCCGACGACGGCGTTGGTGACCAGGTCGCCCATGTCGACGAAGCCGCCGATGGCGGTGAGGATGCCGAGGGCGACGGCGAAGAGCTTCGTGTTCACCCGGCCGGCCCCTTCAGCGGGGCGGCAGCCGCGTCGAGCCGGTCCTGGACGTCCTGGAGCCGGGTCACCAGGCCGGCGTAGGCGTCGTCGTCGCCCGCGGCCACGGCGATGCGCGCCTCGACGAGGACGTCGCCGGCCTCGCGCAGCAGCGCCCGGAGCGCGCGGGCGTCGTCCGCCCGGCCCGGGGCGGGCTGGGAGGTCGCGTAGCCCCGGGTCGCGGTGCCGGCCGCGTCCTCCGCGTCCTGGAGGAGGACCAGGGCCGCCCGGCCGGCGAGACGGTCCTCGATCTCCTGGTCGAGCGCGAGCTGGCCGGTGCCGACGCTGCCGGCGACGTCCTCGAGCGCCTGCACCGACGACCCGCGCCAGGCGCCGTCGTCGGGCGGGCGCGACGTGCCGCAGCCAGCCGTGAGGGCGAGCCCCAGGGCCGCGGCGCCCACGGCCAGGTGTCGGTGGTCCACGTGCGCCGACGCTACGCCGGGGCCGCCGCTTCCTCACCTCGACGCGGGACCGGGGGCCGCCTAGCGTGTCCGGCATGCACCTCCTGCGCGCCTACCGCGCGACGGGCGCCGACCTGCCGCTGCAGGACCCGCGCCGAAGCCATCCCGGGGTGGCCGTGGAGGGCTACTTCTGGCGGGTGACCGACGTCGCGCACGGGCGGGCGCTCGCCGCGCTCGTCGGGGTCAACCGGGGGCCGGCCGGACCGTGGGCGACGGTCGGGCTCGCGAGCTCCACCGGCTTCCTGCGCACGGCGGCGCTGCCGGGGGCCGAGGCGGCGCCGCAGGGTCTGGGCGGGCGCGGCGGCGCGGGC
>CAZONQ010000273.1:0-3009 GCA_964581125.1 uncultured Ornithinimicrobium sp.
CTGGAGGACGTGCGGCCGGTGCCGTTCACCCGGCTGCTCGGGACCGAGCTGCGCAAGCTCGTCGACACCCGGTCGGGACGCTGGCTGCTCGTCAGCATCCTGGTCCTCACCGTGGCGGCGATGGGCGTCGCGCTGTGGCTGGGGCGCGGGACCGGCACCGACCTGCTCACGCTCCTGGTGACCGCGAACGTGCCGCAGGCGGTGCTCGTCCCGGTCCTGGGGATCATGACCGCCGCCAACGAGTGGAGCCAGCGCACGGCGCTCATCACCTTCACCCAGGAGCCGCGGCGGCTGCGGGTGATGGCGGCCAAGGCGGTCGCGGCGGTGCTGCTGGGCCTGGGGGTGCTGGTCGTCTCCAGCCTGGTGGCGGCGCTGGCGCACGTGGCGTCGGTGTCCGTCGTCGACGGCGCCACGGTCGACCTCGCGGTCGGCTGGCCGCTCGTGGTCAACCTGCTGACCCTGCAGACCCTCGGCGTGCTCATGGGCGTGGCCCTCGGCGCGCTGCTGCTCAGCGTGCCGCTGGGGATCGTGACCTACTTCCTGGTGCCCACGCTGCTGCCGCTCCTGCTCATGACGACCTCGTGGCTGCGCGAGCACGCCGCCTGGCTCGACCTCGGCACCGCCCAGTCGGCGCTGCTCGGGCAGGGCTGGCCGAGCGGCCAGCAGTGGGCGCAGCTCGGCACCACCAGCGCCGTCTGGGTGCTCCTGCCGCTGGCCGTCGGGTGCTGGCGGGTGGCGCGGCGCGAGGTGCGGTGAGGGGCTCCGTCAGGTCCTGGGCGCCGGGACCTCGCCGGTGCTGCTCGCCCAGCGCTCGTAGTGGTCGAGGACCGCGTGGCAGACCTGCTCCTTGTCGAAGGGCACGAGGTCGTAGCTGACGCCGCCCGGCAGGGACACCTCCAGGGTCGTGGTCGTGTCGTCCGCCTCGATGAGACGGGCACCGATGCTCGGCGCGGGGCGGCGCCGGAGACTGACGGGGTAGCGGAAGTCTCCGGTGCCGCAGGGCACCACGAGCTCGGCGGTGCGCAGCACCGCGAGCGCCGGGTCCTCCTGCAGCTCGCCGACGTGCACCTCGGCGTCCACGCCGACCTCGGCCAGCTCGTCGGCCACCTCGTGCAGGGCCGGGACCACGACCTGCTCGAGACGCTCGTCGGCCTGCCGGACCGAGACGGTCCCGAAGGCCCTGGACAGGCGCAGGCGCCACGGGTCGCGCGGGCCGCGTCCGACCAGCGAGGAGGTCAGCGCGGTGGCGGCCACCGTGGTCTCCAGGCGTTCTCGCTCCAGCGCCCGGTGGAGGCCGAGCATCACCGCGATCATGACGAAGCCGAAGGGCAGGCCCATGATGATCGTGGCGCTCTGCAGGGCCGGGATGCCGCCGACGACGAGCATCGCGATGGTGAGCACGCCGGTCGCGACGGCCCAGAAGATCCGCAGCGGCGGCCGGCCGTCGGTCTCGCTGTCGGACAGGTCGGAGGACAGGTTGGCCATGACGAGGGCGCCCGAGTCGGCCGACGTCACGTAGAAGAGCAGCCCGACGAAGGTGGACAGGCCGACGAGGAAGAGGGCGCCGGGATACTGCTGGAGCAGGGCGAAGTAGCCCTCCTCCGGGGAGTTGACGGCCAGGTCGCCGAAGGCCTCGTCGCCCTCGCGGATCCGCTGGACGGCGCTGTTGCCGAAGATGCTGATCCACATGACGATGTAGCTGAACGGGATGGTCAGCGTGCCGAGCACGAACTGGCCGATGGTGCGGCCCCGCGAGATGCGGGCCAGGAACATCCCGATGAAGCTGGCCCAGGCGATCCACCACGCCCAGAAGAAGAGCGTCCACCCGCCCATCCAGTCGGCCGGGTAGTCGAAGGCCATCGTGTCCATCGTCATCCCGGGGAAGAGCGCGACGAAGTCGCCGACGTTCATCACGATCGCCCGGAGCAGGAAGGTGGTCTGACCGGTGACCAGCACCCACGCGGCCAGCAGGATCGCCAGCAGGACGTTGAGCTGGGAGAGCACCCGGATGCCGCGGTCGATGCCGGTCACGGCCGACGCGGTCGCCACGGCGACGGCGACGACGGTCAGGCCGATCTGGGCGGGGATGCCCTGCGGCGTCCCGAAGAGGATGCCCAGGCCGACGTTGAGCATGACCACGCCGATCCCGAGCGACGTCGCGACCCCGAAGATCGTGCCGAGCACGGTGGCGACGTCCACGGCGTCGCCGACCGGCCCGCGGATCCGCCGGCCGATGAGCGGGTAGAGCGTGGAGCGCACGGCCAGCGGCAGGCCGAGCCGGTGCGCGTAGTAGCCGAGGGCCAGACCCATGAGGGCGTACATGCCCCACCCGGTGATGCCGTAGTGGAACAGGGTCCACACGGTGGCCTCGCGCGCGGCGTCCAGGGAGCCGGCCTCGCCCTGCGGCGGGAAGAGGTACTGGCTGGCGGGCTCGGCCACGGCGAAGAACATCAGGTCGGTCCCGATGCCGGCGGCGAAGAGCATCGCCGCCCAGGAGAAGGTGGAGTACTCCGGCCGGTCCGTGTCCTGGCCCAGGCGCACGCCGCTGTAGCGCAGGGCCACGTAGACGACGAAGACGAGGATCGCGGTGGCGAGGGTGATGTAGAACCAGCCGAACCAGTCGGAGGTCCAGCCCACCACCGCGCCGAGGATCTCGGCGGCGCCCTCGGGCGCGATGAGCGCCCACAGGGCCACGAGGGCGGTGAACGCGGCGGCGACGCCGAGCACCGTCCACTTCGTGCGCGGGCCGGTGGTGACGGGGACGGGGGTCGAGGTGTCGGTGCTCATCGGTCCAGCTCCTGGTCTGCGGCGATCGCCGTGATGGCGTCGGGGATCTCGTCACGGGCGTCCCACGCGCTGTTGCGCGGGTCGCCGTCCGGGTAGAGCGGCATCCCGGCGCCGGCCCGGTAGACCGGCGGGTGCTCGGGGGCCAGGGGGGTGTTGCCGGCGATGAGGTCGGCGGCCTTCTCGGCGACCATCATCACGGGGGCGTAGATGTTGCCGTTGGTG
>CAZONQ010000274.1:0-3003 GCA_964581125.1 uncultured Ornithinimicrobium sp.
CCTGCTTGGCGCTCTCGACGTCGGGCTGGTCGAAGGGGTTGATCCCCAGCAGCCGCCCGGCGACCGCGGTCGCGGCCTCCCAGAGGAGCAGCTGCGCACCGAGCGAGCCCGAGACGTTGACGCGGGACCCGGTCGCGGTGGCGCCGTCGGTCGCCCCGCCGTCCTCCTCGTCGTCGACCGTGCTGTCCGGGTCCGCGGTGAGCGCGACCACCGTGCAGTCGTCCGGGTCCTCGATGCCCTCGGCCGGCCCAGACCCGGCGGGGGTCACCACCGGCAGGACCCCGGTGCCCTCCTTGCCCGTCGACTCCGCCAGCAGCTGCTCGGCCCAGTCCGCGAGCCCGTCGATGCCGGAGCCGAGGTCGGTGAAGAGGAGCTTGTCGCGCAGCGGCTCGGTGCCGCCCAGCGCCGCCCCGAGCCGGAGGGCCGGGTTGCCCAGGTCGTCGTCGGCCAGGAGGTCGGCGACCTCCTCGGCCTCGTCGAGGAGGGCGCCCACGTCCGCCCCGGCCAGCCCGGAGGGCACCAGGCCGAAGGCGGTGAGGGCGGAGTACCGGCCGCCCACGTGGGGGTCGGCGTTGACGACCCGGTAGCCGTCGGCGCGGGCCTGCTCGTCCATCGGGCTGCCGGGGTCGGTGACGAAGACGATCCGCTCCGTGGGGTCGATGCCGGCGTCGGCGAAGGCCTGGACGAACGCCCGCCGCTGGGAGTCGGTCTCTACGGTGGAGCCGGACTTGGAGGACACCACCACCGCGGTCGCGGGGAGGTCCTCCTCCAGGGCGGCGCGCACCATGTCCGGGTCTGAGCTGTCGAGGACGACGAGCGGCACGCCGGCCGTGGCGCAGATGACCTCCGGCGCGAGGCTGGAGCCGCCCATGCCGCACAGCACGACCCGCGAGCAGCCCCGCTCGCGCAGCTGCTCGCGCAGGGCCTCGACCTCGCCGACGAGCGGCCGGGAGGAGCGCGGGAGCCCGACCCAGGACAGGCGGACCGACGCCTCTTCCTCGGCCGCCTCGCCCCACAGCGTCGCGTCCTGGTCGAAGAGCCGGGAGGCGAAGCGCTCCTCGACGAGCGCCGCCAGGTGGTGCTCCACCGCGTCGGCGGCCGACCCGAGGGCCTCCACCGTCAGCGCTGTCATGCGCGCCCCGGGTGCTTGGCCATCTCGTCGGAGACGGTGTCCAGCAGCTGCTGCCAGGACTTCTCGAACTTCTCCACGCCCTCCCGCTCCAGGAGGTCGACCACGTCGGAGTAGGACACGCCCACCGCGGCCAGGCCGTCCAGCACCTGCTGCGCGTCGGCGTAGGCGCCGGTGACCGTGTCACCGGTGATCTGCGCGTGGTCGATCGTGGCCTCGAGGGTCTTGTCCGGCATGGTGTTGACGGTGTTGGGCGCGACCAGCTCGGTGACGTAGAGGGTGTCCGGGTAGTCGGGGTTCTTCACGCCCGTGGACGCCCACAGCGGGCGCTGCACGTGCGCGCCGTCGTCGGCGAGGTTCTGCCACCGCGGGGTGGCGAAGACCTCCTCGAAGGCCTGGTAGGCGAGCCGTGCGTTGGCGATGCCGGCCTTGCCGCGTAGGGCGAGCGCCTCGTCCGTCCCGATCTCCTCGAGGCGCTTGTCGACCTCGGTGTCGACCCGAGAGACGAAGAAGGAGGCGACCGAGCGGATGCTCGAGAGGTCCTTGCCGTGCTCGCGGGCCTGCTCGAGGCCGGTGAGGAAGGCGTTCATGACACCGCGGTAGCGGTCCAGGCTGAAGATCAGCGTGACGTTGACGCTGATGCCCTCGGCCAGGGTCTGGCTGATCGCGGGCAGGCCCTCCACGGTGGCGGGGATCTTGATGAACAGGTTGGGACGGTCGATCTCGGCCCACAGCCGCTTGGCGACCTCGACCGTGGCCGCGGTGTCGCCGGCCAGGCGCGGGTCGACCTCGATCGAGACCCGGCCGTCCAGCCCGCCGGTGCGCTCGAAGACCGGCGCGAAGACGTCGCAGGCGTCCCGCACGTCGGTGGTGGTCAGGGCGAACACGGCGTCGTCGGCGGACACCTGCCCCAGCGACTCGATCTGCTCGGTGTAGGCCTCGCCCTCGGACAGCGCGGTGGCGAAGATCGTCGGGTTGGTGGTGATGCCCAGCACCCCGCGCTCGATGTAGGTGGCGAGGTCGCCGTCGGCGATCATCGGTCGGTTGAGGTCGTCGAGCCAGACGGAGACGCCGTGGTCGGCGAGCTCGTGCAGGGTGGTGCGGGCGGTGGTGGGGGTGCCGTGGTCGCTCATGTCTTCCTCTTCCTCGCGTGGGTCAGTGCTGGGTCTCGTCGGTGGACCGGGTGCCGCCCTCGCCGGCGTCCCCGAGCGTGCTCTCCTCGTCCGTGGGGCGGTCCGGCGTGCTCGTGCCGGGTGCCGAGCCCGGGCCGCCGCCGGCGGCCGACAGGGACTCGCGGGCGGCGGCCGCGACGGCCTCGGCGGTGATGCCGAACTCCCGGAACAGGGTCTCGTAGTCGGCGGAGGCGCCGAAGTGCTCGAGGCTGACCATCCGGCCGGCGTCGCCGACCAGCTCGCGCCAGCCCTGGGCGACGCCCGCCTCGACCGAGACGCGGGCGCGCACCTGCGGCGGCAGCACCTCGTCGCGGTAGGCCTGGTCCTGCGCGTCGAACCACTCGCGGCAGGGCATCGACACCACCCGGGTGGGCACACCCTCGGCCTGCAGCGTCTCCCTGGCCTGCACGGCGAGCTGGACCTCCGAGCCGGTGCCGATCAGCACCACCTGCGGCTCGCCGCCCTCGGCCTCGGCCAGGACGTAGCCGCCCCTGGCCGTGCCCTCCGCCGAGGCCATGACGGAGCGGTCGAAGGTGGGGACGTTCTGGCGGGTCAGCGCCAGGGCCGCGGGGTGGTCGACGCTCTCGAGGACGGTGCGCCAGGCGACGGCCGTCTCGTTGGCGTCGGCCGGGCGGACGACGTCGAGCCCCGGGATGGCGCGCAGCGCCGCGAGGTGCTCGACCGGCTGGTGGGTCGGGCCGT
>CAZONQ010000275.1:0-2976 GCA_964581125.1 uncultured Ornithinimicrobium sp.
CGTGCAGAGCGTGCGCTCGGTCGGGAGGAGGGGCGTGCAGAGCGTGCGCTCGGTCGGTCAGCGGGGGGCGCCGTCCTCACGCTCAGCCTCACCCTCCGCCGTGCGCTCCGCCTCCTCCGCCTCACCATCCGCCGCGCGCTCCGCCTCGTGGGAGAGGACGACGGGGAGCACCTCGGGGCGCTTGGGGGTGCGGTGGTCGCCGGAGCTCTCGCCGCGCAGCCGCCGGCGGATCCACGGGCGCAGGTGGGCCGCGACCCACTCGCGGTCGGCGGCGAGGGACTCGAAGCGGCCCAGCGGGGGCGCGGGGTCGAGCGGCTCCAGCCAGTCCCGGACCTCGAACGGCATGCCGAGCGTCCACAGCGTCTGGGCGGCGACCCGGGCGTGCCCCTCGGAGCTGAGGTGGATGCGGTCCTCGCCCCACATCCGCGGGTCACGCAGGGACTTCATCGTGTAGATGTCGACGACGAAGGAGCCCGTGCGCTGCCCGACGGCCCACAGCTCGGCGGTGTACTCCACCATCCGCGGGTGCACGCGGCCCACGAGCGAGGCCCAGGCCACGTGGGGCGCGGTGAAGAGCAGCACGTCGGCGCCGGTCTCCCGGATCCGCTCCACCCCCGCCTCGAGCTTGGCCATGACCGACTCGATCGACACGCGCGGCCGCAGCACGTCGTTGCCTCCGGCGGAGAAGCTCACCAGGTCCGGCGTCAGCGCGAGCGCCGCGTCGAGCTGCTCGGCGACGATCGCGTCGATGAGCCGCCCGCGGATCGCCAGGTTGGCGTAGCCGAACGGCCGCCCCTCCGCCTCGTTGCGCGCCGCCAGCGCCGCGGCGACGCGGTCGGCCCAGCCGACGTAGTCGTCCGGGCGGTCCGGGTGCGCGTCCACCATCCCCTCGGTGAACGAGTCGCCGATGGCGACGAAGCGCTGCCACCGCCGCGGGTGGGCGGGCTCGGGACGGACCTGCATGCCTGTCAGGTTAGGCCGTCCGCCGCCCTGCCGCCGCGCCCGACCAGCTCGTCGACGCGGCGGTGGGCGATCCCGCGGGCCCGCTCGAGATCCATCTTGCCGCCCTCCGCGACGACGCCCACGGCGAGCCCGTCCAGCAGGGCGAGGAGCTCGGTCGCGTCGTCCTCGGCCGTGGCCGCGGGTGCGCCGGCGGCCGGCAGCAGCAGGCGCAGGGTCGCGCGCGTCCGGCCCCACAGGTCGGCATAGGCCTCGGCGGCCTCCTCGTCGACGGTGGCCCGGGCGGCCAGCGACAGCCAGATCCTGGTCACCAGGCTGTCGCCCGAGCTCGGCACCAGGCGATCGACCAGGGCGTGCAGCCGCTCGCCGGGATCGGCGACCCGCTCCAGCTCCCCGAGGCGCTGCGTCGCCTCCGCCGCGATCGAGGCCATCGCCGCCGTGACCATCTGCGCCTTGGTCGGGAAGTGGTGCTGGACGGCACCCACGGACACCCCGGCGCGGGCGGCCACCGTCCGGACGCTGAGGCCCTCGAAGCCGGCCTCCGCCAGGACCGCGACCACGGCGGCGACCACGTCGTGCCGGGCGCTGGTGCTCATCGGTTATCGGGCCCTCCGGGAGTCGGTGTAGAGACGCCATGCTGCCATCCCGGCGCGCCGCGCGAGCTCGGTCGGTTCGGCACGGTCGGCCTCCCGGGGGTGGTCGGCGGGGCGGTGCGCCACCGCCGCGACCGCCAGGAGCAGCACCGCGACGCCGAGCAGGGCCGCCTCGACCGTCTCCTTCGCCGTCACCAGCACCACGCGCAGGCTCTCGTGGTCGGTCACCGGCACGGGCGCGCCCCGCACCACCACCCCCAGGAGACCGGAGAGCAGTCCCGCGGCGATCCAGCCGAGCGGTCGCGGGGCACCGTCGCGGTCCACCAGCGCGGCCACCACCAGCAGCCCGGCCGCGGCCAGCAGCAGACCGAAGCGCAGCCAGGCCCACCGGTCCAGCTGCTCGAGCACCTCGGCGAGGCCCCCGCCCGAGCGGTAGCCGGTCAGCACGCTCGTGCGCACGGAGACCAGGCTGACGCCCGAGGCGAGCGCCGCCAGGGCGCAGCCGAGCATGCCCCAGGCGAAGGCGGCCCGTGAGCGACGGCGGTAGCGCACCAGCAGGGCGCCGGAGAGGAGGGGCGCGAGCAGCGCGAGGAGCTCGAGGATCCGGAGCATGACGTGTCCAATACGGTCGACCTGGTCTGACAATACAACTGTATTGACTCGCGTCCGCCGGCGCAAGGCTGTGCCACGATCGGTGGATGGAGCAGCCGCAGCAGATCGAGCCCGACACGAAGGACTGGACCGTGGTGATCAGGGAGGGGTGCGCCGAGTGCGGCTTCGACCCTCGCTACGACGTCACGACGACGGGCGACCGGCTGCGCGCGACGGTGCCGCGGTGGCGCGAGCAGCTCGCCCGCACCGACGTGCGCGAGCGGCCGGCGCCGACGACCTGGTCGCCGCTGGAGTACGCCGCGCACGTCCGCGACGTGCTCGGCGTCATGCGCGGCCGGCTGGAGATGATGCTCGCCGAGGACGGCGCGGGCTTCCCCGGCTGGGACCAGGACGCCGCCGCGGTCGAGGCCCGCTACGACCTGCAGGACCCGGCGCGCGTGGCGCAGGACTACGCCGAGGCGGTCGACGTCACCGCCGCGGCCTTCGACGCGGTGCAGGGCGACCAGTGGCAGCGGCGCGGCTCGCGCGACCGGACCCCGTTCACCGTCGAGACCCTCGCGGTCTACCTGCTGCACGACGTGGAGCACCACCTCCACGACGTGACGGCCTGACGGGACCCCCGGCACGACGACGCCCCACCCGTCACGAGGACGGGCGGGGCGTGGTCGCGTCAGGCGGCGTCAGCCGTTGACGCGGTCCTTGAGCTTGGAGCCGGCCTTGAACGCCGGGGCCTTGCTCGCCGCGATCTGGATCTCGGCGCCGGTCTGCGGGTTGCGCCCGGTGCGGGCGGCGCGCTCGCGCACCTCGAAGG
>CAZONQ010000276.1:0-2970 GCA_964581125.1 uncultured Ornithinimicrobium sp.
GAGCTCGAGCCAGCCGTCCCCCAGCCACGCGTCCTCCTCCAGGGCGGGGTTGGGCAGGCCCGGGTCCAGCGGGTAGGAGGTGTGCCGCATCCCCGCCGGGCGCCAGACGTCCTGGCGGAGCAGCGACTCGAGGCTCCTGCCGGTCTGCGCCTCGAGCATCATCCCGAGCGTGACGTAGCCGGCGTTGGAGTAGACGAACTCGCCCGGCGTCGTCCACGGGAAGGCGTTGACCGCGTCGACGTGGTCCTGGTCGGTGTAGTCGCGGCTGACCGCCGCCAGCAGGTCGTCGACCGACGTGGGGTCCTCCATCGTGAGGAGGAGCAGCTCCTGGGTGCCGTTGGGCATGCCCGAGGTGTGGCTCAGCAGCTGGCGCACGGTCACGTCCGGGTGCCCGGGGAAGAGCCCGGGCAGCACGTCCTCGACGCGCGTGCCCAGCGTCCACGTGCCGTCCTCGACCTGCTGCATCACGAGGGTCGCGACCATCATCTTGGTGTTGCTGGCCACGCGGAAGCGGTCCTGCCAGCCGGCCGGCGGGTTCTTCCCGAGCGCGCGGTCGCCCGCGGAGCCGCGCCAGGTGAGGTCCGGCGAGTCGACGCGGACGGTGACGCCGATCGCCCCGTCGGCGACCACCTTGGCCATCCCCGCGTCGAGCGCGTCGGTGGCCGGCGTCGCCCGCCCGGGCGGCGTGCCCTTGACGCGCACCTCCCGCTGCGCGTCCCGCGCGCCCTCGAGCACCTGCTCGCGCAGCGCGGTCTCGTCCGGCTGCCCGGCCGCCGCAGTCTCCGGTATGGAGTCGCGCCCCCGGTCCTCGGGCGCCGCCACCGCGGTGGTCGGCAGCAGCATCGCCAGCCCGGCGAGCGCGGCGACCCCTCCGGTCGCGACCCTCCGGACGGTGCGGACGGTCGTGGTCAGGTCGGTCATCGTGGATCCCCTCCGGTGTCGATGTCGGTCCGGCCAGTCTTGTCGGCGCTGCTGGCGGACGCATCCTTCGGTCGGGCGAGATCCGGAGGGTCGGCCCTCCGTCTGCGGGCGGACGCGGCCCCCGGGGCGGTAGACAGACAATCTGCTGTCCAGTTAGTCTGACAACCATGTCACCGCTCCGCCCCCGACTCGTGCACGGCTTCCTCGAGACCTGCCTGCTGGCGCTGCTCGAGCAGGGCCCCGACTACGGGCTGTCCCTGGGGCAGCGCCTGGGCGAGGCGGGGCTGGAGGACCTGCCGGGCGGCACGCTCTACCCGGCCCTGGTCCGCCTGGAGGTCCGCGGCCTGGTCGAGGTCGAGCGACGGGCCTCGGACACCGGGCCGCAGCGCAAGTACTTCTCGCTCACCGCTGCCGGCCACCAGGAGCTGGTCGCGCGCCGGGCCGAGTGGGCCGAGTTCACCTCGACCCTGACCCGGATCATCGAGCCCCGCCGCGCGGAGGCGCGATGACGGGGGGCGAGCGCTGGTTCGCCGACCTCGCGCGGGAGCTGTCGAGCACGGGGCTGCCGGACCGTCGGGTGGCCGAGCTCGTCGGATCGACCAGGGAGGACGCCGAGGGCGCAGCGCCCACCGACGTCTTCGGCCCGGCCGTGGTGTATGCGCGTGAGCTGGCGGCCGCGCACCGGGCCGGCGGCCCCGACCTGCCCCGCGAGGTCGGCGAGGTGGTGCTGCGGCTGACCGACGTCCACGCCCGGCGTGGACGGCGGGCGGTGCTGCGCGGCGTCAGTCTCGAGGTCCGTCGCGGGGAGGTGGTGGCCGTGGTGGGGGCCAACGGCGCCGGCAAGTCCACCCTGCTGGACCTGTGCGCCGGACTGCTCCGGCCGACCTCCGGCACCGTGGAGCGCGCCAGCGACTTCGGCTACGCGCCCCAGCTCGGGGCGATGTCCCCGCTGGTCACGGTGGACGAGCACCTGCTCCTCTTCGGCCAGGCCGGTGGGATGGCACCGGCCCGCGCCCGGACCACCGGCCACGGGCTGCTCGGCAGGCTCGGGTGGACGGCCCGGGGCGGGGCGCCGCTCGGCACCCTGTCCGGCGGGACGCAGCAGAAGGTCAACGTCGCCCTCGCCCAGCTGGGGGCGCCGCGGCTGCTGCTCCTCGACGAGCCCTACCAGGGGTTCGACGCGCTCGCCTACGACGACCTCTGGTCGCTGGTCGGGTCGTGGCGGACCTCCGGTGCGGGGGTGCTCCTGGTGACCCACCTGCTGCGCGACCTGGAGCTGGTCGACCGGGTGGTCGAGCTGCCCTCGCCCGAGGGGGAGGACCGGTGACCGCCCGGGTGGCCAGGGTGACGCTGGCCGAGCTGCTGCGTCGACGTGGGGCGCTGGCCCTGGTGACGCTCCTGCCGCTGCTGTTCTTCGTCGTCCGGCTCGAGACGCCGTGGACGGCGCTGCGGCTGCTGGCGATGGGCCTGGGCTGGGGCGTGGCGACGATGTCGCTCTTCATCCACGTCTCGGCGCGCTCGCTGGACCGGCGGCTCGTGGTCGCCGGCGCCTCGCCCGTCGCGCTCCACCTGGGCCGGCAGCTGGCCGTGCTCGGTCTCGGCGTCGTGCTGGCCCTGCTCTCCTTCGCCCTGGTGGCGCTCACCGTCCGGGACGACCTGGAGCGGCTGGCCCCGGTGCTCCTCCTGCTGCTGCTCACCGTCCTTGTCGCCGCACCGCTGGGTGCCCTGGTGGCCGCCGTGGTGCCCCGCGACCTGGAGGGGGCGCTGCTGCTCCTGGCCGTCATGGCCGTGCAGGTGCTGGTGGACCCGGCCGACGAGTGGACGCGCGCGCTGCCGCTGTGGTCGGCGCGGGAGCTCGCGACCTACGCCGTCGAGCCGGTGGGCAGGGACTACCTGGAGCGCGGGGCGCTCCACGGCGTCCTCACCTTCCTGGTGCTCGCCACGCTGGCCCTCGTCGTCAGCCGACTGCGCCTGCGCGTCGCCCCGGTGGCCGCCCCGGCCCAGGGGTGAGGTCGGGGGAGCAGGGGGCCCTCGACCTCACCCGTGCCG
>CAZONQ010000277.1:0-2962 GCA_964581125.1 uncultured Ornithinimicrobium sp.
GCGGTGGGACACCGACAACGACCTCTTCGGCCGCACGCTCAACCCCTTCGACGAGGGCCGCACCGCGTTCGGCTCGAGCGGCGGCGACGCCGTGGCCGTGGCGACCGGGATGTCGACGGTGGGACTGGGCAACGACTTCGGCGGGTCCGTGCGCCTGCCCGCCTCGGCCGTCGGGATCTGCGGGCTGCGGCCCAGCCTGGGCCGGGTGCCGCGGGGGGCGGTCGTCGACCAGCCGGTCGGGATGAGCCTGCAGCGCTTCTCGGTCAACGGGCTCCTGACCCGCAGCGTCCGCGACCTGCGCCACGTCCTGCCCGTCGTCTCCGGGTGGGACGAGAGGGACCCGATCTCCCTCGACCTGCCCTCGGTCGGCGACTTCGACGGCCCGCGCCGGATCGCGGTCGTGCGCGACCCGCTCGGCTGGGGCGTCGACGAGCAGGTCGGCGCCGCCGTCGACCGGGCGGCAAAGGCATTGAGGGCGGCCGGCTGGGAGGTCGAGGAGTCCGAGCCGCCGCTGCTGGAGGAGGCGGCTGTCTTGTGGCGGCGCCTCGCCGTCACCGACGTCAGCTGGTCCCTCGACCCAGCGCTGCTGCCGGTTCCGCTGGGCCGCGCGGCCGCGCAGTTCCTGCGCGACAGCACGGCCGTCACGCAGCCCTACGAGAGCGCCGCGGACCTCGCGCAGGCGTGGGCCCGGCACCCCGTGGTCGCCGCGGCGTGGCGCCGCTTCCAGCACGAGACGCCGCTCGTCCTCGGGCCGGTCTTCACCGAGCGAGTCCCGGCGGTCGACTTCGACCTCGGCGGCCATCAGGCGGCGGAGGACGCCTGGCGCGCGCTGCGCCTCGTGGTGGTAGCCAACTTCCTCGGCCTCCCGGCCGCCGCCGTCCCGATGGGTCGGGACTCGGACGGCATGCCGCTCTCCGTCCAGCTTCTCGGGCCTCTTCACGGCGAGGCGGCGGTCCTGGCCGCTGCCGGAAATGTGCAGTGACGCTGGAGATCCGCCCTTGATCGACCGTGCCTTCCAGCCGGAGGAGATAGGGCCATTGTCAAGGTGAGGAGGGTCGTGCTAGCGTCCCGAGCGGTGGCTCGGGGCCCCTTGTTTTGCAGGGAGAGGTGTGCCCGAGCAGCGACTAGCAGATTGGGTGCTCAATGGTGGAGACCACTTCTTCCTCGAACATCGGCGGTGCCGTGAACCGCCGGACCCTCGTCAAGGGTGCTGCCTGGGCCGTGCCGGCCGTGACTGTCGGAGCTGCCGCCCCGGCCATGGCTGCCTCGCCGGACCCCGGCCTCAACGGCTGGGTCGTGATCAGCCGGTGGCGGGATTGCGACGACTGGTGGGGCCAGGACTGCACGTGCTATGTGCGGTATGACGGCTACTTCGACGGAGACTCATCCTACGATGGAGTGCGGCTCGGCCTGTGGGTGTGGGACGCCCACTCCAGCGAGATCACCGAGGCGCCGTCGCTGACGATTCACCTTCCCTACACCATCGACTCGTGGACCCCCCAGAATGGGAACTCGGGGTGGTCAGTTCCCACCCTGATCGGGCAGGACTCCGAAGGTTTCAACATGTACCGCACCACGTACAGCGGTGCGTATGTCGACCAGACCGGAGCGGACGGGCTCCCGGAGATCGTTCTCCTCGGGCGCCCCCACTTCCTTGGGACACGCGATGGCTCCTGCCCCACCAACCGCCGGCAGAAGATCACCCGTCGGGTGGGCATCAACGGCGAGACGCTGCAATTCACCCGCGAGGTGAGCTTTCCGTCGAGCTTCAACCTCCAGATGGAGGAGCAGGACGCACCCCAGCGAGAGCAGTCGCTGGACGAGGCCGCACAGACGGCCGCCCCGGAGGGAGCCGAGGAGGCGATGGTCCCCGAGGTCGAGAACCAGCAGGTCCCCGCACCCGTTGACGAGAGCGCTGTCCCGGTCGCACTGAGTTGACCAGACCTGGACGTGAGACTGGCCACGCCCCGGCGAGCCAGTGTCACGGCTAGTCCATAGTCACTGGCGAATCTGTTCACCACCGGCACGGTTCGGTCTGGGCGACGACCACCAGTTGCCCGGTCGCAAGCGTCATCGAGACGTAGCGCTCCACCGAACCCGCGACCCCGTCGCCGAAGCCCTCCGGCTTGACCAGCGCCACCAGGTCGAACGCTAGTAGCCAAGGTCACCAGCCGGGCGAGAGCCAGCGGATCCTCGGCGACTCCAGCACGTCGGCGTCTGCCGGGACGGCGCGGACGACCGGCTCGGCCGTGGCCATCACCCTGCGCCGGCGTGCGGTCGTCGACCGTCAGCGTCCGCTGCTCCATCGGGTCGTAGGCCGACGCGTGTGAGCCGCTCCTGCCACGACTCCGCGAACCTGTGCCGGGCCTGCGCGGTCGCCGACGAGCGTATCGACCATGTCCGGCGCGGCCTTGGCCCCCGCACCCGGCCAGCAGGAGACGGAGGAGCGTCGTCGTGGACCATGAAGAGCTCCGGTTTTGGGGAGGGTTCATGGACGGCTCCATACCTCACCCGGAGGTCTTCCTCCTGTCACGTCGACACCCCGGTCTCGCACCCGACCTCCGTGGTCAGTACGGCTAGCGGGGGCCCATGCGCCGACGCAGGCCCAGCAGCACCAGCGCCGCCGCGGGGGCGTAGGCCAGCCCGAGCCACCAGCCGAGCGTCAGCGCGGCCACGGTGACGACCGTGGGGACCACGACGGCGACCAGCAGCGCGTCCGCCTGCCACGCCGCCACCATGAGCCCGGACATGTCGCCCGCGGCCGTCGGCATCGGGGTGAGGAGGACCAGCGGCATCGGCCCGCGGGCCGCGTCGAACGCACGCACCGCCACGCAGAAGAGCCCTCCGGCGACCACGAGCAGGACCCCGACCGGCTGGGCGCCGACGAGCGGCAGGCAGACCAGTCCCGCCACCGCGCCCAGGACGAGCACGAGCAGGACGGGCAGGCCGGCGTGCAGCCCGA
>CAZONQ010000278.1:0-2950 GCA_964581125.1 uncultured Ornithinimicrobium sp.
CGGGTGGTCGCGGACAGAGGTCTGGCGGAGACGTATATCTGATCCATGCCGTGGATCAGATATACGTCTCCCGGCCCTCCGTCAGGCCGAGGGCGACGAGTCCGTGGGGAGCGTCTCCCGACGGCCCGTGTCGGGCAGCAGCAGGAGGCAGGCGACGCTGACGGCGGCCGCCGCGGCGGCGTAGGCCGAGACGGACACGGTCGAGGGCCGGCTCGCCGCGAAGAGGGCGGTGGCGATCACCGGGGCGAGACCGCCGCCGAGCACGTTGCCGAGCTGGTACCCCATACTCACCCCGCTGTAGCGCACACCGGTGCCGAAGAGCTCGGCGAAGAAGGCGGCCATGGGGGCGTGGATGGCGGCCGCGCCGTTGTAGGCCAGCACCAGGGCCAGCACGATGACCGTCTGGCTCCCGGTGCGGACGAGGGGGAAGAGCAGGAACGGGTAGACGACGAGGAAGAGCCCGCCGGCGAGCATGACGGGCCGGCGGCCGACCCGGTCGGAGAGGGCGGCGAAGAACGGGATGGAGAACGTCTGGAGGGCCAGGCCGACCATCGAGGCCAGCAGCAGGTCGTTGCGCACCAGTCCTAGGGTCTGGGTGCCGTAGGCGAGCAGGAAGGTGAAGACGATGTAGACGAACGTCGAGTAGCCGATGAGCGAGCCCGTCGCCAGCAGCACCTCTCGCGGGTACTGCTTCAGCACGGTGAGGAGGGGCGCCTGCCGGGCGGCGCCCGCGTCCGCCTCCGCCTTGATCTGCTCGAACTCGGGCGTCTCGTGGATGCCGTAGCGCACCAGCATCCCGATGGCCGCGATGAGGACGCTCGCCAGGAACGGCACCCGCCAGCCCCACGCCAGGAAGCTGTCGGGGTCCAGCCGGCCGAGCAGCGTGAACGCGCCGGTGGCGAGCAGCGCCCCGAGGGAGACGCCGAGGATGGTCCAGCTGCCGTAGAAGCCCTTGCGCCCCGGCGGCGCGTGCTCGATGGCGATCAGTGCGGCGCCCGCGAACTCGCCGCCGGCCGCCAGTCCCTGGACGATGCGCAGGACCGTGAGCAGGATGGGCGCCGCGACGCCGATCGTGGCGTAGCCGGGCAGCAGCCCGACGAGGACGGTCGCCGCACCCATGAGGACGAGCGTGATGAGCAGCATCTGCTTGCGACCGACGCGGTCCCCGAAGTGCCCGAAGATGATGGCTCCCAGAGGGCGGGCGAGGAAGCCGGTGGCGAAGGTGCCCAGCGCGAGGAGCGTGCCGACCAGGGGGTCCTCGGTGGGGAAGAACACGACGTTGAACACGGTGCTCGCCGCGATCGCGTAGGCGAGGAAGTCGTAGTACTCGATCGTCGTCCCGGCGCAGCTCGCCACGGCGAGCCGTCGCAACGACATGGTGGAGACCTGACGAGCAGGTGCTGCTGACGTTGGAGCCATCGTTGCCGCCTCCTAGGCGAACACGAGACCGGCGGGTGCGGTGCCGGTCAGGTTGGTGAGGGAGCGCAGCACGGAGGCGGACATCTCGCTGCCGGAGACGCCGACCATCGGCTGCTTCTTGGTGACGTGGAGAGAGGTCCCGTCCGGCGCGCGGAGGGACAGCTCGATCTGGCCGAGCGTGGTTCCGGGGTCGCAGACGAGGCGGCACCGGGTGCGCTCGGGACCGAGGGTGGCCAGGGCGAAGGACACCATGGCGTTGACGTTGCGGGGGAACCTCCGGACGAGCGGCCCCACCGGGCCGTCGTGCAGGACGGTCCGGGTGGTGATCCCCCGGGGTGCCGGGTCGAGATGACCGGGAGCCTTGACCATCGTGACGGTCGCCTCGCTCCACACGTGGGACTGGGCGACGATCGCGTCGAGCCCCACCAGGGCCCCCTGGGGGACGACCAGCCTGGTCCCGGCCGCTTCGGCGGTCCGGGTCAGGCGCTCGACGAGGGCCGCGTCGGCGAGCGCCCCGGTGGAGACGGCGAGCAGGTCTGCGTGGCGCAGCACCCGCTCTCCCTGGGAGGCGACGACGTCGGGGTGGGCGGCCTCGACGACCAGGTCGACGCCCTCGAGGTCCGGCTCGAGCAGCTCCCCCTGGCGGACCGCGAGGCCCTGAGGGGTGGTGCCGCCGGACCGTGATTGCACGAAGGCGACCTGAGTGCGCGGAGAGGCGAGCGCCTGGTCCAGGACGGCCCGCGCGATGACCCCGTTGCCCAACACACCGATTCGGTACACGCCGCGGACGCTAGCAGTGATTCCGACTGTAGGGAAGAGGCTAGAAAGATATCCCTCTATGTGGGACAATTGCTGCCATGGCTCTCCTCTCCTCGGTCTCGCAGGCGCTGCGGGTGCTCGACCTGCTGCAGGGGGAGGAGGAGCTCGGCGTGACCGAGGTCGCCGCCCGCCTCGGTCTCAGCACCTCCTCCACCCACCGGCTGCTCAACACCCTGGCTGCCGCCCACTACGTGCGTCAGGTGCGGGCGGGCGGCAAGTACCGGCTGGGTCCGGCGATGCAGGGCGCGGAGGAGGCCTCCGCGATCGACCACTGCGTGGAGGTCGCCCTGCCCCACATGCAGCGGCTGAGGGACAGCAGCGGCGAGACCGTCCACGTCGTGGCGCTCAAGGGCTCGAAGGTGAAGTTCGTGGCGGCCATGGAGTCCCAGCAGACGATGCGCGTGACGAACCGCGCGGGTCACCTCCTGCCCG
This sequence comes from uncultured Ornithinimicrobium sp., assembly GCA_964581125.1. Lineage (GTDB taxonomy): Bacteria > Actinomycetota > Actinomycetes > Actinomycetales > Dermatophilaceae > Ornithinicoccus. Next base: position 2,671 of record CAZONQ010000278.1, read on the forward strand.
CCAACGCGACCGCCGCGGGCAAGCTGCTGCTCTCGCTGCTTCCTCCGGCCGAGGTCGACCGCCTGCTCGGCACCGACCTGCCGAGCAGCACGGACCTCACGATCACGGACCTCGCCGAGCTGCACGCCGAGCTGGGACGGACGGCCGCCGCGGGCTACGGCCGCAACTACTCGGAGGCGGAGCTGGGGGTCGCCGCGCTGGCCGTCCCGATCCGCCGCCCCGAGGGCAGGGTGCTGTGCGCCCTGACGCTGACCGGGCCGGACTCGCGCTTCAACCCCGG
>CAZONQ010000279.1:0-2914 GCA_964581125.1 uncultured Ornithinimicrobium sp.
GCTGCCATGACAGGGCGGTCGGGGCAGGGGGAGGCGTCGGTGGACGCCGCCCTGGCGCGCGCCGCCACGCACGGCGCCGACCTGCACCACCTGGCGGCGATGCTGACGAGCAGCACCGACACCGCCACCGCGCTCGTCGCCCGGACCCTCCTCGCCGCCGACGACGCCGACGGCGGGGACGACGCACGCCGGCTGCAGGTGGACCTCGTCCGGACCTACCTGCGCACGGCGCCCCGCCGCACCGAGCGGCCCGAGCCGCGCCGGCCCCAGGACGCCGGCGATCTGCTGCGCACCCTGCGCCCGCGGTCCCGCGCCGCCTCCGCGCTGCGCCTGGTGCGCTCCTGGGAGCCGACATCCGTCGCCAGGGCCGTCGGCGTCCGGCCGGGGCGCGTCGACGCCCTCGTCCCGACCTCCTCAGGCCTGGCCGTCGCCCTCGCCGCCGTGGCCGACCAGCACGCGCTGACCGGCCCCGAGCTCGACCGGGAGCTCTCCGACGAGATCCGGGCGGCCGCGCCGCAGGCCACCGGCGGGACCGACGGGCGCCGCTGGGCCTGGATGGCGGCCGCGGCCGTCCCGCTCGCCCTGGCCGCCGGCTGGGCGGTCGCCTCCGACGACGGGGGCGACGGTGACCCGGCCGTCCTGACCGCGGCTCCGGACGACGGCCCTCGGGTCGACCTGACGGCGGCCGGCTGGGCGCTGGACGACGAGGGGGACGTCCCTCTCACCCCCCTGGGCCACGGACTGGTCGAGGAGGTCTCCGTCGACGCGGGCGACCCGCCCGTCGAGGTGGTGTGGGGCGACCCCACGAACAGCTTCTTGGCGACCTTCGGGGTGCTCTGGTGCGACATGCCACCGACGAAGGACGCCAACATCACCGTCCCGTCGGGCACCCTCACCGTCGGGACCACCGTGATCGGCCTGCCGTGCGCCGGCCGCGACGGCTCCCCGCCGGTGACGCAGCTCGTCCCCGTCCCTCCGGGAGGGACGGGGCTGCTCGAGGTCGACGGCGACCTGCCGCCCGGCGGCGGCGCGACGCTCGGCGTCTACACCGAGGACGACTCGGTGGAGCTGCGCCCGTCGGACCCCTCCACCTCGTCCCCCGCCCAGGCGCCGCCGGCGCCGGCCGGGAGCGTCGTCCTCGACCCGACCGGCCCGGTGCCCGTGCCGGACTACGCCGGTCAGCGGAGGGTATGGCGCACCGCGGCGGTCGAGATCGGTCACGACAGCGAGGTGCGGGTGTGGGTGGGCGGCACCGGCTCCGTCTCGGTCCGCGTCGACGGCGCGCCCGCCACCGACGACGGCGACATGGCGGCCATCAACTCGTGGCTCGCCTCGGGCGGCCCGTCGGACGGCACCACCGGGCCCGAGACGGACTGGGCGGCGCAGCAGCCCGGCCTGCGCTGGGGCGAGTGGTTCGCCTACGTCCCCGGCGAGGTCCGCACCTTCCCCGTGCCCGAGAGCGTCCGGCCGGAGCGGGGCGAGCGCAGGACCGTCAGCGTCGAGGTGGCGACCTCGGGCATGGGCGAGGACGCGCAGGTCGCCGTGCTCGACGCGGTCGAGGTGGAGGTCGGGACCCAGCCGCTCGAGGCGCTGGCGCACCCGGAGGCTCCGCAGCAGGTCCTGGGGCACCGCCTCGTCGGGGCGTGGTCGGTGCCCCAGGACGGTCACCGACGCGAGCTCGTCGGCGCCGACGGGGCCCGAGGGGTGCTGGTCCCCCTCGGCACCTGGGCCGAGGACCCGGCCCGGCCCGCGTTCTGGGGCCGGGCCTACCTGCAGCACGACGACGAGGTCGCCGAGGTCACCTACGCCGCGACGCTCGAGGAGGCGCTCGTCGCGATGAGGCTGGGGTGGGCCGAGACCGTCCCTCCCGGGGGCGGACCTCTCCACGCGTCGGCCGCGGCCGCACCCGGCCACCCCGGCAGCACGCTCTACGTCTACACGCCGGTCCCCTACGAGGACTTCGACTTCGCCGCCGCGGCCCTGCCGCCCGGGACCTGGCCGGCGGGCTCCTACCCCGGTCCGGACAGCCACCTCCGGCACGCGGAGCCGGTCGCCGAGGTGGGCCCGGACGACCTGGAGGACGGGCGCGCCACCGTGGACCTCGGCAGGGACCGGCTGAGGGGCCTGCGGGTCACCACCGAGGGCCGGGGTCGGATCCAGTTCCTCCAGGACGGCCGGCCCGTGGACCTGCTCTGGGGCACGGAGGGATGGTGGTCGAGCTGGACGGACGAGCGCGTCGTGTCCGAGCTCGACCTCGAGGCCTACCCCACCTCCGGGGAGCGCACGGCGGAGCTGACGATCGTCGTGGAGGACTACGAGGACTTCACCGTCGAGGTGCTGGCCCGGTGACGCGTCGGGCCTGAGACACTGGCCGGGTGACCGAGCAGCCCACGCAGGAGACCGTGCCGACCTTCTACGAGCGGGTCGGCGGCCACGAGACCTTCCGGCGGCTGGTCCACGAGTTCTACCTCGGCGTCGCCGGCGACCCGCCCCTGCGCGAGATCTACCCCGAGGAGGACCTCGGCCCCGCCGAGGACCGGCTCCGGCTCTTCCTCGAGCAGTACTGGGGCGGCCCGACCACCTACCAGGAGACCCGCGGCCACCCGCGGCTGCGGATGCGGCACGTCCCCTACCGGGTGACGCCGGCCCAGCGCGACCGCTGGCTGCGGCACATGCACGCGGCGATCGACAGCATCCGCGACCGGCTCTCCCCCCTGGACGAGCACCTCATGCGCGACTACATGAACCGCGCCGCGCAGGCCATGGTCAACGCCCCCGAGGAGTGACCGGCCGGCCGGTTTGCACCCACCCCGGGCGCACCGCATACCGTGGTCCGCCGTGACCACCTACTCCCCCGCCACCGACGCGCCCTGGTGGCGCCACGCCGTCATCTACCAGGTCTACCCGCGCAGCT
>CAZONQ010000280.1:0-1501 GCA_964581125.1 uncultured Ornithinimicrobium sp.
GTCACTTGCCACTTGCCCGGGCGAGTGCCCCGGTTCCAGCGGGGAAAGCCCCCGTGCGCCGCGGCAACTGGGGCACTCGCCCACCGCTGGGCGCGCTTCGGGTCGGTCAGCAGGGGTCAGGAGGGCAGGACGAGCAGGTCCTCGTGCTCGACGCGGACGGAGAGGCGCCCGGAGGCCAGCTGGCCACGGCGACGAGCCGACCACGCCTGCAGCGCGGCCGCGTCCTGCGGAGCGTGCTCGAGCGCCGCCTCCACCCGCTCCTCGAGCCACCGCTCCAGGAGCTCCGGCGTCCTGGCGTCGAGGATCCAGGGCGTGCGCGCGGACAGCACCGTCAGCCCGCGCGCCGCCAGGTCCTCGCGCAGCACGCTCACCGCGTCGGGGCCCGGACGCCCGCCCCGTTGCTGGTGCCCGTCGAACGCCCGCCGCAGCACCCCGTCCCGGCCGTCCCGCGGCGACCAGTGCACACGTCCGGTCACCGACAGCGACAGCAGCGCGGGCGCCCCGGAGCGCTCCACCGCCTCGGCCAGGCTCTCCAGCTCCGCCCCGTCGAGCACGTCGAGCAGCGCGGCGCAGGTGAGCAGCAGCGCCGTGCCCCTCGGGGTGGGTCCCAGCGCCGCCAGCACCTCCGGCAGGTCGCGCACACCCGCCTCGACCCGCACCGCGTCACCGTGACCGGCGCCCGCCAGCAGGTCGGCGTCGTGGTCTACCGCCACCCACTCCTGGGGCAGCACCGCCTCCGGCCCGTGCAGAGCGCGCGCCCGGTCGCCAAGGGGACCGTGCAGGGCGCGCGCCCGGTCGTCAGGCGGACCGTGCAGAGCGTGCGCCCGGTCGTCAGGCGGCCCGTGCAGAGCGCGCGCCCGGTCGTCAAGAGGAGCGTGCAGAGCGCGCGCCCGGTCGCCAAGAGGACCGTGCAGAGCGCGCGCCCGGTCGTCAGGCGGACCGTGCAGAGCGCGCGCTCGGTCGGTGAGGGGGGCGTGCAGCCGCGGCTCGAGGTAGGCGCGGTTGGCCCCCGTCCCCGCGCCCACGTCCACGACGCGCACCCGGGTCGCGCCCGGCCCCAGGTGCTCCACCAGCCGCGCGAGCAGCCAGCCCGCCCCGCGGTCGCGCGCCTCGACGTCGGCCTCCCGCCGCAGCGCGAGCCACCCGGCGCACGCTCGCACGGCCACCGCGCCGCCCACCACGTCGGCCACCGCAGCGCCCCTCACCGCAGCGCCTCCCACCGCGCCGCCCACCACGTCGGCCGCCAGCACGCCGCCCACCACGTCGTCCACGTCGGCGCTCTCTGCCGTCTCCGTCATCGGTCGATCCTGTCCAGGGCGAGGTCTATCTCGTGGACGGTACGGTCCCAGCCGTCCAGGAGATCGCGCCGCGCCAGCGCCGCCCCCCGCCACGCCTCGCGCAGCCGCGGCTCGGTCAGCCACCTGCGCAGCGCCGCCGCGAGCGCCCCCCGCCCGTCGGCGCGCTCCCCGCGCCCGTCGACGCGCTCCCCGCGCCCGTCGAC
>CAZONQ010000280.1:1601-2906 GCA_964581125.1 uncultured Ornithinimicrobium sp.
CGCGCTCCCCGCGCCCGTCGACGCGCTCCCCGCGCCCGTCGACCGGCACCGCGACCCCCGGCACGTCACCGCCCGCACCGAGCAGCGCCTCCACCGCCCCGGTGCCCTCCCCCACCACCGTCGGTATGCCGTGCGCGTGCGCCTGGGCGACCACCTGCCCCCAGGTCTCGGACCGGGACGGGTGGACGAGCAGGTCGGTGCGAGCCCACAGCTCCTCGAGCTCCTCCCCGTCGACCGTGCCCGGCCAGGACACCCGCTCGCCGATCCCCCGGGAGGCCGCCTCGGCCCGCAGCCGGTCGAGCAGCGCGGCGTCCGGCGCCGGCCCCGCCACGACCGCGGTCCACGGCAGGTCGGCCACCTCCTCCAGCGCGGCGAGCAGCGCGGCGTGGTTCTTCACCGGCGACACCGACCCGAGCGCGAGCAGCAGCGGCACCCCGCCGACCGCCAGGCTCCCGCGCGCCACCTCCGCGCGCTCCGTGCCCGGCCGCGCCACCGCCACGTCGGCGACGCCGTGCCGCGAGCGCAGTTCCTCCCGCGCCCACGCGCTCACGGCCACGACCGCGTGGGCCGCCGCCAGGGCTCGCCGCTCGCGCCGGTCCAGCTCGGCCGCGCGGTCACCGGTCTCCCCGGCGCCGTCGGCCAGCAGCGAGTGGAGGAGCAGCGCGGTGGGCCGCGCCTCCGCCGACCTCCGCACCGACCCCGGCGCTGCGCACCCGACGAGCCCGTCGACGAGCACGGTCGTGCCGCCCTGCGCCTCCAGCGCCCGGTCGAGCGCGGCGACCTGGCCGTCGGTCGGCCACGGCCAGTCCCCGGCGACCCTCACCTCGGCGACCTCCCGCCCGAGGCGCCGCCAGCGGGCGACGATCGCCGCGTCGTACCTGTCCCCGCCGCTGGGCGCCGACGCCGGACGGTCCGGGACGACGACCGCCAGCGGCCCGCCGGTCACGGCCCGCCCAGCTCGAGGCGGTAGGACGCCCACGCGTCCGGGTGCTCCCGCAGCGTGACGACGACCGCCCGGAAGGGCCCGTCCACCTCCTCCGCGAGCCGCTCGGCGACCCACCGCGTGAGGAACTCCGTCGTCGTGACCTGCCCCCGCAGCTCGGGCACCTCGTCGAGGTTGCGGTAGGCCAGCCGCCCCAGCACCCCCGCGAGCGCCTCGGTGGCCGCGCCGATGTCGAGCACCACCCCGTGCTCGTCGAGCCCGTCGCGCTCCCACGTCGCCTCGACCACGTAGGTCGCCCCGTGCAGCCCCTGCGCCGGCCCGAAGAACGGGTCGGGCAGGCTGTGGGCCACCATCACGTGGTC
>CAZONQ010000281.1:0-2898 GCA_964581125.1 uncultured Ornithinimicrobium sp.
GCAGGAATACCCCATGGGGGTATGCTGTTGGCATGGCTGTGAACGGCTACACCGGGTCCAAGGACGCCTACCTCAAGCGGCTGCGCCGCATCGAGGGCCAGGTGCGCGGCATCGCGCGCATGGTCGAGGATGACACCTACTGCATCGACGTGCTCACGCAGGTGAGCGCGGTCACCAAGGCGCTGCAGGCGGTGAGCCTCGGGCTGCTCGAGGACCACATCAGCCACTGCGTCGTCGAGGCGGCGGCCGAGTCGGAGGAGGCCAAGGACGCCAAGGTCCGCGAGGCCGCCGACGCGATCGCCCGGCTCGTGCGCAGCTGACCGGCCGGCGACGGCACACCATCACCCCGCGAAGGAAGCACCTCATGGAGACCACCACCCTCATCGTCAACGGCATGACCTGCGGCCACTGCGTCGCGTCCGTCACCGAGGAGCTCAAGGAGGTCGCCGGCGTCACCGACGTGCGGGTCCCCGAGCTCGTCAAGGGGGGCGACACGCAGGTCCTCGTCGACTCCGAGGGCAGCCTCGACCTGGACGCCGCCAAGGCCGCGGTCGTCGAGGCCGGCTACACCGCCCGCGTCTGAGACCCCCGCGGGCGGCCGCCGCGAGGCGGCGGCCGTCCGCCCACCCGCCCTTCATGAACGACCCGCAGGACCAGGAGCCATGAGCACCAGCACCACGACCACGCCGGGCACCGGCACCGACCTCAGCCACGTCGACCTCGCCATCACCGGCATGACGTGCGCCTCCTGCTCCGCCCGCATCGAGCGCAAGCTCAACAAGCTCGACGGCGTGGAGGCCAGCGTCAACCTGGCCACCGAGAAGGCCAGCGTCAGCTTCCCGTCCGCGCTCTCGGTCGCCGACATCGTCGCCACCGTGGAGAAGACGGGGTATGGCGCCACGCCCCTCGAGCAGGACCGCGGCGGTCGGGCGCCGGCCATGACGCACGACGTGGTCAGCCGCGGGTCGCTGCGCCTGCGGATGATCGTCGCGAGCGTGCTCGCCGCGGTCGTCGTCGTGCTGCACATGGTGCCGCCGGTCGCCGACGCGCTCGGCACCGCCGGGCACTGGCTGCAGTTCGTGCTGACCGTGCCGGTCTACCTGTGGGCGGCGTGGCCCTTCCACCGCGCAGCGATCGTCAACGCCCGCCACCTGTCCTCGACCATGGACACTCTCGTCTCGGTCGGCACGACCGCCGCGATGGGCTGGTCGGTCGTGGCGCTGTTCACCGGCTTCAGCCACGACATGTACTTCGAGACGGTCGCGGTCGTCACCGCCTTCCTGCTCGTCGGCCGGTACATCGAGGCGCGGGCCAAGGCGCAGGGCCGCTCGGCGCTCACCTCGCTCATGGAGCTGGGCGCCAAGGACGTCGCGGTGCTGCGGCACGCGGCCGGCAGCGGTGCGTGGACCGAGGAGCGGGTCCCCGTCGAGCAGCTCGCGGAGGGCATGCGCTTCGTCGTGCGTCCGGGTGAGAAGGTCGCCACCGACGGCGTCGTCGTCGACGGCAGCAGCAGCATCGACGCGAGCATGGTCACCGGCGAGTCGATGCCGGTCGAGGTCACCACCGGCGACGAGGTCACCGGGGCCACCGTCAACGGCCACGGCCGCCTGGTCGTCGAGGCCACGCGCGTCGGCGGCCAGACCACCCTGGCCCGCATCACCGCGCTGGTCGAGCAGGCGCAGACCGGCAAGGCACCGGTGCAGCGGCTCGCCGACCGCATCTCCGCGGTCTTCGTGCCGGTCGTGCTCGTCATCGCCCTGGCGACCTTCGTGCTCTGGCTGCTCACCGGGCACTCCATGGCCGAGGCGCTCGCCCCGGCCGTGGCGGTGCTCATCATCGCCTGCCCCTGCGCCCTGGGCCTGGCCACGCCGACCGCGCTGCTCACCGGCACCGGCCGCGGCGCCGAGCTGGGCATCCTGATCAAGGGCCCGCAGATCCTCGAGTCGACCCGCCGCGTCGACACCGTCGTGCTCGACAAGACCGGCACGGTGACCACCGGAGAGCCCGTCCTCACCCACGTGCTGACCACCGGTGCGCTGTCCGAGGAGGCCGCCCTCAAGGCCGCCGCCTCCGTGGAGACCGGCAGCGAGCACCCCGTCGCGCGGGCCATCGTCGACGGCGCCCGCGGACGCGGCGTCGAGACCAGCCCGATCACCGCCTTCACCAACCTGCCCGGCCAGGGCGCCCGCGCCACGATCAAGGACACCGTGGTGACGGTCGGCAAGCCCGACCTCTTCGAGCAGGTGCCGGCGGAGCTGCGGGCCGAGCTCGACGCCGGCCGGGGCACGACCGTGCTCGTCGGCTGGGACGGCGTCGCCCGCACCGCCATCACCGTCGCGGACACCCCGCGCGAGACGAGCGCCGCCGCGGTGGCGCGGCTGCGCGAGCTGGGCCTCACCCCATACCTGCTGACCGGTGACAACGAGCACACGGCGCGCCGGGTCGCCCAGGAGGTCGGGATCGAGGCCTCCGACGTCGAGGCCGGCGTGCTGCCGCAGGACAAGTTCGCCCGCGTCAAGGCGCTCCAGGAGCAGGGCAAGGTCGTGGCGATGGTCGGGGACGGCGTCAACGACGCGGCCGCTCTCGCCCAGGCCGACCTGGGGATGGCGATGGGCAGCGGCACCGACGTGGCCGCCGAGTCCGCCGACATCGTGCTCATGCGCTCCGACGTCGAGACCGTCGCCGACGCGATCGGCCTGTCCCGCAAGACGCTGCGGGTCATCAAGGAGAACCTCGTGTGGGCCTTCGGCTACAACACGCTGGCGATCCCGCTGGCGGCCTTCGGGATGCTCACGCCGATGATCGCCGGCGGCGCGATGGCGATGTCCAGCGTCCTCGTGGTCCTCAACAGCCTGCGGCTGAAGGGTTTCGGCCGCCGCTGAGACCGGCCGGGACGAG
>CAZONQ010000282.1:0-2890 GCA_964581125.1 uncultured Ornithinimicrobium sp.
GTTTGAGCCCCATGATAGGCCCGGCGCCGCGGAGCGTGACGGGCGGCCGGCGCTGGCGCCGGCGGCCGACCCCGAGGCGAGGCCGGGCGTGGCGCCGCGCAGGGCACGGGCCTTGCGGGCCGCGAGGTCGCGTCCCTGGGCGGTCCGGGCCATCGCCCCGTCGCGCATCCGCGCGGCGGTGGAGCGGTCGTCCTCGGAGGGTGCCGTGCGACGACCCGGCTCGCCCGCGTCGGACCCGGCGCCGGGTCGCACGCGCGGGTGGACCTCGGTCTCGTCACCAGAGGTGGACGAGCCCGACTGGGCGCCGTGGGTGGTGCTCATGCATCGTCTCCCGGGGGTGCTTCGCTGGTCTCACCGCTCGGCTGCTCACCGTCCGGCCCTTCCGACGGTACGCCATCGGCGCCCCCGTCGACATCCTCCGCGCCGTCACCGGCAGGTATGTCGTCCGCGCCCGCCGGTGCGTCGGCGGGCGCACCCTCCGCCTCCTCGTCCTCGAGGACGAGCTCCTCGACGCCGTCCATCGAGCCGTTCTCGGTGTTGCGGGCGACGGCCACGATCGAGTCGTTCCGGCCGGGGCTGGCGAAGATGACGCCACCGGTGTTGCGGCCGGTGACGCGGACCTGGGCCACGCTGGACCGCACGACGTTGCCGCGCTCCATGACGACGAGCACCTCGTCGTCGGAGTCCACGGTGAGGGCGCCGACGAGGTCCCCGCCCCGCTCGGTGAGGCGGGCGACCTTGATGCCGTAGCCGCCACGGCCCTGCACGCGGTAGGCCGAGACCGGCGTGCGCTTGGCCATGCCCGTCTCGAAGACGACGAAGACGAAGGGGTCCTCGCCCTCGTGGACCACGGACAACGAGAGGAGCTCGTCCCCGTCCCTGAACTTCATACCCGTCACACCGGAGGTGGCCCGGCCCATCGGCCGGAGCGCCTCGTCGGTCGCGGTGAACCGGATCGACTGACCCTTGCGCGACACCAGGAGCACGTCGTCCTCGGCGGAGGCGAGCTGGGCGCCGACGAGCTCGTCGCCCTCGCGCAGGTTGATCGCGATGAGGCCGCCGGAGCGCGGGGAGTCGTAGTCGCCGAGGCGGGACTTCTTGACCAGCCCGTTGCGGGTGGCCAGCAGCAGGTAGGGCGCCTGGTCGTAGTCCTTGATGGTCAGGACCTGGCGGATCCCCTCGCCGGGCTGGAAGGCCATGAGGTTGGCCACGTGCTGACCCTTGCCGGTCGGACCGCCCTCGGGGAACTCGTAGGCCTTGGCCCGGTAGACCCGGCCCATGTCGGTGAAGAACAGCATCCAGTGGTGCGTGCTCGTCGTGAAGAAGTGCTCCACGACGTCGTCGGCGCGCAGCGCGGCGCCGCGGCGGCCCTTGCCCCCGCGGTTCTGCGGGCGGTACTCGCGCACCGGGGTCCGCTTGACGTAGCCGCCGCGGGTGATGGTGACGACCACGTCCTCCTCCGGGATGAGGTCCTCCATCGACATGTCGCCCTCGTCGGGGACGATGAGCGTGCGCCGGTCGTCGCCGTACTTGTCGACGATCTCGCCGAGCTCCTCGCCGACGATCTCCCGCTGGCGCGCGGGGGTGGCGAGGATGTGGTTGTACTCCTCGATGAGCGCCTGCAGCTCGTCGTGCTGGTCGATGATCCGCTGGCGCTCGAGGGCGGCCAGGCGGCGCAGCTGCATGTCGAGGATCGCGCGGGCCTGCACGTCGTCGATGCCGAGCAGCTCCATGAGGCCGTCCCGGGCCTCGTCGGCCGACGGGCTGCGGCGGATGAGCGCGATGACCTCGTCGAGCATGTCGAGGGCCTTGAGCAGGCCGCGCAGGACGTGGATCCGCTTCTCGGCCTCATCCAGGCGGTACTGCGTGCGCCGGACGATGACGTCGACCTGGTGCTCCACCCAGTGGCGCACGAACGCCGAGACCGGCAGGGTGCGGGGTACGCCGTCGACGAGCGCCAGCATGTTGGCGCTGAAGTTGGCCTGCAGCTGGGTGTGCTTGTAGAGGTTGTTGAGGACGACCTTGGCGACCGCGTCCCGCTTGAGCACGATGACGAGGCGCTGGCCGGTGCGGCCGGAGGTCTCGTCGCGCAGGTCGGCGATGCCGGCGAGGCGGCCCTCGTTGACGAGCTGGGCGATCTTGCGGACCAGGTTGTCCGGGTTGACCTGGTAGGGCAGCTCGGTGACGACCAGGCACTGGCGCCCGTGGATCTCCTCCACCTCGACGACCGCGCGCTGGACGATCGAGCCGCGGCCGGTGCGGTAGGCCTCCTCGATGCCCTTGCGGCCCATGATGCGGGCGCCGGTCGGAAAGTCCGGGCCGGGGACCAGCTCGAGGGTCTTCTCCAGCAGCTCCTCGCGGGTGGCCTCGGGGTTCTCCAGCAGCCACTGGGCGGCGGAGGCGACCTCGCGCAGGTTGTGCGGCGGGATCTGCGTGGCCATGCCGACCGCGATGCCGGCCGAGCCGTTGACGAGGAGGTTGGGGAAGCGCGAGGGCAGGACCGTCGGCTCCTTGGTCTTGCCGTCGTAGTTGTCGGTGAAGTCGACGGTGCCCTCGTCGATGTCGCGGACCATCTCCATGGCCAGCGGCGCCATCCGGCACTCGGTGTAGCGCGGGGCGGCCGCGCCCTCGTCGCCCGGCGTGCCGAAGTTGCCCTGCCCGGAGATGAGCGGGTAGCGCAGCGACCACGGCTGCACCAGGCGCACCATCGCGTCGTAGATCGCGCTGTCGCCGTGCGGGTGGTAGTGGCCCATGACGTCGCCGACGACGCGCGCGCACTTGTTGAAGCCGCGGTCGGGACGGTAGCCGCCGTCGTACATCGCGTAGACGACCCGGCGGTGCACCGGCTTGAGGCCGTCGCGCACGTCGGGCAGCGCGCGGGAGACGATGA
>CAZONQ010000283.1:0-2887 GCA_964581125.1 uncultured Ornithinimicrobium sp.
GCCTGAGGGAAGCCCGGGGCGACGGCGGTCAGACGACCGCCTCGAGGAACTTCTGGGTCCGCTCGTGCTGCGGGTCGGAGAAGATCTGCTCCGGCGGGCCCTCCTCGAGGATCTTGCCGCCGTCGAACATCATCACCCGCTGCGAGACGTCCTTGGCGAACTGCATCTCGTGGGTGACGATCAGCATGGTGATGTCGGTGTTCGCGGCGACGTCCTCCAGGACCCGCAGCACGTCGCCGACGAGCTCGGGGTCGAGCGCCGAGGTGACCTCGTCCAGCAGCAGGATCTCGGGGTCCATCGCCAGCGCCCGCGCGATCGCGACACGCTGCTGCTGACCGCCGGAGAGCTGGGTCGGGTGGGCGTCGGCGCGGTGCCGCAGCCCGACGCGGTCCAGCAGCGCCAGCGCCTTCTCGTTGGCCTCCTCCTGGCTCTGGCCGAGCACGTGGACGGGCGCCTCGACGATGTTCTGCAGCACCGTCATGTTGGGGAAGAGGTTGAACTGCTGGAAGACCATGCCGATGCGCTTGCGCACCTCGGCGACCTGCTTGGCGCGCAGCTCGACCCGTCGGCCGTCGCGGCGGTCGTGGGTGAGGGGGTCGCCGTCCACCCAGATGTAGCCGCCGGTGAGGCGCTCGATGGTCATCAGCAGCCGCAGGATCGTCGTCTTCCCGGACCCGGAGGGCCCGATGAGGGTGACGCGCTCGCCGCGGTCGACGGTGAAGTTGAGGTCCTGGAGCACGGTCGTGCGCCCGAACTTCTTGCGCACGTCCTCGAACCTGATCCGTGGGGCCCCGTTGACGGACGGGGTATGCGGTGTCGTCTGGTCAGTAGGCAAGTTTCTTCTCCAGCTTTCGCATCAGCACGGCGGTGGGATAGCTGGCCAGCAGGAAGAGCAGGCCGGCGACGGTCATCGCCTCGATGTAGGAGAAATGGCGTCCGCCGAACTCGCGCGCGGCGGTGACCATCTCCGGGACCGAGATGAAGATGAGAAATGGGGTGTCCTTGAACATCGCGATCGCCCAGTTGCCCAGCGAGGGCAGCGTGTTGCGCACCGCCTGCGGCAGGATCACCGCCCGCCAGGTCCGGCTCGGCGGCAGGGAGAGCGCCTTGGCGGCCTCCCACTGGCCCTTGCGGATCGACTCGATCCCGGCGCGGTAGGACTCGGCCATGTAGGTCGAGTAGTGGACGCCGATGACGAGGATCCCGACGGTCATGGCGCTGAGCTGGGTGAAGGCGTAGTAGATCACCAGCAGGTGCACCGGCAGCGGGGTCATCCGGACGACGTCGAGGACGAAGCCCAGGGGCCGGGCCAGCCAGCGGGGCAGCTCGCGCAGGGCGACCGCCCACACGAGCCCGAGGACGGCCGCGAGCACGGCACCGACGACCGTGACCACGAGGGTGACCTTGACGAACTGCGTGAGCAGCTCCGGCACGGCCTGCAGGAAGAGCTCGTTGTCCCACATCAGGCGTCACCTCCCTGTCCTGCGGGCGCTCCCGCGGTCGCACCGGCCATGGCCTGGTCGGCGTCCGCGCGGGCCTTGCGGATCTCGAAGTCGCCGAGGCCGAGCCGGCGCTGGGCGCGCCGCTCCATCCAGCGCATGACGAGCGAGACGACCAGCGCGATGACGTAGTAGACGAGCAGCGCCGCCAGGAACGCGGGCCAGGTGCCCACCTCGCGGCGCAGCTGGTCGGCCTCGAACGTGAGGTCCCCGAGCAGCGCCAGGCTCACCACGGCGGTGCCCTTGACGAGCATGACCATGAGGTTGTTGAAGCCCGGCAGCATGAGGGCCCACGCCTGCGGCCAGATGACGCGGCGCATCTTCGTGGCCCACGGCATGGACAGCGCAGTGGCTGTCTCCCACTGGCCCTGGGGCACGGCGTTGAGCGAGCCCCGCACGACCTCGGCGCCGTAGGCGCCGTAGTTGAGCCCGAGCGCGAGGACCGCCGTCCACGTCGAGCCGAGGTCGACGCCGGTGAGCGTCGGGATCACGTAGAAGAGGAAGAACAGCTGCACGACGAGCGAGGTGCCGCGGAAGAACTCCACGACCACGCGCGCGACGCCGCGCAGCCAGACCGGGCCCTGGTGCTCGGCGAGGCCGAGCAGGACCGCGACGATGACCATCACCACGGCCCCGCCCACGAAGGAGATCAGGGTGGCCTCGAGGCCCTCCCTGACCAGCCGGGGCAGGGCCGTGGCGAGTCCGTCGAAGAACTCGATCACGGGGTCGGCCGGGTCAGCTGCCGGCCGCGTCGGCGGCCTCGTTGGCCGCCTCCAGGTCCCCGTCGCAGAGCATCTGCGCCGTCAGGCCCTCCGGCGGACGCTCCGCGTCGGTGAAGCCGAACGGACCGACGATCTCCTCGAAGCGCTCCGGGTCGCCGACGATCTTGGCCAGCTCCTCGTTGTAGGCCTCGAGCAGCTCGGTGTCCTCCGGGCGGAAGACCGCGGACCCGGCGCTGATCTGCTTGACGCCGTCGACCTCGGCCACGAAGCCGCCGGTGGTCTCCACACCCGCGTCGGGGTTGTCCTCGGCCATCGTGGACAGCGTGATGTTGGTCAGCGCGAAGGCGTCGGCCCGGCCGCTGCTCACCGCGTCCATGCCGTCCTGGGCGGAGTTGACCGTCATCGTGTTGGACAGGCCGATGTCCTCGGCGTAGCCCTGCTCGATCGCGCCGGACTGGACGGCGAGGGTCAGGTCGCTGCCCTCGATGCTGGAGAAGTCGCTCAGCCCCTCGGGGTTGCCCTCGGGGACCATGAGCGTGCTGGTGTACATGAGCGTCGGCTCGGCGAAGGCGCCCTTGGCGCAGCGGTCGGGCAGGATCGACATGCCGGCCGAGACCGAGTCGTACTCGCCCTTGTTGAGACCGGGGATGAGCGCGTCCCACTCCA
>CAZONQ010000284.1:0-2877 GCA_964581125.1 uncultured Ornithinimicrobium sp.
GCGCTCCTGCATGTAGGTGTAGGCCGCCCACAGGGAGTCGTGCAGGCCGGTGTCGCCCTCGAGCCGGTCCACGTCGAGCTTGCTCGTCTCGGCGAGCAGGAGGTCCTTCTGCGTGACGCCGCTGCGGACCTCCTCGTTGAGGGGGCGCAGGGGCACGACGTCGACGAAGTCCTCGTCGCCGTCGAGGGCGGTCGCGAAGTACCACAGCCCGATCGCGGTCTGCCCCGGCACGACCGAGAGCGCGGTCTGCGCGGCCTCGCGGGTCAGGTCGATGCGCGTCGTGTCGTCGCCGACGACGGCCTCCATCGAGCCGGAGATGTCGATGAGCGTGAGGATCCGCGACTGCGGCGCGACGACGGTCCACGTCGAGGCGAGCGCCGTCGTGACCTCGGCGTCGGGCGCCGCGCCCCCGGCGTCGCCGGGCTCCAGGCCCAGCTCCTCGAGGTCGGCGGCCGCGTCCTGGGAGGTGAGCGCCTGCTCGAGCGCCTCGGCGGCCTGCGGCGACCCGGTGTCACCGACCCGCACGAAGGGCATCCGCACGACGCTCGTGCCGTCGCCGAGGGGCAGCGCCCGGAGGCCGAGGTCCGCGTCGGCCGCGGCCACCTGCTGCGCGGTCGCGGGGACGACGGTCGTGGGGTCGGAGGCGATGGCCGAGAGCGGGTCGCCCTGGACCGCGGTCTGGGCGAGCAGCACGAGGGTGCCGCGGGCGGCGCTGCCGGCCTCGGCCCAGCCGTCGGACCCCGCACCGCCGGCGGAGAGCAGCGCCATCGACGCGGCGTCCGCCCGCGGGTCGCCCACGCGCAGCGTCACGGGCGCGTCGCCCGAGGCGGCCGCCTCGCGGTAGACAGCGCTCAGCTCCTCGAAGCCGGCCCCCTCGGACAGCCCGAGCCCGCCCAGCGCCTCGAGGGCCTCCGGCGTCGCCGCGAGGACGACCGGGCTGGTCGCGACGACCTCGCCGACCTCCAGGTCGACGTCGTCGGCGGCCATGAGCTGGGGCCACGCGGCCGACCCGGCCACCCAGACGTCCGGCTCCTCCCCGCTGCGCAGCGCGGCCTGGGCGGTCGCCGCCTCGCGGGAGACCACGGCAAAGCTGAAGCAGTCGTCGGAGACCCGCTCGGCGGCCGCCTCCACCGCCGGGAGCAGCTCCGGAGCGGACCAGACCGACACGGGGGTGCAGTCGACCTCGCCGCCGGCCTGGGCGGTCCCTGCCCCGTCGTCGGCAGGCTCGTCGGCGGCGTCGGTCCCGTCGCCGTCGTCGGAGGGACTCGCGGTGGCGGCCCCGTCCCCCGCCTCCGGCGTGCCGCCCGCCCCCCGGTCGAGCAGCTGGACGGCGCCGATGCCGCCGACGACGAGCAGGAGGACGACGACGGCAGCGACGGCTGCCGGGACCCAGTTCACGGACGTGGGGCTGCTGTGCTTGGCCACGCTGGGCAAGGTAGCGCATCATACGTCGATCGCCTATCCCTGTCGCGGCGGCCCGCCGGGGCTCACCCCGCCCTGGGCACCCCGTCCTCGAGGAAGAGCGTGCGCCCGCCGCCCGCCCCGGCCCGCACCGAGGTGAGCAGCCTCGCCACGTAGGGCGCGACGTGCCCGGCCGCCCCCTCCACCGTGGACCAGTGCACGGCCCGCAGCTCGGTCGGCTGGAGCGTGACGCGGTCGAGCAGGTCGGGGTGCGCGCCGAGGTCGAAGACGAGCAGCAGCGCGTCGGTCCACTGCTTGTAGGGCGGCAGCCAGTCCACGGCGAGCAGCTCGCCGACCGGCAGGTCGACGCCGAGCTCCTCGACCACCTCGCGGCGCAGCGACGCGACGGGCGACTCCGCCGGCTCGGCGACCCCGCCCACGAGGTCCCAGTCGCGCTTGTAGGTCAGCTCGCACAGCAGCACCCGCCCCGCCCCGTCGGTGACCAGGCCCTGCACGATGAGCCGCTTGGTCGGCAGCGACGCGTCGAGCATCGCCAGGAACGCCGCCTGCGTCCCGGGCTCCGGGTCGTCGCGCAGCCGGGCGACGCGCAGGACGTCCACGGGTATGCCGTCCGCTCCCCTCCCGCGTCCCCTCGCCACGCCCTCGGGCCGCAGTCCGGCACGGCGCAGCGCCCGCCGCAGGCCGGTGTGGTCGTGCTCGACCTCCGCCTCGACCCGGTGGTGACCGGCGGCGAAGGCGCGCTCGACCTCGGCGAGGACGAGCTCGCCGACCGCGTCGGGGTCGACCTCCGCCGCCGCGGCGAGGTGCTCGAGGCCGACCAGCCCGACCACGCCGGGCTGCTCGGACCGGACCTGCGCGCGGAGCCGGCCCGACGGCATACCCTCCTCGGTCACACGTGCCGTCTGCTGGTGACGACGCGGAACCGGTTGGCGACGAAGGCGGCGTCGGCGTAGGCCGCGTTGGCCGCCGGGTTGGCGCCGGTGCCGTGCAGGTCGGAGAAGGCGGCGGTCTGGTTGACGAAGACCTGGCCGGTGAGGTTCTCCGACAGGGCGACGCCGGCCTCCGCCGCGGCCTCCCGGGCGTCGTCGAGGACCTCCTCGTCGGTCGAGTAGACCGCCGCGGTCATCCCGCCGTGCTCGCGGACGGTGTCGGCGAAGACCCGCAGCGACTCGGCCGTGTCGTCGGTGCTGATGACGAAGGCGACCGGGCCGAAGCACTCCTGGGTGTAGGCCTCGGGGTTGTCGGCGTCGACCGCGACGAGCGAGGGCGTGCGGACGACCGCGTCGGGATAGGTCGGGTGCGTCACGGCGCGCGAGTCGAGGACGACCGTGCCGCCGAGCCGCTCGGCCAGCGCCGGGACGTCGGTGGCGCGGCCGCGGACGTCGTCGTTGACCGTGGCGCCGAGGATCTCGACGGCGCGGGCGTCGTCGGCGGTGAAGCGGCTGATCGCCTCGC
>CAZONQ010000285.1:0-2866 GCA_964581125.1 uncultured Ornithinimicrobium sp.
TTCAGCGACTTCCACGTGGTGATGATGGAGGTGCTCGCTCAGGGCCTCCACGACCGCGGACTGCTGCCGGTCTCGGTGGACGAGGCGCTCAGCCACCGGGGCCAGCACCATCGCCGCTACATCGTGTGCGGCGTCGGGCACCACCTCGGTCTGGACGTGCACGACTGCTCCCGGGCGCACTACGACGCCTATCAGGGCGCCGAGCTGGCCGAGGGCATGGTCCTGACCGTCGAGCCCGGCCTCTACTTCCACGCCTTCGACCTCACGGTGCCTCCGGAGCTGCGGGGCGTCGGGGTACGGCTCGAGGACGACATCCTTGTCACCCGCGAAGGCTCCGAGGTGCTCTCCGACGCCCTCCCGATCGGTGCCGCCGAGGTGGAGCAGTGGGTCGCCGGGCAGTCGGGTCCCGCGCACGGGTAGCCAGATCGGTCGGCCCCGGACGAAGAGCGGTTGTGGGATGTTGGGGGCGTGCTCGACGAACGCACCATCCGCTACATCGCCGCGGTGGACAGACTGGGCTCGATCCGAGCCGCCGCGCGCGAGCTGCGACTCGCCCCGTCGGCGGTGCAGCGCACCATCGTCGCGGCCGAGCGGCAGGTGGGCATGGAGCTCTTCGAGCGCGGGACGCGAGGAGCGGTGGCCACCGAGGCCGGCCGGGTCGTCGCTGCGCAGGCCCGGGACCGCCGCGACCTCGACCTGCGGCTGACGAGCCAGCTAGACGAGCTCAGGGGCCTGTCCCACGGGCACGTGGCGGTCGCCACGGGCGAGGGCTTCGTGGCCGAGCTGTGGGAGCACGTGGTCACCCCGTTCCTGCAGGAGCATCCCGGTGTGGTGCTGGACCTGCGCACCGGCGGGACCGACGACCTCTTCGAGCTCCTCGTCACCGACCAGGTCGACCTCGCCGTGGCCCTGCACCCTCCCGTCGCCCGGGAGGTGCGGACCGTCCGCTCGCGGAAGGAGCCGCTGCGTGTCGTGTGCCCGCCCGACCACCCCTTCGCCGGCCGCGACAGCGTCCACCCCAGCGAGCTCGAGGGGCTGGACCTCGCCGTGCTCCCCGGGCGCTTCGGGATCCGCACCCTGCACGACCAGCTGCTGCGCGCGCACGGCGTCACGGTCGACGTGCGCATCCAGAGCGAGTCCCAGCGCGCGGTCGTCCGCGCGGTCGTGGGCGGGCTGGCCCTGGCGCTGCTGCCGCGGGTGACCGTCGGCGAGGACGTCGAGGCCGGCCGTCTGGTCGCCGTCCCGCTCGAGGACGCCCAGGTCTCGCGGGTCGAGGCCAAGCTCCTCGTGCGGCGCGGACGACGGCTGCTCCCGGTGGCGAGCGCGTTCGTCGCCGCCTGCGCCGCAGGCATGTTCGCCCCCGCGCCACCCTCCGGCTAGCGCCACCGCTCCACCGTCCGGGGCGGAGGGTGTTGCCTCGCAGGCACCACCCTGAGGACACGACTGGGGTCTTGTGCAACAGCACGCTCATCCCTAGCGTCTGGGCCACCACCGGACCCTAGGAGGGTTGATGAACAGCCTCATCAGACTCTGGCCCCTGCACCTGGCGGTGCTCGTGGTCGGTGTCGCTTCTCAGCTGGTCGGGGTGAGGTCCGTCCCGCTCGGGGTGGGCACCATGCTGCTGCTGCCCATGCTCTACGCCTTCGTGATCTGCCTGCTCATCAACCCGAACGTGGTCCCGGCCATGGGCAAGGTGCTGAGCTCCCGGAAGACCGCCGCGGCGGCACCCCTGATCATCATCGCCATCATGCCGTTCATCGCCAAGTTCGGCACCACGATCGGACCGGCGATCGACGAGATCATCGCGGCTGGACCGGCTCTGCTGCTCCAGGAGATCGGCAACCTGGGCACGATCGTGGTCGCCTTCCCGGTGGCCGTCTGGCTGCTGGGCCTGCGCCGGGAGTCCATCGGTGCCGTCCACTCGATCGCGCGTGAGCCCAACATCGCGATCATCGCCGACCGTTACGGGCTGCGGAGCCCCGAGGGCATGGGGGTGCTGGGCGTCTACGTGATGGGCACGCTGTTCGGCACCATCGTCTTCGCCCTCATGTCCTCCTTCCTCGCCTCCCTGGACATCTTCAAGATCGAGGCGTTGGCCATGGCCTGCGGCGTCGGCAGCGGGTCGATGATGGCCGCGTGCGCCGGCGGCCTCGCCGAGACCGTCCCCGCCGCGGCCGACACCATCGCCGCGATGGCCGCGGCGAGCAACCTGCTCACCTACGCGACGGGCATGTACGTCAGCCTGTTCGTGGCGCTGCCGATGGTGGAGTGGATGTACTCGAAGGTCCACCCGAACGATCCTGCCCCTGCGAAGACGGAGGTGGCCCCGTGAGCGCCCAGACCGAAGAGAGCTTCCTGGCCGACCCCGAGAGCGAGGAGCTGGGACTCCCGGCCACGATGCGCGACGTCGCGGTCGTCTCCCTCATCTCGATCCCCCTGCAGCTCATCGCCACCGACCTCTCCCTGGTGCAGGTGCTCGCGGGCCTCGCGGCGATCTACCTCGTGTGCCTGCTGGGTGTCCTGCTCACCCGGTACGTGCCGTTCCGCCTGCCGAGCGTCGCCTGGATCTCCCTCGTCGGCATCGCTGCCACCCTGCCGATGCTGCCCTGGGGGCAGTGGTTCCTGGGCCTGGTCGAGGGGCTCGACTTCCTCGCCCTGGCCGTGCCGCCACTGGCCTACGCCGGCCTGGCCATCAGCAAGCTCGAGCTGGACGTGATGCGCAGGTCCGGCTGGAAGCTGCTGCTCATCGCCGTGCTCGTCTTCCTCGGGACCTACCTGGGATCGGCCGTGATCGCCGAGGTCATGCTCCGGATCACCGGATGAGCCGGACCGAAGAGGTCGGCGTCGTCGGGCTGGGCCAGATGGG
>CAZONQ010000286.1:0-2856 GCA_964581125.1 uncultured Ornithinimicrobium sp.
CCGCGATGATCGCGAACCACACGCCGTCGACGATCTGGTCCAGCGCCGCCGACGCGGCGTAGGCCGCGGCCCGCACGCCCTGCACGTCCATGGAGCCGGACACGTCCACGATGATGATCTCGCCGGCCTCCCCGGACGCCGGGCTCATCGCCGACACCGTCCCCGCCCCCGAGCAGGTCACCGACACGATCGCGTGCACGTCGGTCCCGCCGTCGGGCAGGAACTCGTTCTGGTAGACCGTCGCGGTGAAGTCAGCCATGGGTCCCATCCTGCCCCCCGGCGCCGGCGTCGCCACCGGTCGGGTATGCGGTCTCCACCGTCGGCTCCGCCTCGTCGCCCGGGTGGTCGGTCGCCCCGCCCCCGGTGCGGGCCAGGGCCACGGTGACGTTGTCGGCGCCGCCGCGGCCGTTGGCCCAGGCGACGAGGGCCTGCGCCAGCTCGAGCGGGTCGCGGCCGACGCGGCGCTCCGTGGCGCGCAGGACGGCGCGCAGGTCGGCCGGCTCGGAGGCGTAGTTCCACAGGCCGTCGGAGCAGACCATGACCCAGCCGGGGACGGACACGTCCTGGTCGGTGACGACCGGGGTCTGGTCGGGGGAGTCCGGGCCGAGCCAGCGGGTGATGGTGTGGGCGAGCGGGCCGGACTCGGCGGAGGCGCGGTCGAGGCCGGCGCGGACCTGCTCCTCGGCCATCGAGTCGTCGGCGGTCATCCGGTGGGCCTCGCCCTCGTCCGGGAACCAGTAGGCCCGGCTGTCGCCCACCGACCCGAAGGTCGCGGTCCCGCCCTCGACGACGGCGGCGACGAAGGTGCACGACGGCGCCGAGTCGGGGAAGTCGCGCCCCACCTGCTCGACCGCCGCGGAGGCCGCCATGGTCGCGCGCACGAGCCGCGCACCGGGCTCGGCGTCGTCGGTGGTGAGGACCTCGAGCGCCGCCTCGGCCGCGGCCAGGCTCGCCTCGGCCGAGCGGGTCGCGGTGGTCACGCCGTCGCAGACGACGAGCACGGCGCGGCCGTCGCCGGCCTCCCCGGCCCAGACCGCCATCGCGTCCTCGTTGTCGGCGTGCCGGATCCCCCGGTCGCAGACGGCCGCGACGAGGTCGGAGGGACGGGCGGTGAAGTGGTGGCGCGGGTCGGGCCTGCGCTCGCCGCACTCGGTGCACCAGCCGTCGGCGTCGAACTTCCCGCCGCACCGGCACGTGCCGTGGTCGACCGGCTCCGGCTCCGCCGGGTCCTCCGGGAGCGTGCCGTCGAGGACGAGCATCGGCGTCGGCAGCGGCGGCGGGCCGTCCGAGAAGGGCTCCGGCTCCTCCTCGGGCGCGAGCTCGCCGGGCTCGGAGCCGTCGGTCTCGGCGGGCTCACCGGGCTCTGCGGTCCCGGCTGGGTCTGCCCCGGCGGTGCTCCGCGGAACCGTCCCGCCGCCCTCGGCGGTGCTCCGCGGAGCACCCTCCTCGGGCGCCGGGTCCGTGCTGTCCGTGGTGTCCGCCGTCCCGGCGGGGTCGGTGGGGTCGGGCGCGGGGGAGTCCGCGGCGGGGGTCGGCTCGGTCATGTCCAGCTCCAGGGTCGGACGGCGTTGGCTCGGTCGACGAGCGCGGCGCGCTCGAGGGGGTCGGGGGTGTAGTCGGCGAGGACGTGGTACTCCTGCTCGAGCGCGCGGCGCAGCGCCTCCCGGGTCACCGGGACCTCGCCGAGGCGCCAGTCGGGACGCTCCCCGTCCTGGGCGACGCGGCGCAGCGCCTGCTCGTAGGTCGTGACGTTGAACATGGCCCGCTGCCGCGGGTCGAGGGTGAGCCGCGACACGGTGTGCACCGACTCGCGCAGGTCCGCGAGGGTGCCGCGGCGACGGAGCAGCTCGGCGCGCATCCACCTGGCCCGCGGGTGCGCCCGGCTCCCGGCCGGCACGGAGTCGAGCGCCCGGATCGCGCCCTCGAGGTCGCCGCGCCCCAGGCGGACGCGGCTGAGGCCGAAGGCGGCGGGGGCGACGTAGGCCGCGTCCGTGCGCCACGCCCGCTCGTAGTCCAGCTCGGCCGCCTTGGCGTAGCCCGCCAGCTCGCTCGCCAGGGCCAGCGCCAGGCGGGGCGCCACCTCGCCGGGCAGCGCGTCGCGCACCGCGGCGAAGTGTCCCGCGGCGTCGCGGCCGGCGGTGCGGCTGCGCTCCTCCTCGGTGCCGGCCTGGGACAGCTCCCACAGCCCGCGCAGCCAGGAGGCCCGCCAGTCCCAGGGGTTCTCGGCGAGCAGGCCGCGCACGGCCTCGTCGACCCAGGCCTGCTGGCCGACGCGGATCCCGGCCCGGGCCCGGGCGACGAGGACCTCCGGCGTCTGGTCGGGCAGCGCGACCAGCGCCTCGTGCCGGGCGACGGGGTCGGTGTCCGGCAGCGTCGAGAGCTGGTCCAGCATCGGGTCGGCCTCGTCGGCCTTGAGCGCGGGCAGCTCCCACCAGCCGAGCGTCTCGCCGGTGGAGACCGGCGGCTCGAAGGCGGTCGAGTGCGCCGACAGGGTCGCGGCGTGGTCCGCCCTCGCCGCGACGACCTGGCGCAGCACGCCCACCGTCTGGGCGCGCAGCTCGTCGACGGTGAGGAAGCGGTCGCCCGGGTCCGGGGCGCAGCAGCGGGCCACCAGCCGGTAGAACGCGTCGTGCTCGACGAACGGCGGGACCTGCGACATCGGGGGCAGCTCGTCGACGTACTCGGACTGGTAGCCGCGGAACTCGAAGGTGAGGACGCACAGCGTCCGGCCGATCGTGTAGATGTCGGACTCGACCGACGGGCCCACCTCGGGCACCTCCGGCGCCTGGTAGCCGACGGTCCCGTAGATCGGCGACTCCAGGTCGTCCTGGCGCCGCACGCCGCCGAGGTCGATGA
>CAZONQ010000287.1:0-2824 GCA_964581125.1 uncultured Ornithinimicrobium sp.
GGCATCAATAATCTGACACGCTGTTGAGTTCTCAAGGATCGGACGCACACCGTCGGTCAGCCTGTCTCAGGCCTCCCGTCCGGGGCAACCTCTCCAGCCTACCTTGTCCTGGGCCTGCTCTCCAAATCCGCTTCGCGGAGGGGACGCAGGAGGTGGGACTCGATCTGCTGGGGCCGCTGCCCGCTCTCGCTGAGCAGCGGAGCACTACTCTACACCGGGTCGGCCCGGACGCCAAAACCGTGCCGCGCCCTCTCGGCTCGGTGCACGTCGTCGCAGGTCAGGGGCCTGCGCGAGGGGGCTTCAGGCCTGGCGGTCCGCCACCTGGATCCCGATCTTGCCGACGAGGTCGCCGCTCTCCATCTGGGCGAGCGCCTCGCGCGTGCGGTCGAGCGGGTAGGTCGTGTCCACCACGGGGCGGAGGGCTCGCGCCGAGACGAACCGGCACAGCTGCTCCAGCTCGCACAGCGTCCCCATGGTCGAGCCGACCACGCGCAGCTGCCGGAAGAAGATCTTGGTGAGCTCGGCGCGGGGCGGTGCGTCACCCGACGTCGCTCCGCAGACGACGACCGTCCCGCCCGGGCGCAGCGCGTTGACCGAGTGGGTCCAGGTCGCGGCCCCGACGCTCTCCATCACGGCGTCGACCCGTGAGGGCAGACGCTCGCCGCTGGAAAAGGCGCGCGCCGCGCCCAGCTCGACCGCCCGCGCGCCCTTGGCCTCGTCGCGGCTGGTCACCCACACCGTGAGCCCCGCCGCAGCGCCGAGCTGGACGAGCGCCGTGGCCACCCCGCCGCCGGCGCCCTGCACCAGGACCGTGTCGCCGGGCCGCACCCCGGCGTTGCGGAAGAGCATCCGGTAGGCGGTGAGCCAGGTGGTCGACAGTGCCGCGGCGGCCACCGCGTCGAGGTGCTCCGGCTTGGGGACCCAGTGGCCCACCGGCACGGCGACCTGCTCGGCGAGCGTCCCCTGGTGCACCTCGGACAGCAGGCTCCGGCGCGGGTCCAGGGTGATGTCCCCGGCCCAGCCCGGCGTCCCGGCCACGACGGGGAGCACGACCACGTCGCCCAGCTCGGGGTGCCGCGCCACCGCGTCGCAGCCGAGGATCATCGGCAGCCGCTCCTCGGGCAGGCCGACCCCGCGCAGCGACCACAGGTCGTGGTGGTTGAGGCCGGCGGCGACCACGGGCAGGACCGCCCAACCCTCGCGCTCCTCGGGAGCGGGGCGTTGGCCCACCACCAGGCCCGAGAGCGGGTCGTCGGCGCTGAGGGAGGCGGCGTAGGCGGCGAGCATGCCCCCAACCTAGCCGTCGGCCCGCGCGGCGCGACCGACCCGGGACGGGGGTGTGTCGAGGGAGCGCACGGCCCGGCTCTCCCGGTCCCTGGCGGCCAGGGCCGCCTGCCCCTCCGGGTAGGAGATCTCCTCCAGGCACAGGCCGTGCGCGGGCATGACCTGGACGGCGGGGTCACGGCGTCCGGCCTCGAGGACGCGCGAGGGCCAGCCCCGGTCCTTGCGTCCCTCCCCCACGGGCACCACCGACCCGACGAGCGCGCGCACCATGCTGTGGCAGAAGGCGTCGGCCTCCACCGTCCCGACGAGGACGCCGTCCCCGTCCCGCCGCCAGCCGTGCGCGAGCAGGGTCCGCACGGTCGTGGCCCCCTCGCGCCGCCTGCAGAAGGCGGCGAAGTCGTGCAGCCCGGTCAGCGAGCCCGCCGCCTCGTCCATCTCCCCGACGTCGAGGGGACGTCGCCAGACGACGGTGTCGTGCCGGCGCAGCGGGTCGAGCAGGTTCGGCCGGTCGCAGATCCGGTAGGTGTAGCGACGTCGTAGCGCCGAGAAGCGCGCGTCGAAGGCGTCCGGCACCGTCGTCGCGGCCCGCACGACGACGTCCGGCGGCAGCACCCCGCGGAGCCTGCTGACGAGAGCCTCCCCCGGGGCGCGGGCGGAGCGCCCCGGGAGGGCACGCCATACCTCGGGGTCGAGGTCGAGGTGGCACACCGAGCCGCGCGCGTGCACGCCCGCGTCGGTGCGCCCGCCCACGGTGAGGACCGGTGGCGACGTGCGCAGCACCGTGCCCAGGCCCTCCGCGAGCGTCTGCTCCACGGTGCGCAGCCCGGGCTGGCGGGCCCAGCCGGAGAAGGCGGTGCCGTCGTAGGCGAGGTCGATCCTGATGCGCACTCCCCCATCCTGCCCTGTCCTGGACGCCACGAGGCCGCCTCCCCCGGCGGGGGAGGCGGCCTCGTGTGCGGACCTCGGTCCGGGAGGGACCGGTCGGCTCAGCTCTCGTCGTCGGCGGTGCCGAGCTCGGCACCCGCGTCGGCGCCCTGCGCGGCGGCGCCACCGGCCGGCTCGAAGCCGGCCGCCTCGGCGGCCTCCGGGGAGCGGAACCAGACCTCGGCCTGGGTGGCGTCGTACCAGCGGGAGCCGGGGACGTGGTACTTCATCGAGTCGGCGTTGCCCTTGACGTCGAAGCCCTCGGGCGCCGAGCCGTCCTCGGTGGCCGGGTGGCTGTCGGGGCCGAAGTCGCGGGGAGCAGCGTCGTCGGCACCGGCCGAGACCATGGCGGCCTCGGTGGTGTCCTCGGCCGCGGTCTCGTTGACCTCGACGACCTCGGCCGGGGCGGCCGGGGCGACCTCCTCGGTCGCGGCCTTCGTCTCGTCCTTCGTGGCCGACGTCGTGGCGGCGTCCTTGGCGGCGCGCCTGGTCGCGCCCTCCGCCTGGGTGACGACGGCCTTCTTGGCGACCGGCTCGCGGACCAGCTCGATGACGGCCATGGGGGCGTTGTCGCCCTTGCGCGGCGCGATCTTGGTGATGCGGGTGTAGCCGCCGT
>CAZONQ010000288.1:0-2813 GCA_964581125.1 uncultured Ornithinimicrobium sp.
TGCTGCTCGTGGTGACGATGGTCTTCCGGCCCAAGGGCATCTGGCCGGAGAACGCGGTGCTGCCCTTCCTCAAGAAGCGGGAGGCCCCACAGCCCGCCGCCGAGGAGGACCCGACCCCCGAGCCGGAGAAGGTGTCATGACCGCGCTGCTCCACGTCGAGGACCTGGCGATCAGCTTCGGCGGCATCCGCGCCGTCGACGGCCTGTCCTTCTCCGTCTCCCAGGGCGAGATCGTCTCGGTCATCGGCCCCAACGGCGCCGGGAAGACCTCCGCCTTCAACTGCATCTCCGGGTTCTACCGCCCCAACCAGGGCAAGATCCTCTTCGACGGCGAGTCGATCATCCGCAGGAAGCCGTCGGCCATCACCCGGCGCGGCATGGCGCGCACCTTCCAGAACGTGCGCCTCTTCAAGGACATGACCGTCCTGGAGAACGTCAAGACCGGCATGCACTCCCGCCTGCGGCAGAACATCTTCGACATCATGCTGCACACGCCGCGCTTCCGGCGCAGCGAGGAGGAGTGCACCCGGGACGCCCGCGGCTGGCTCGACTTCGTCGGCTTCCGCTCCGACGACGAGCTGCTCGTCACCCAGCTGCCCTACGGCGAGCAGCGGCGCGTCGAGATCGCCCGTGCCCTGGCGACGCAGCCCAAGCTGCTGCTGCTCGACGAGCCCGGCGCCGGCCTGAACCACTCGGAGAAGAACGAGCTCATGGAGCTCGTCCGCAAGGTGCGCGACGCCGGCATCGGCATCGTCCTCATCGAGCACGACATGGGCCTGGTCATGCAGGTCTCGGAGAGGATCGTGGTGCTCAACTACGGCAAGGAGATCGCCGACGGCACGCCCGAGCAGGTCAAGAACGACCCGGTCGTCATCGCCGCCTACCTCGGGGAGGAGGAGGCATGAGGCTCACCCTCGACAAGGTCGACCTCTTCTACCACCGCGTCCACGCGCTGCGCGAGCTCTCGCTCGTCGTCGACGAGGGCGAGATCGTCTCGCTCCTGGGCAACAACGGCGCGGGCAAGACCTCCACGCTCTCGCTCATCTCCGGGCTCGTGCGCGCCAGGAGCGGCGCCGTCACCTGGGGCGAGCACGACCTGACGAGGATGCACCCGTGGGACATGGTCGGCGCCGGCCTCATCCACGTCCCCGAGGGGCGCCGGATCTTCTCCACGATGAGCGTCCACGAGAACCTCCTGCTCGGCGGCTACCTCGTCGACGACCCGGCGCTCGTGCGCGAGCGGACCGACCACGCCTACGACCTCATGCCGCGCCTGGCCGAGCGCCGCAACCAGCAGGGCGGCACGCTCTCCGGCGGCGAGCAGCAGATGCTCGCGGTCGGCCGTGCCCTCGTCGGCGGGCCGAGGCTGCTGCTGCTCGACGAGCCGTCGATGGGCCTCGCGCCCCTCATCGTCAAGCAGGTCATGGAGGTCATCGAGGCCATCAACGCCGAGGGCACGACCGTGCTGCTCGTGGAGCAGAACGCCCGCGCCGCGCTCAAGATCGCCCACCGCGCCTACGTCCTGGAGTCGGGCCGGGTGACGATGGAGGGCAGCGCCGCCGAGCTCGCCCAGGACCCGAAGGTCATCGAGGCCTACCTGGGCGTCTGACGTCGGCGGTCCGGCCACCCGGAGCCCTCCCGACCCCACCCCTGCGCAGACGTATATCTGATCCATCACGCGGATCAGATATACGTCTCCGACGGGAGGGTCCCCGGTGGCTCGCCCGACCGGCCCCGACCGACCTCCAGTTTTTCCGTTTATCGCGCGGGTCCTCCGGTATGCTGCGGGGCACGTGCGCGAGCACGCGTCCGACCGCGACACTCACCCGACGGAGGGTGACCACGGTCGGCGGGTGAGGGTCCCGTCCCGGGCCGTCACCACATACTCGGGAAAGCAGGGCCCGTGATGCCTTCGTTGGGTTCGGTGGTGGCGACGTTCGTCGCCGGGAGCGTCCTCGTCGTCGGGGGAGGTGCGGTCTACGGGGCCATCAAGGGCGACCCGGGCCCGGACCGGGCCGTGGTCCTCAGGGTGGTCGACGGCGACACCCTCGACGTCCGCTACGACGGCACGGAGCACCGGGTGCGGCTGCTCAACGTCGACACGCCGGAGACCAAGCACCCCGGCAAGGCGGTCGAGTGCCTCGGTCCGGAGGCCACCTCATACCTGCAGGAGACCCTCGAGCCGGGCGACGAGGTGCGGCTCGAGTTCGACGTCGAGCTGCTCGACCGCTACGGGCGGGAGCTGGCGGGCGTCTTCGAGGGCGACGTGCTGGTCAACGCCGAGATCGCGCGGCTGGGACTGGGCGTGCCGGTGCTCTTCGAGCCCAACCGGAAGTTCTACGACGAGGTCGTCGAGGCCTACGAGGACGCGAAGGGTGCGGGGCAGGGGATGTTCAGCGCCGACCTCACGTGCACCTTCGAGGCGCGGACGCAGGCGTATGCCGACCAGGTCGCCGCGCTCGAGGAGCAGCTGGCGGCGGACGAGCCGGAGCAGGTCAGGGAGGCGGCCGGGCAGACCGTGGCCGACGGGGCCGCCCTGCTGGCGATCGTCGACGCCTCCGACCCGGGCTCGCTCGCCGCGGCCGGCCTGACCGCCGTCGAGCTGGCCGACCTGCGGGCCGAGGTGGTCACGCTCAAGGCTCGGGCCGAGGCCGTGTCCCAGGAGGCGACCGAGGCGATCGAGCGGGCCGCCGCCGAGGCGGAGGCGGAGCGCAAGGCCAAGGAGGAGGCGGAGAGGAAGGCCAAGGCCGAGGCCGAGCGCAAGGCCAGGGAGGCCGCGGAGAAGAAGGCGGCCGAGGAGGCCGAGCGCAAGGC
>CAZONQ010000289.1:0-2809 GCA_964581125.1 uncultured Ornithinimicrobium sp.
AGGCGATGCGCAGCGCGTAGCACTTCTTGCCGAGCAGGGCGTTGCCGCCGTAGCCCGAGCCGTAGGACCAGATCGCCAGCTCCTCGGGGAAGTGGACGATGTACTTGGTCTCGTTGCACGGCCAGGGGACGTCCTCCTCGCCGTCGGCGAGCGGGGCGCCGACCGAGTGCAGCCCCTTGACGTAGGCGGCGTCGCTCTCCTCCATCGTCGCCAGCACGTCGCTGCCGATGCGGGCCATGATCCGCATCGAGGCCACGACGTAGGCGGAGTCGGTGATCTCCACGCCGAACTTGGGGTCCTCGGCGTCCAGGTGGCCCATGACGAAGGGGATGACATACATCGTCCGGCCCTGCATCGACCCCTCGAAGAGCGGCCACAGGGTGTCCTTCATCTCCTGCGGGTCCATCCAGTTGTTGGTCGGGCCCGCGTCCCGCTCCCGCTCGGAGCAGATGAACGTGCGGCCCTCGACCCGCGCCACGTCGTCGGGGTCGGACAGGGCGTGGTAGCTCTCGGGCTTCTTGTCCTCGGCGAGCTTGGTGAACGTGCCCGCCTCGACGAGCGTCTCGTTGATCTGGGCGATCTCCTCGTCGGAGCCCGTCACCCACACGACCGCGTCGGGCCTGGTGTGGGCGGCGACCTCCTTCACCCAGGCGTCCAGCTCGGCGTGGGTGGTGCCGCCGGTGATCTCCATCTGCTGCTGCATTCAGGTCCCTTTCCTGGCCTCGCCGCCAGTGCAGGCGAGGCCGCTCTGCCTCTTTCGACCACCGTAGCGCCGATGTCTGGGTGCGCCCTGCCGGAGCGTGGTCGGACAGGTGCGTCGTTGGTCACACCCGGTCGCGCCGATTTCGTCGCCGCCCCCGTCATCCGCTAGAGTTGTCCCTCGTTGCGCCCGTAGCTCAACGGATAGAGCATCTGACTACGGATCAGAAGGTTAGGGGTTCGAATCCCTTCGGGCGCGCGCTGTGTTGAGACAGTGAGAAGGCCCCCCGCCACCGCGGGGGGCCTTCGCTGTCCCTCGGGTATGGAGTGCACGACCGGACGCGCCGTGGGCACCGTCGTCGCACGCCGGGCCGCGTGGCGATGGCAGCGCTGGCAACCTCGCGCCGCGGGTGAGAGCCGGACAGCCCTGTCACCTGTGGTGGCTAGCGGCACGTAACCACCCCGGCGCGCCAACGTGTAAACTTTCACGCGAAATCTTTACATGTCAGCGATGGTGTGCAAAGTTCCTTTCATGACGACCTGGCGCCCCGACACGCCCTACAACGACCTGCCGGCGCCCCCGGGCCCGGAGGTCCTCGAGACCCGCCGGGTCCTCAAGGCGGCGATCGCGGCCAGCGCGGCCCTCGCGCAGCTGGACCAGGCCAGTCTCGGCATGCCGAACCCCACCGTGCTGATCAACACGATCCCGCTCCTCGAAGCGCGAGCAAGCTCGGAGATCGAGAACATCGTCACCACCAGCGACGACCTCTTCCGGCACATGGACGACGAGGAGGCCGCACATGACGCCGGGACCCGTGAGACTCTCCGCTGCCGGACGGCGCTCCATGCGGGCTTCCGCACCGTCGTGGACCGTGGGCTCACGGTCGCGACCGCCGAGCGCGTCTGCTCGATGATCAAGGGTCAGCAGATGCAGGTCCGTGAGCTGCCCGGCACCCGTATCGCAAGTCCGGCCACCGGCCGGATCATCTACAGCCCCCCTGAGGGACGCGACGTCATCGTCCGCAAGCTCAGGGAGTGGGAGCGCTTCGTGCACGCTGACGACGGGCTCGACCCATTGGTCCGGATGGCTGCGGCCCACTACCAGTTCGAGGCGATCCACCCCTTCAGCGACGGCAACGGGCGCACCGGCCGCATCCTGAACGTCCTGATGCTCGTGGAGGCGGGCCTCTTGAGGCTGCCCGTGCTCTACCTGTCGCGTTACCTCATCCAGCACAAGCAGGACTACTACCGGCTCCTGAGGGAGGTGAGCGCTGTGGCCGCGTGGGAGGAGTGGATCACTTACGTGCTGCGCGGCGTCGAGGAGACGTCACGTGCGACGGTGGACAAGATCGGCAGGATCCGGCTCCTGCAGACCGACTTTGCGCGGGAGGCACGCGCCACCTCCAGGGGAGGGGCGGACGCTGAACTGCTTGCCGTCCTCTTCGAGCAGCCGTACTGCCGTATAGCAACGGTCGTGGAACGGTGCGGCGTCTCGCGCCCGACCGCCACGAAGTGGCTCTCCGAGCTCGCGTCCGCGGGACTGGTCGACGACCTCAAGGTGGGACGTGACAGATTGTTCGTCAACCGTCGATTCCTCGACCTCCTGGTCGACGACAACCGGCCGCGTTCAAGGCCACCACCGGTCCCGCCGTCACCGCCAAGCTCAACCTGATCCGCACCGTCGGCAACACCGCCGTCCACAAGGAGCAGCCGGTCGCCCGGCACGACGCGCTCGCCGTGCTGCGGGAGCTGCACCACGTCATGGTCTGGGCCGCGCTGCGCGACCAGCCCGACCACGCGCCCAGGGGACCGGACTTCGTCTTCCCGACGGAGGACCTGGACGTGATCGTCGAGATCCTGCAGGACGTGAAGAGCAATGCCGTCCCGGTCGACGAGGCCTCCTGAGCGGCGACCGCTCGACCGTCTCCTCAGAGCCAGCCGTGCTCCTGCGCGACCCGGGCCGCCTCGAAGCGGGTCGAGGCCCCGGTCTTGCCGATCGCCGAGGACAGGTAGTTGCGCACGGTGCCCTGCGACAGGTGCACGCGGCCGGCGATGGTGGCCACCGTCGCGCCCTCGAGCGACTCGCGGAGCACGGCCCGCTCGCGGTCGG
>CAZONQ010000290.1:0-2808 GCA_964581125.1 uncultured Ornithinimicrobium sp.
CCCACGTCGAAGGGGTTGTCGTGCTCGAGGTGCTCCTTGCTGCGCAGCGTGTGCACGACCGGCGCGCCGAGCCGGTCGGCGAGCGCCACCACCTCGTCGTGGGCGCCGGCGCAGCCGGCCCCGGCGAGGATCGTCACCTTGCGCGAGCCGCCGAGGATCTCGACCATGCGGTCCAGCTCGTCCACGCCGGGCAGGACGCGCGGCGCCGTGCGCCCGATCCGCACCGGCTCGGTCCGCGGCGCGTCGGCGAGCGCCACGTCGCCGGAGACGACGAGCACCGCGACGCCCCGCTTCTCGACCGCCTCGCGCAGCGCGACGTCGAGCATCTGGGGCAGCTGCGCGGCCGAGGTGAGCTGCTCCGCATACACCGAGCACTCGCGGAACACCTCGACCGGGTGCGTCTCCTGGAAGTAGGTGGTCCCGATCTCCTCGGTGGGGATCTGCGCGGCGATCGCCAGCACGGGGACCCGGGAGCGGTTGGCGTCGTAGAGCCCGTTGACCAGGTGCAGGTTGCCCGGCCCGCACGAGCCGACGCACACCGCGACCTCCTCGGTGAGCGCCGCCTCGGCCGCGGCCGCGAACGCCGCCCCCTCCTCGTGCCGGGTGAGCACCCACTCGATGCGCCCGTCCTCGCGCAGCGCGTCGGTCAGGCCGTTGAGCGAGTCGCCCGGGATCCCGAAGACGCGGCGCACCCCCTGGGCGTAGAGCTGGCTGACGATGTTCTCCGCGACCGTGGGCATGTCGTCGTGCCTCCTCGACTGGTATGCGGTGTGGCTGGGCTCCCTCGTCAGGCTAGACCCGCAGGTGGTCGCCCCGCGCGGGCAGGGGCGGCCCCTACCAGGACATCTCGTGGCAGCGCGTGGCGTCGGCCTCGACCTGGAGGGTGGCGTGCTCGATGTCGAAGCGGTGCTGCATGACCTGCCGGGCGCTGGCGAGGACGGCCTGGGTCGAGGCCCCGGGAGCGGCGACGAGGTGGGCGGTGGCGACGTTCATGCCCGAGGTGAGGACCCACAGGTGCAGGTCGTGGACGTCCCTGACGCCGTCGACCTCCCGCAGGCGGGCCTCGACGTCGGCGGGGTCGACGCCCGGCGGCGCGTGCTGGGCGAGCACGGCGAGGACCTCGCGGGCGAGCAGCACCGCGCGGACCAGCACGAAGACCGCGATGGCCAGCGCCACGACGGTGTCCCACCAGCCGTCGCCGGTGCGGGCGACGAGGACGCCGGCGACGATGACGCCGACCGAGCCGACGGTGTCCGCGACCACCTCGAGGTAGGCGCCCTTGACGTTGATGCTCTCGGCGGCGCCCCCGCGCAGGAGGAGCAGGGCGACGACGTTGACGGCCAGGCCGACCGCGCCGACGACCATCATCGGGCCGCCGGCGACCTCCGGCTCGTCGCCGATGCGCCGGACCGCCTCGAGGCCGACGTAGGCCGCCGCGCCCAGCATGAGCAGGACGGTCAGGCCGGAGGCGAAGACCTCCGCGCGGTAGGAGCCGTAGGTGCGCCGGCCGGTCGTGTCGGGCCGGGTCGCGATCCTCGTGGCGGCGAGCGCGGCACCGAGCGCCACGACGTCGGCGGCCATGTGGCCCGCGTCGGAGAGCAGCGCCAGCGACCGCGACCAGAGCCCGGCCAGCAGCTCGACGACGAAGAAGCTGGCGACGAGGACGAAGGCGACCGCCAGCCGCCAGCGGTGCCTGCCGCCCAGGTGGGTGCTGCCGTGGCCGTGGCTCACGCGTCCGCCGCCCCCGCCGTCGGGCAGAGCACGACGGCGTCGCCGGTGGCGGCCAGCAGCTCCTCGGCCGCGGCCAGGACGCGGGTGACCGCCTCGGGGTGGGCGACGGCATACATCGACGCCCGTCCCACCGGGCGCGAGGTGACGAGGCCGCAGTCGCGCAGGCAGGCGAGGTGCTTGGAGACGGTCGACTGCGCCAGGCCGAGGTGCGCGGTGAGGTCGACGACCCGGTGCTCGCCGAGGAGCAGGTGCTGCAGGATCGCCATCCGCGAGGGGTCGGCCATGCCCCGGAAGAGGCAGGCCGCCGCGGTCGCGGCGGCGCGCTCGTCGAGGAGCTCGGTCGTGCCGGTGTCCGCTGTCATCGCCATATGGCGATGTTATCGCACCTGGGCGGCGCCGGTGAACCTTCCGCCCTCCCCGGGCGACCTAGGGGTATGACGTGAGCCCACGCCATACCGGACCGGGCACCCGCCCGCCGACGCAAGGGGACGACACCATGGACGCACGACGCACCCTCCGCCACCGCCTCACCGGACTCGCCGCCGCCGGGCTGCTCGCGACCACGCTGGTCGCGCCGGCCTCCGGGGCGCCGGCGCTGCAGACCGCACCGGTCGCCGCGGCCAGCCAGAGCCCCTACTGCGGGATCTGGTGGGGATCGCTGGCCAAGAAGAACGCCGTGTCGCACACGACCGGCACGCTCGACGGCGTGCGCGCGGGGCGGCACGCCTGCTACGACCGGCTGGTCCTGGACGTCGACGACGTGCCGCGCGGGCTGAGCTACGACGTGCGCTACGTCGACACCGTGCGGGCCGAGGGCAGCGGCAGGGCCGTGCCGCTGGCCGGCGGCGCCGACCTGCGGGTCGTGCTGCGGGCGCCGGCCCACGACGCGCAGGGGCGGGCGACCTACCGGCCGGCCGACCGGGCGCACCTCGTGGACGTCACCGGCTGGTCGACCTTCCGCCAGGTGGCGTGGGCCGGCAGCGCCGAGGGACAGACGACCGTGGGCCTCGGCGTGCGGGCGCGGCTGCCCTTCCGGGCCTTCGTGCTCGACGGCCCGGGCGACGGCGCGCGGCTCGT
>CAZONQ010000291.1:0-2792 GCA_964581125.1 uncultured Ornithinimicrobium sp.
AAGGTGTCGGTCGCCCTCGCGGTAGTGCTGCTCGTGCTCGCGGCCGTCCAGTCCGTCCGCTCCTGGCGGAGGTCGCGCGGCGCGGGCTGACCTTCCCTCGCGTCACCTACCCGAGGGTGAAGAGCTCCTCCACGGTGGTGCCGAAGAGCTGGGCGAGCCGGATCGCCAGGGGGAGGCTGGGGTCGAAGCGGCCGTTCTCGATGGCGTTGATCGTCTGCCGCGAGACGCCGACCTCGTCCGCCAGCCGGCCCTGGCTCCAGCCCCGCGACTCACGCCGGCGCCGCAGGGTGTTGACCGTCTCAGCCACGCACGGCTCGCAGCCCGAGCCGGTAGCGGACCCAGAATGCCCCCGCGGCGAGGGTCACGAAAGCCATCACGGCGAGGGCGGCGACCGTGTCCGCCACGACGGCCAGGAGGAGGAAGAGACCCGCCCCGAGCAGCAGCGTGTCGGTGTAGGCCGCGCTCCTGGCCTGCTGCGCGACGCGGGACTCCACGCTGTCCGGCGAGCTCGCGCCGGAGGCGTCCCGGCGTCTCCGCACCGTGAGGTTGACCGCCAGGCCGAGGGGGACGACGACGAGCAGGGTGCCGAGCACGCCCCAGGGGTCCTGGACAGGGTTCGCCTCGACGTCGGCCCCCCAGAGCTGGAGCACGAGCCCCCCGGCCGCGAGCAGCACCGCGACCCACCAGATGTGTGACGTCCTCATCTGACAAGTGTTCTTGTCACTACGCCCTCCTGTCAAGCGCACTTGTCAGGTGAGGCGGTCCGGACGCGCGCTACGACATCTCGGTCAGGAAGCGGTCGAGGATCGGCCCCGCGGTCTCCGCGCCAGTCGAGCCCTCCTCGACGAAGACGCTGACGGCCAGGTCGCCCTGGATCCCGATCATCCACGTGTGCGTGCGGGGCGGGTCGTCGTCGCCGAACTCGGCCGTCCCCGTCTTGGCCAGCACCGGCTCGCCGGGGTTGTCCGCCAGCAGCGTGGCCCCGCCCTCGGTGACGACCCCGCGCATCAGCTCCCGCAGGGCCTCGGCCTCCCCGGCCGTCAGGGCGCTCTCCGCGACCGGAACCTCCTGGTCCGCCACGATCCGTGGCACGACGACCTCACCCTGCGCGATCGTCGCGGCCACCGCGGCGATCGCGGCCGGCGACGCGAGCACCCGGCCCTGGCCGATGAGGCTCGCGGCGTGCTCCGTGTCGGACCCCGCCTCCTGCGGGACCGACCCGCTGAAGGCGGTCACCGGCATCTCCCACACGGCACCCATGCCGAGATCCTCCGCGGCGGCGGCGAGGTCCGCCATCGGCACCCGGTCACGCTCCCCGATCAGCGCGGTGTTGCACGAGTGCGCGATCGCGGTCGAGAGCGGGACGTCGCCCAGCGCGGACTCCGGATAGCCCGGCACGTTGTGGAAGCGGTAGCCGTCGACGACCAGCGTCGGCTCGCAGCGCACCGTCGACGCCGGCGTCAGCCCCTGCCGCACCAGCGCGAGCGCGGTGGCCAGCTTGAAGACCGAGCCGGGGGCGTACTGCGAGGACAGCGCCGTGTCGACGCCCGCTGAGCCCGGACCGTTGGCCATCGCCAGCACGTCCCCGGTCGACACGTCGAGGGCGACGATGGCGCTGGGCGGCCCGATGTCGGCCAGGGCCTCCTCCGCCAGCCGCTGCAGGCCGGAGTCGAGCGTGAGCCGGAGCGGCTCCGGCGCCTCACCGTCGCTCTCGGCCAACGTGCGGGTCGACCCGCTGTCGGCGTCGACCGCCACCACGCGCAGGCCGGGTGTGCCGGAGAGCTGCTCGTCGAAGGCCGCCGAGAGCCCGGTCAGCCCGACGACGTCGCCGGGCTCGAACCGCTCCGGCTCCTCCTCGACCATCTCCGCCGTGACCGGCCCGACGGCACCGAGCAGCGGCTGGGCGAAGGTGCGGGTCGGCCCGAGCACCCGCTCCTCCTCCAGCGCGAAGGCCCCCTCGATCCCCGGCAGCTCGGCGCGCAGCGCCACCCCGTCCGGGCTCTCCACGCGGTAGGTGATGAGCTCGACGAAGGCCTCGGGACCCGCGGAGGCGACGGCATCCGCATACCCGTCCTCGTCCATCCCGGCCGCCCCGGCGAGCGCCCGCGCGGACTCCTCCGCACCACCCTCGGGCACCTTGGTCTTGTCGATCCCGAAGCGCCACACGGGCCGCGCGGTGACCAGCGCCCGCCCCGATTGGTCCTCGATGTCGGCACGCTGCGGCGCCGTCTCCTGCAGGTCGAGCCGCTCACCCCGGGCGACACCCAGGAGGGCATGCTCCCAGGCCGCTGTCCACGCCCCCTCGGAGACGCGCAGCCGCAGTGGCGCCTCCTGGACGAGGTCGTCGCCGGGGAGGTCCCAGGTGAGGCGGAGCGTCCCCTCGGCGCGCGGCAGCTCCTCGTCGCCCTGCTCGACATCCAGCACCTCGACCCGCAGCGGCAGATCCCCCATCCCCGCGAAGGCCTCCTCCCGCTGGGCGGCCGCGTCGTCGACTGTCGCGTCGACCATCGGGACCGCGCTGAAGTCACCGCTCTGGATCGCTGCGGCCAGGCTCTCGGCCGCCTGCTCGGGGTTCCCGTCGACCCCGGGCTCGCAACCTGCGAGGACGGACACGAGGAGGGTCGCGGCGAGCGGCAGGGTGACCGGACGGAGCGTGCGCACCGCTCCATCGCAGCAGGTCGGTGCGCACACCTCCACCGGACGCGCCGGACCAGGCACGTTTCGGGCTTCGCGACGGGGCGCGTACGGTCGGGGTGTGCGCATCGACGTCTGGTCCGACATCCTCTGCCCGT
>CAZONQ010000292.1:0-2786 GCA_964581125.1 uncultured Ornithinimicrobium sp.
CGGGCAGGCCCGGGGCCGACGGTCTGGGATCCTGGGCGACCGCGAGGCGGTGCTCGACCCGCGGCACCGGCCGTGGTCAGTCCAGCCGCGCCGCGGCGTCCTCGTCGAGCCACCAGACGGTCTCGCGGCGCCCGTGCACCATGGAGGCCGGCACGTCCGGCTCGTCCTGTGCCCGGGTGGCGGTCGCGACCGCGTCGGCCTTGTCGGCGCCGCTGACCACGAGCCACACGGCGGAGGAGGAGCACAGCGTCGGCACCGTCATCGTGACGCGGACCGGTGGCGGCTTGGGGGAGTCGGGCACCGCAGCCGTGGGCTCGTCCAGGAGGCGGACCTGCGGATGGCCGGGGAAGAGCGAGGCGACGTGCGTGTCCGGACCCATGCCGAGCATGACCACGTCGAAGACCGGTGCCGCCTGTCCCCGGGCCGCCTCCCTGGCGAGCCTGGCCGCGTAGCGGGCGGCTGCCTCCTTGGCGGCGTCCGGGCCGCTTCCGGCCGGGACCCGGTGGACGTTCTTCCCCGGCACCGGCAGGTCGCCGAGGCCGGCGTCCTCGGCCTGGCCGTCGTTGCGGTCGGCGTCGTCCGCCGGGACGAGGCGCTCGTCGCCCCACCACAGGTGGGTCACCGACCAGGCGTCCTCGTCGAGCTCCCCGGCACGGGCCCGCCTGGACAGCTGCTCCATGACCGCGTTGCCCATCGAGCCGCCCGTCAGCACGACGTGGGCGACGCCACGGTCTCTGGCGGCCGCGTCGACCCGGGCGACGAGAGCGTCGGCCACCGCGGCGGCGAGCGCTCCACGGTCGGTGTGCACGCGCACCTCCGCGGTCGGCGCCGGCGGCCCGTCGTGCGCGAGGCTCTCGTCGACGAGGTCGCGCACGCGGCGCTCGTCGCGGTCAGGGGACGGGTCGCGGCCGGCCAGGCTGGCGCTGCCCACGGCCTCGGGGTGCGGCGCGTCCAGCTCCTCCGCCGCGGCCGGCACCTCTCCGGCACGTCGCGCGGCGGAGCGGGTGCCGCCGCGCCGGACGAGGGGCAGACCCTCGCAGAGGGCCCGGGCGTAGACCTCGTCGGCGTCGAGCCGGCGCAGCTCCTCGGCGAGCACCTCGGGCAACGAGGGTGTGCGCAGCGCGACGAGGCGCGGCCGGTTGGCGCCGACGACCAGCGTCGCCGTGTCGGTGCCGTCCTCGCCCCGGACCAGGTCGATCCGTCCCGAGGCGCGGTCGAGCCGCACGCTCACCAGGCCGGTGCCGGCGGCGCTGCGCACCCGCGTCACCGGGCAGCCCAGCGAGGACGCCAGCCAGCCGGCCAGCAGCCCGGCGCTGGCGTGGTCCGGCTCGGCCGTGACGTAGGCGTGCTCGACCGGTCCGTCGGGCGCCGACTCCAGCGCGGAGGCCAGCAGCGCCCGCCAGCGGGTCACCCTGGTCCACGCCAGGTCCGTGTCCCCGTCGACGTAGTGGGTGCCGCGTCGCCGCAGCTGCGTCGCCGGCCGGGGCACCCTCGCGGCGTCGGTGATCCGGCGGTGGGCCATCTGGCCCAGCGGCGACGCGGCGACGTCCGCGGGCTCGTCCTGCGGCCACCAGGCGACGATGGGGGAGTCGGGCAGCAGCAGGGGGGTCACGACCGCCGCCTCCTGGCGGGTGAGCTGGCCGTAAAGGCGAAGCACGACGATCTCGCTGGCGCCCGCGTCACCGCCCACGCGGATCTGCGCGTCGAGCCGACCCCTGCCGCGGCTGTTGGAGAGCACGAGCACGAGGATCCGGGCAGGGTGCTGGCGGGTGGCGTCGTTGGCCGCCTGGATCGCGTCGTCGGCGTGCTCGTCGTCGACCGACACCAGCAGCGTGAGGACCCGGCCCATGGCCATGGCCCCCACCTGGTTGCGGAGGCGGACGAGCTCCTTGGACACCTCCCGGGTGGAGGTGCTGGGCAGGTCTCGGATCACGGAAGCCTCCACTCGCGGCCGTCGCGCCGCATCAGCTCGTCGGCGTCGGCCGGTCCCCAGGTGCCGGCGGGGTAGTCCTGCGGCGCGGTCCCGCTGGCCGCCCAGTGCTCGATGATCGGGTCCAGGATCGACCAGGACAGCTCGACCTCCTCGTGCCTGGGGAAGAGCGGAGGCTCGCCGAGGAGGACGTCGAGGATGAGGCGCTCGTAGGCCTCCGGGCTCGACTCGGTGAACGAGGCGCCGTAGCCGAAGTCCATCGTGACGTCGCGCACCTCCATCTGGCTGCCCGGCACCTTGGAGCCGAAGCGCATCGTCACGCCCTCGTCCGGCTGGACGCGGATGACGATGGCGTTCTGCCCCAGCTCCTCGGTCGCGGTGTCCGTGAACGGCAGGTGCGGGGCCCGCTTGAGGACCACCGCGATCTCCGTCACCCGCTTGCCCAGGCGCTTGCCGGTCCGCAGGTAGAAGGGGACGCCCGCCCACCGGCGGGTGTGCACCCAGAGCTGGAGAGCGGCATACGTCTCGGTGTTGGCGGACGGGTCCACCCCGTCCTCGTCGACGTAGCCGACCACGCGCTCCGAACCCTGCCAGCCCGCCGCGTAGCGGCCGCGGGCGGTGGCCAGGTCGAGGTCCTCGGGCAGACGCACCGAGGCCAGGACCTTCTCCTTCTCGGCGCGCACGGCGTCGGCGGTGAACGCGATCGGCGGCTCCATCGCGGTGAGGGCGAGCAGCTGGAGCAGGTGGTTCTGGATGACGTCGCGGGCGGCACCCACCTCGTCGTAGTAGCCGGCCCGGCCGCCGATGCCGATGTCCTCGGCCATCGTGATCTGCACGTGGTCGACGTAGTGGCTGT
>CAZONQ010000293.1:0-2782 GCA_964581125.1 uncultured Ornithinimicrobium sp.
ACCGCGCCCGGGCCGAACTGGTCCCACATCTCCGGCGGCACCTGCGCCCGGTGCTCCAGCTCCAGCCGGGTGCCGCCCTCGACCTCGGCCAGCCGCACCTCGACCAGCGAGGTGTCGGCCGGCCCCGCCGGCCCCATCTCCCACGTCGCCAGGAGCCTCGTCGGCGGCTCGCACTCGCGCACGACCCCTCCCGCGTTGCCCTCGAACTGGTAGCGCCCGCCCGGCCGCAGGTCCCCGCTCACCGGCAGGAACCACCGCGACAACCGCTCGGCCGAGGTGACCGCGTCCCACACGTCCTCGACCTCCGCCCGGTAGGTCCGGGTGAGCACCACCACCCGGGCCGGGCCCGCGGGCACCTCGCCGTCGGCCACCCGGCGCTCCACCGCGGCGAGCTCCTCCATCAGGTCCTTCATGCCATCCTCCTGTCTGCCTGCGCGGCGTCCGCCGCGGTCTTCTCCGGTATGGGGTGCACGCCCGCCCCGGGCGCACCCTCCGTGCGGCGCTGACGCCGTCCGCGGGCGAGCTCGGTCTCCAGGGCGTCCAGCCGCTGGGACCAGAAGCCGCGCAGGTCGGCCAGCCAGCGCTCGGCCGCCGCGAGCGGCTCGGGCGCCAGCGCGTAGACCCGGCGCGCGCCCTCGGGCCGCACGGTCACCAGGCCCGCCTCGCGCAGCACGCGCAGGTGCTGGGACACGGCCGGCTGGCTGATCCCGAACTGCTCGCGGACGAGACCGACGACAGCTCCGGCCGACAGCTCGCCGCCTGCGGCCAGGTGCTCCAGCACCCGTCGGCGGACCGGCTCGCCCAGGACGTCGAACACCTCCACCCGACGATCGTCCCGCGGATCGGCATATAAGTCAAGACTTATATGCAGGCGGTGTGCTCAGCCCACCGGCCTCCCGGCGGCCGCGAGGATCTGCTCCCACGTCACCGACCGCGGCGCGCCGTGCCGGTCGGGCGTGGCGAGGGTGGCGATGGCCCGGGCGCGCTCGCGCCGGCCGAGCTCCTCGCCGAAGCGGTCCACGACCAGCAGCGCGCGCGGCCGGGCCAGGCCGCCGAGGACCTCGCGCACCGCGTCCATGAGGTCGACGGCGACCGCGTCGAGCGCGGCGTCGTCCAGGGTCCGTGCCTGCCCGCCGTGCTGCGCCTGCCCCGCCGCCGGCGACAGCGTCACGGCAGCGACGAGCGCCCGCCCCAGCTCGGGGTGCTTGCGCCAGGTGACGTCGGCGCGGTCGACGTAGGGGTGGTCGGTGAGCACCTCGCGGACCTCGCGCAGGGACACCAGCTGCCCGGAGACCGAGACGACGTCGTCGGTCCGCCCGAGGAAGTCCACGTGCCCGTCGGGCTCCTGCCGCGCCAGGTCACCGGTCGCGTAGACCCCCGGGTGGCGCGTCCAGTGCGACACCAGCACCCCGGCGGCGTCGCCCTCGACGCCGACCATCGTGCCGGCCCAGGGCCGGGTCAGCACGACCTCGCCCTCCTCGCCGGCGGCCACCCTCCCGCCGGCCCCGTCGACGATCTCCAGCCCGACGTCGGGCAGCGGCGGCGCGCCGGAGAGCCCGGTGATCCGCACGACGCCGCCCAGCTCGAGCTGGCCCCACGCGTCGGCGACCTCGAGCCCG
The DNA here is from genome assembly GCA_964581125.1 of uncultured Ornithinimicrobium sp. Classification (GTDB taxonomy): domain Bacteria; phylum Actinomycetota; class Actinomycetes; order Actinomycetales; family Dermatophilaceae; genus Ornithinicoccus. The sequence continues at coordinate 1,620 of CAZONQ010000293.1, forward strand.
TCGGCGCCGAACGCGCCGCGCATCCACGCCGCCACCTCCTCGTCGACCGGCTCGCCCGCGGTGGCCACCCGCCGCAGCGTGGGGATGGCGGCGACCTCGGGCATCTCGCGCGCCCACCCGCGCACCGTGCGCACGACGGAGGGCGTGGTGAGGAGGACCTCCACGCCATACCTGCGGATGATGTCCCACGCGCGCTGGTGGGTGGGGACGTCGAGGGTGCCCTCGTACATGACCGCGGCGTCGCCGCAGGCCAGCGGCCCGTAGATCCCGTGGAACTGCGTCACCGCCCACGCGATGTCGCCCGCGCACCAGAAGGGGCCGCCCGTCGACAGGTGCCGGTGCACCGCGACCGCGCCGGCGAGCATGGTGCCGCTGCCGTGCACGATCGAGACCGCCTGCCCGCCGCGGTTGGCCAGCGGGATCGAGGCGACCGGGTGGTCGACCGGCAGCGCCACGGCCTCGCCGCCGCTGTCGTCCTGGCCGGGACGGGTGGTCGCGAGGAGGTCGTGCAGCCACCGGTCGCCCTCGAACCACTGCACGTCCATGCCCGTGCGCCGCACGACGATCGTGTGCTCGATGCCGCCGGCCGCGAGCATCGCCTCGTCGGCACGCGCCTTGAGCGGCAGCACGGTGCCGTGCCGCCACGCGCCGTCCTGGGTGAAGAGCACCTTGAGGTCCAGCAGCGCCAGCCGGTCGGCGAGCGGCTCCGCGGGAAGCGGCGCGGGCAGCACGGTGTGGACGGCGCCGATCCGCGAGCACGCGAGCATCGCCACGACGGTCTCGGGCAGCCAGCCCAGGTGCAGCCCCACGCGGTCGCCGACGCCCACGCCCATCGACCGCAGCGACCGCGCGAGCGCCACGACCTGCTCGTGCAGCTCGGCGAAGGTCATCGTCCGCCGGTCGCCCGGCTCGCCCTCCCAGTGCAGCGCCACCCGGTCGCCGCGCGCGGGCAGGTGCCGCTCGACGCACGAGACGGACAGGTTGATCTCCGCCCCCGGCATCCACCGGCCCGAGTGCTCGCCCGCCTCCCACAACGAGGTGTATGGGGTGAGGAGCCCGAGCTGGTCCACCACCTCGGTCCACGCGTCCTCGGGCGGCGGCGCGGTGAGCCCGGGGTCGGGGGTGTGCAGAGCGTGCGTCCGGTCGGGGTGGGGGTCGGGGTC
>CAZONQ010000294.1:0-2761 GCA_964581125.1 uncultured Ornithinimicrobium sp.
GGGTGTGCAGAGCGTGCGCTCGGTCGGGGTGGCCTACCCTCGCACCATGCTCCTCGTAGGCCTTTCCGGCGGGATCGGGTCCGGCAAGTCGACCGTCTCCGCCCGGCTGGCCGAGCGGGGCGCGGTGGTCGTCGACGCCGACCGGGTCGCGCGCGAGGTGGTCGAGCCCGGCACGCCGGCGCTGGCCGAGATCGCGCGGCGCTTCGGCGAGCACCTCGTCGCCGCGGACGGCTCGCTCGACCGGGCCGCGCTCGGCGCGGTCGTCTTCGGCGACGAGCGGGCACGCCGCGACCTGGAGGCCATCACGCACCCACGGATCAGCGAGCGCACCCGCGAGCTCGTCGCGGGGGCGCCGGGGGACGCGGTGGTGGTGCACGACATCCCGCTGCTCGTGGAGCTGGGAAGGGGCGCGGACTACGCGCTGACCGTGATCGTCGACGTGCCCGAGCAGGTGCGGCTGCGGCGGCTGGTCGAGCTGCGGGGGATGGACGAGGAGGCCGCGCGGGCGCGGATCGCCTCCCAGGCCACCGACGCCGAGCGCCGGGCGGCCGCGGACGTGCTGCTGCACAACGCCGGCACCGTCGAGGAGCTGACCGCCCGGGTCGACCGGCTGTGGCGCGAGCGGCTGGTGCCCTTCGAGGCCAACGTGCGCGAGCGGCGCCCGGTCCGCCGGCCGGAGCAGCTGGCCGTCGTCGGGCACGACCCCGCCTGGGCCGGCCGTGCCCGCCGGGCGCTCGGCCGGCTGCACGCGGCGCTGGGCGGTCTCGCGCTCCGGGTCGACCACGTGGGCTCCACCGCGGTGCCCGGGCTGCCGGCCAAGGACGTGCTCGACCTCCAGGTCGTCGTGCCGTCGCTGGAGGCGCTCGACGCGCCCGAGGTCCACGAGCACCTGGCACGTGTCGGGTTCGTCGGGGTGCGGCCCGGCTGGGACCACCCGCACGGGGGGCTGGCCGTGCCGCCCGCGGGGGGCCGGCTGCCGAAGCGCTTCTGGGGCGGCGCCGACCCGGCGCAGGTGGTGCACGTGCACGCCCGCGCGGTGGACGGGCCGGCGTGGCGGCTGGCCCTGCTCATGCGCGACTGGCTGCGGGCGGAGCCGTCGGCGCGGGAGGACTACGCCCGGCTCAAGGACGCGCTCGTGGAGACGGGGCTGGGCGCGAGCGGCTACGCCGAGGCCAAGGAGCCGTGGTTCGCCCGGGCGTTCCCGCGCGCCGAGGAGTGGGCGGCGAGGACCGGGTGGGCTCCGGAGGGGCCGGGCGGGGCCGGGAGCTAGGTGCAGACGCAGACCTCGTTGCCCTCGGCGTCGGCGAGGACCCACCACCGGGGGGCGTGCGCGTCGGTCACGAGCGTGCCGCCCGCGGCGAGGGCGTCGGCCACCCGCTGCTCCGCGAGGTCCGCGGGCACGCTCACGTCGAGGTGGACGCGGTTGCGCTGGGGGCGGGGCTCGTCCATGCGCTGGAACCACAGCGTGGGCTGCCGGCCCGCCGGGTCGGCCAGGTCGCCGTCGTCGTCGGCCTCCCTGCCCAGCACCGCGGCCCAGAAGGGGCGCACCCGGTCCGGGTCGGTGACGTCGAGGACCACCTCCAGGGCGGAGCCCTCGAGCGGGACGGCGTCCACGCCGAGGTCGCGGGCGGCCGCGCTGATGCGCACCGCCAGCTGCCGGTCGCGGTCGGTGAGGTGCCCCACGTCGTGGCTCACCGTCGTGACCGTGACGTGCGGGTAGCGCAGGTCCAGGTCCGGGTGGTGGCCGAGCTCCTCGGCCGCCTGCGTCACGGCGTCCACGAGGTGGGCGCCGGTGACGAAGTCGCCGGTGGCGAAGCGGGTCTGGAGCCGGCCGAGGACCACCCGCCAGTCGGCGAGCTCGGCGTCCTGGCTGACGTCTGCCGGGGTCAGGCGCGAGGTGTCCATGCCTGCCACTGTGGCACCGACCGGGGCGTCCGGCCACCGGCGAGGACCACCGTGCCGGCGGGCGGTCCCGCACACGGGCCACCGGTTTGCCCCTACGCTGTGGCCCATGCGCAGGGTGGAGGAGGCCGACCGTGCCCACTCGTCGCCGTGGACGACGCTCACCGGCCTCCTGCTGACGCGGCACACCGCGCGCCACCTGGTCCTGTCCGGGGTGGTCGTCGCCAGCTTCGTCGCCTCCGGCTTCCTGCGCGTCCCGCACTGGCTCTTCGAGACCGCCCTCGTCCTCCACCTGCTCGGCCTCACGGTCGCGCTGGGGGCGGTCGTCGTCATCGACTGGACCGGACTCGCCTGGATCGCGGGCCTGCGCACGCTGCGCGAGACGCTGCGCACCGCCGAGGCCGCGACACCGCTCGTCTGGCTCGGGCTCGTGCTGCTGCTCGCCTCCGGCCTCTGCCTCGAGCTCGACCTCGCCGCCCCGCTGCCCTGGGTCAAGATGACCGCCGTGCTGCTGCTGGCCAACAACGGCCTCGTCGTCGACCACCTCGAGGCGCGGCTGCAGGAGCTGCCGCGCCACGTGGCCCGGGAGGCGGTGCCGGTGGGCCTGCGCCGCCGGATGGCCGGCAGCATCGTCGCCTCCCACCTGGGCTGGTGGACCGCCGTGGCGGTGGGCGTGACGACGATGCTCGCCCGCCGCTGACCGGCGGCGCTCAGGCCGTGACGTCCGCCGGCGGCCCCGTCAGCCCGAGCACGTGCGGCAGCTGCGGCGGCTCCTGCCCGAGGACGTGCTCGGCGAGGAAGCCCGACACCACGGCATACCAGACCTTGGCGTGCTGCGGGGAGAGGATCCAGTGGTTCT
>CAZONQ010000295.1:0-2738 GCA_964581125.1 uncultured Ornithinimicrobium sp.
GCAGGGTGCTGTGCGCCCTGACGCTGACCGGGCCGGACTCGCGCTTCAACCCCGGCCACCGGCCGGGCGTCTCCGTGCGCGAGCGCGAGCTGCTGACGCAGCTGCAGGGGTGCGCCGACCGGATCTCGGCCGAGCTGTCCGTGTGAGCCGGCGTTCACGCGCCGCGGCTCAGCGCCAGGGGCCGAAGTCCGGGGCCCGCTTCTCGGCGAAGGCGTTCGCCCCCTCCTTGGCCTCCGGCGTCTGCACGAAGAGGTCGAGCCCGGCGAAGGCGATGTTGCCCAGCCCCTGCATGTGGTCGGAGTCGGCGTTGAAGGAGTGCTTGAGGAAGCGCAGCGCGGTCGGCGACAGGGCGGAGATCTTGCGCGCGTACTCCCGCGCCTTGTCCATCAGCTCCTCCGGCGGCACCACGTCGTTGACCAGGCCCCAGCGCTCGGCGGTCTGCGCGTCGTACAGGTCGAGCAGGAACCAGATCTGCCGCGCCCGCTTCTCGCCGACCACCCGCGCGAGGTAGGCCGACCCGAAGCCCGCGTCGAACGACCCGACCCGCGGCCCGCTCTGCCCGAAGCGCGCGGTCTCGCTGGCGACCGACAGGTCGCAGAGCACGTGCAGCACGTGCCCGCCGCCCGCGGCGACGCCGTTGACCGCGGCGATCGTCGGCTTGGGCATGTCGCGCATGGTCTGGTGCAGCTGCTGGATCTCGAACAGCCCCGACTCGGTGGCCCCGTAGCTGCCGGTCTCCGCACGCTCCTTGACGTCGCCGCCGGCGCAGAAGGCCTTGTCGCCGGCGCCGGTGAGGATGACGCAGGCCACGCGGCTGTCGGCCCAGGCGTGCTTGAACGCGGCGAGCAGCTCGTCGACGGTCCGTCCCCGGAAGGAGTTGTAGCGCTCCGGCCGGTCGATCGTCACCACCGCCCAGCTCTCCTCGACCTCGTAGCTGACGTCGGTGAACTCTTCGGGCTTGATCATCGCTCCGCTCTCTGCTGAAGGTATGTCGTCATCTTGACGGTCGTCACGAAAAGTGGCAAGGTCACGGCGTGTCTGAGCGTGAGGGTCGTCCGGTCGCCCTGGTCACCGGGGCGGGGCGTGGGATCGGTGCCGGGGTGGCGGAGGCGCTGAGCAGCCAGGGGTATGCGGTCGCGCTCACCTCGCGCAGCCGCGACCAGCTCGAGGAGACCGCCGCCCGGTGCGACGGACCCACGCTGGTGCTCCCGGCCGACATGACCGTCCCCGGCGCCGTCGACCGCCTCCTGGGCGAGGTCGAGCAGGCCTGGGGCGCCCCCGAGGTCGTCGTCGCCAACGCCGGCGCCGGGGTCTCGGCCTCGGTCGAGAAGACGACCGACGAGCAGTGGCAGCAGATGCTCGACCTCAACCTCACCGCGCCCTTCCGCCTGCTGCGCCGGACCATCCCGGCGATGAAGCAGGCGGGCCACGGCCGGATCGTCGTCGTCGCCTCGGTGGCCGCCAAGCTGGGCGAGCCCTACATCTCGGCCTACACCGCCAGCAAGCACGGCGTGCTCGGCCTCGTCCGCTCGGCCGCGGCCGAGCTGGCCCGCACCGGCGTGACCGTCAACGCGGTCTGCCCGGGCTACGTCGACACCCCGATGACCGACGCGACCGTGAGAGGCATCGTGGACAAGACCGGCCGCAGCGCCGAGGAGGCGCGGGCGATCCTCGAGGCCAAGCAACCCATCAACCGCCTGATCACGGTCGACGAGGTCGTCGAGGCGGTGCTCGCCTGCGTCCGCAACGGCGGCATCACCGGTCAGGGCATCAACGTCGACGGAGGAGGGCTCCAGTCATGATCGAGCACGTCAACCCGCCCGAGCTGGGCGAGCCGAAGGGCTTCAGCCACGCGGTCGTCGGCACGGGCCGCACCGTCTTCCTCGCCGGCCAGACCGCGCTGGACCCCGAGGGCAAGATCGTCGGGGACACCGTGGTCGAGCAGTTCGAGGTCGCGATGACCTCGCTGCTGACGTCGCTGCGCGCTGCTGGCGGCGAGCCCACCGACCTGGCCAGCCTGACCGTCTACATCGTCGACATGGAGGACTACAAGGCCCACGCCCGCGAGATCGGCCAGGTCTGGAAGCGGCTGCTCGGCCGTCACTACCCGGCGATGGCCGGGATCGGCGTGGCCCGGCTCTGGGACGCCGAGGCGCTCGTGGAGGTCCAGGGCTTCGCGGTCCTGCCCGACGAGGAGGCCTGAGAGGCACCGTGCAGACCGTGCGTCCGGTCGTCTGGTGCGACCGAGCGCACGCTCTGCACGCTCGTGCGGACGGCGGACCGTGCAGACCGTGCGTCCGGTCGTGTGGTGCGACCGAGCGCACGCTCTGCACGCTCGTGCGGACGGCGGACCGTGCAGACCGTGCGTCCGGTCGTGTGGTGCGACCGAGCGCACGCTCTGCACGCTCGTGCAGCCCGACATCACGATTTTGTGTCGTTCTCTAGACGAGCGACACGAAGACGGCATATGGTCGACCCCAGCCAGACCGGCACGACGAGGCGCCGGCCCACCCACAGGAGGGTTCCTGCGATGACCACCCGACGCACTTCATACCTGCTCGCCCTGGCCGCCTCAGGGGCGCTCGTGCTCAGCGGCTGCGGCGGCGGCACCCTCGGAGGCGGGGGCGACGACGCCGAGGCCCAGGGCCCGATCAAGATCGGCCTGCTCGTGCCGCAGTCCGGCGTCTACAAGAGCCTGGGGGACGACATGAAGGCGGGCTTCGAGGTCTACCTCGAGC
>CAZONQ010000296.1:0-2733 GCA_964581125.1 uncultured Ornithinimicrobium sp.
AGGTCGGCAACTTCCCGCCGCTGTGGACCGAGTGGAACGGCAAGTACCGCGACACCGTCCGCGACTTCTGGCGCGGCACGCCCGCGACCCTGGGCGAGTTCGCCTCCCGCCTCACCGGCTCCTCGGACCTCTACGAGCACAGCGGGCGCCGCCCGCTCGCGTCGATCAACTTCGTCGTCGCCCACGACGGCTTCACCCTGCGCGACCTCGTCTCCTACGACGAGAAGCACAACGAGGCCAACGGCGAGGGCGGCAGGGACGGGGAGACCCACAACAGGTCCGACAACCACGGCGTCGAGGGTCCCACGGACGACCCCGAGGTCAACGCCCTGCGTCTGCGCCAGCAGAAGAACTTCCTCACCACCCTCTTCCTCAGCCAGGGCGTGCCGATGCTCGCGCACGGCGACGAGATGGGCCGCACGCAGATGGGCAACAACAACGTCTACTGCCAGGACAACGAGCTGTCCTGGATGGACTGGGATCTCGACACCGAGCAGGAGGACCTGCTCGCCTTCACCACCGAGCTCATCCAGCTGCGCCGCGAGCACCCCTCCTTCCGGCGCCGGCGCTTCTTCGCCGGTCTCGCCGACCACGGCGGCCAGAGCGACCTGGGCGACATCGTCTGGTACTCCCCCGACGGCTCGCTCATGACCGACGACGGCTGGGAGACGCCGCGACAGGCGGTCACCGTCTTCCTCAACGGCGAGGCCATCCAGGACAGCGACCGGCGCGGCCGACCCGTCGAGGACGACCACTTCCTGCTGCTCTTCAACGGCCACCACGACCCCGTGACGTTCCGGGTCCCGGAGGGCGTCGACACGACCACCTGGCGGGTCGTCGTCGACACCACGGGCCAGCTCGACCCGGACGCCCGGTGGGAGAACGGCTCCGAGCACGAGCTGCCCGGCCGCGTCGTCGTCGTGCTCCGGGGCACCCCGCAGCCCGAGCTGCTCGAGGAGTGAGGTGAGGTATGCGGTCACGCGCGTGACCGCATACCTCACCTCCTCGTGGTCACAACGCCGCCAGGCGCTCCTTCTGGGCCGCGACGTCGAAGTCGGCCTCGGGCCACTGCAGGTCGAGGGCGCGCAGGTGCTCGAGGAGGAGGCGCTGGACGGCGAGGCGGGCATACCACTTGCGGTCGGCGGGCACGACGAACCACGGCGCGTGCCCGGGGCTGCAGCGGTCCATGACCGCCTGGTAGGCCTCCTGGTAGTCGTCCCAGTGCTCGCGCTCGTCGAGGTCGCCGGGGTTGAACTTCCAGTGCTTGTCGGGCCGGTCGAGCCGCTCCATGAGCCGCTCCTTCTGCTCGTCGGCCGAGATGTGCAGCATGACCTTGATGAGCGTCACGTCGTCCTCGACGAGGCTCTCCTCGAAGTCGTTGATGGTGGCGTAGCGCCGCTTCCACTGCGCCGGCGGCACGAGGTCGTGGACGCGCACGATGAGCACGTCCTCGTAGTGCGAGCGGTCGAAGACCCCGATCATGCCGGGGCCGGGCAGCGCCCTGCGGATGCGCCAGAGGAAGGGGTGCTCCTTCTCCTCGGCGGTCGGCGCCTTGAAGGCGGTGATCTCCACGCCCTGCGGGTCGACGGCGCCGACGACGTGACGCATGATGCCGCCCTTGCCGGAGGTGTCGGTGCCCTGGATGACGAGCAGGACGCGGCGGGTGCCGCCGGCCTTGCTCTCGGCGTAGAGCCGCTCCTGCAGGTCGTCCAGCTCGTCGTCGGCGGCGAGGAGCGCCTCCTGACCGTCCTTCTTGTCTCCGTCGAAGGCGGGCGTGGCCCGCGTGTCGACGTCGGCCAGGACGAACCCGTCGGTGACCCGCAGCGCGTCGCTGAACGGCGTGGCCGAGGTGCCCTCGGTCTTCTTCCTCTTCTTCTTGCCCATGGCACATCGTGGCACGGGCCCCGGCGCCGGCGCGGGAGCACACGGGCATGATGTGCCCATGACCCGCACCGGCACCGGTCCCCTGACCAGCGACGAGCTCACCGAGTGGTATGCCGAGCCCTCCGACCTCGGCGACCGCACCTGGGTGCGCGCGAGCTTCATCACCAGCCTCGACGGACGCGCCACCGGGCCCGACGGGCGCAGCGGCAGCCTCAACGCCGGGTCCGAGGGTGACGCCGCGGCCTTCCACCACCTGCGGGAGTGGGCGGACGTGGTGGTCGTCGGCGCCGGGACGGTGCGCGAGGAGGGCTACGGGCCGCTGCCGGACGTGGCGCTGGCCGTCGTGTCGCGCCGCGACGAGCTGCCCCTGACGCTCGCCGAGGCGGCGCCGGGGGCCGGCGAGGTCGTGCTCATCGGCGGCGACGGGGAGCTGACCGCCGCCCAGATCCGCTCCGCGCTCGTCCAGCGCGGCTGGCGGCGGATCGTCGTGGAGGGCGGGCCGCACCTGCTCGGAGCGTGGCTGCGCGAGGGGCTCGTCGACGAGCTCTGCCTCACGGTCCGGCCGGTCCTCGCCGGTGGCGACGGGCCGCTGCTCGTCGAGCAGGAGGTCGAGCTGGCCGAGCTCGTCGGCACCGCGACCCACCTGCTGGTGTGGGGCGAGGACGTCCTCGTCCGCACCCGCCTGCGCTGACGCCCCGACCGGGCGCACGCTCTGCACGCCCCATCCCGACCGAGCGCGCGCTCTGCACGCCCCATCCCGACCGAGCGCACGCTCTGCACACGTCCCATCCCGACCGAGCGCACGCTCTGCACAGGTCCCGACCGGAAATCCGCGTGCAGAGCGTGCGC
>CAZONQ010000297.1:0-2727 GCA_964581125.1 uncultured Ornithinimicrobium sp.
GGGCTGGTCCACACCGCCGGCGCGTTCGGTGAGGACGACAAGGTGGTCACCGACCGCGAGGGCATCGAGCCGGTCATGCCGGTCGGCGCGGACGGCGCGTTCACGCACCCGGTCGACGAGTACGCCGGGATGCTGGTCTTCGACGCCAACGCCCCGATCCAGGAGCACCTCAAGGCCGCCACGCGCAACCAGCTCGGCGGGGAGCAGGCAGACCAGGGCGCCGTCGCGCCGGGCACGGTGCTGCTGCGCCGCGAGACCTACGCCCACTCCTACCCGCACTGCTGGCGGTGCCGGCAGCCGCTCATCTACAAGGCGGTCTCGTCCTGGTTCGTCGAGGTGACGAAGTTCAAGGACGACATGCTGCGCACCAACGAGCAGATCACCTGGGTCCCCGAGCACGTCAAGCACGGGCAGTTCGGCAAGTGGCTGGAGAACGCCCGCGACTGGTCGATCAGCCGCAACCGCTTCTGGGGCAGCCCGATCCCGGTGTGGCGCAGCGACGACCCGGCCTACCCGCGGATCGACGTCTACGGCTCGCTCGAGGAGATCGAGCGCGACTTCGGCGAGCTGCCGCGCGACCGGGAGGGCAACGTCGACCTGCACCGGCCCTTCGTCGACGAGCTGACCCGGCCCAACCCCGACGACCCGACCGGCAGGAGCACGATGCGCCGCGTCGAGGACGTGCTCGACGTGTGGTTCGACTCCGGGTCGATGAGCTATGCCCAGGTGCACTACCCGTTCGAGAACGCCGAGTGGTTCGAGCACCACTTCCCGGCCGACTTCATCGTCGAGTACATCGGCCAGACCCGCGGCTGGTTCTACACCCTGCACATCCTGGCCACCGCGCTCTTCGACCGGCCGGCGTTCTCCACCTGCCTCAGCCACGGCATCGTGCTGGGCAACGACGGGCAGAAGATGTCCAAGTCGCTGAGGAACTACCCCGACGTGCGCGAGGTCTTCGCCCGGGACGGCGCCGACGCGATGCGCTGGTTCCTCATGTCGAGCCCGATCCTGCGCGGCGGCAACCTCATCGTCACCGAGCAGGGCATCCGCGACGGCGTCCGCCAGACGATGATCCCGCTGTGGAACGCGTGGTACTTCTTCGGCCTCTACGCCAACGCCGCGGGCTACCGGGCGCGGTGGTCGACGAGCTCCACGCACGAGCTGGACCGCTACGTGCTGGCCAAGACGCGCGAGTTCGTGCAGGCGGCGCAGGCGGCCTACGACGCCAACGAGATCGCCACCGCGGCCGACACCATCCGCGACTTCGTCGACGTGCTCACCAACTGGTACATCCGCCGCTCCCGAGACCGCTTCTGGTCCGAGGACGAGGCGGCCTTCGACACGCTCTACACCGTGCTCGAGGTGACCTGCCGGGTCGCCGCCCCGCTGCTCCCGCTGCTGACCGAGGAGGTATGGCGTGGGCTCACCGGTGGTGAGTCGGTCCACCTCACCGACTGGCCGGCCGTCGAGGACCTGCCCGCCGACGAGGACCTCGTCGCGGCGATGGACACCGTGCGCGAGGTGTGCTCGGCGACGCTCGCGCTGCGCAAGGCCGAGGGCCTGCGGGTGCGCCTGCCGCTCGCCTCGCTCACCGTGGCGACGCCGCACGCGGACGGTCTGCTCGGCCGCCCGGGCCTGGTCGAGCTCGTCCGCGACGAGGTCAACGTGCGCGAGGTGCGCGTGCTCGATGTGGCCGACGCCAGCGCCGCGGACTTCGGCGTGGAGCAGCGGCTGACCGTCAACGCCCGCGCCGCCGGCCCCCGCCTGGGTCGCGACGTGCAGGCCGCGATCAGGGGCTCCAAGTCCGGCGACTGGTCGGTCGCGGACGACGGCACCGTGACCTCCGGCGGGCTGGAGCTGCTGGAGGGGGAGTTCACCCTCGAGACGGTCGTCGCCTCCGGCGCCGGGGAGGACGGCTCCGGTGCCGACGGCTCGCGCGCGACCGCCATGCTCAAGGGCCAGGGCGGCGGCTTCGTCGTCCTCGACACCGGGGTCACGCCCGACCTCGCCAGGGAGGGCCTGGCCCGCGACCTCGTCCGCGCCGTCCAGGGCGCCCGCAAGGACGCCGGGCTGGAGATCACCGACCGGATCAGCCTCACCGTCGTCGGCGACGACGAGGTGTGGGACGCCGCGATGGCCCACCAGCAGCTCGTCATGGCCGAGACCCTCGCCGTGCAGTTCGGCGCGGCCGGGGCGGGCACGCCCCTGCCCAGGCCCAAGAGCCACGGACTGGGAGGCGGCACCGACCCGGACGGGTCCACCCAGCCCAGGCACACCGCATACACGACCACCGCCGACCTCGGTGGCGGGCACGAGGTCGAGCTGATGATCGTCAAGGTGGAGGTGCGATGAACGACCAGTTCTTCGACGGCAACGAGCTGCCGCTCTCGCCCGAGGCGGCCGCGCCCGCGCCCACCGACCGGCCGGGCGCGGGCCCGGCCGTCGACCCGGCGCTGCTCGCCCGCTACGACCAGGTGGTCGAGGAGATCCTGGCGCGCACGCCGGAGCACATGCCCGAGCCGACGCTGCACCGGGTGGCGCGGGTGATGGAGCTCATGGGCGACCCGCAGCGGGCCTTCCCGATGGTCCACCTCACCGGCACCAACGGCAAGACCTCGACGACCCGGATGATCGAGCGGGTCCTGCGCGAGACCGGGCTGCGGACGGGCCGGTTCACCAGCCCGCACCTGCACGACATGCGCGAGCGGATCAGCCTGGACGGCG
>CAZONQ010000298.1:0-2710 GCA_964581125.1 uncultured Ornithinimicrobium sp.
CTGCTCAGGTGCGGGCGGCGAGCGCCGTCGCGGCGGTGAGGACCGCGGCCATGAGCACGACCATGGCCGGGAAGCCGCCGAGCAGCCCCGCGAGCGCCGGCCCGGCCACGGGCGCGAGGGCCGTGAGCGCGATCACGGGCGCGACGAAGACCCCGTTGACGGCGCCGAAGTCCCGCGTCCCCCACCGGTCCGAGACCGCCGTGGCCTGCAGCAGGGTCAGGCAGCCGCGCACCGCGCCGCACAGCATGGCGATCCCGACCAGCGCCCACAGCGGCCCGGGCACGAGCGCGAGCAGCCACAGCCCGACGGCGCCCGCGGCCGCGAGGAGCACGGTGCGCTGGCGGGGGGTGGTGCGCCTCTCCATACCCGGATAGCCGAGGCGACCCGAGACCTGGCCGAGCCCGATGAGCCCGAGCGCGAGGGCGGCCAGGCCGAAGGTCGCGCCGCGGTGCACGAGCAGCGGGATGACGTTGATCGTCACCGCGAAGAGCGTGAACGTCGCCAGCGACACCACGACCTGCAGCAGCACGAACCGCGGCGTCCGCGTGACGGCGCGCACCCGCGCGCGGGCCTCGAGCCGCGCGGCACGCGTCCGGCGCGGCCGGTCGGGCCCGTCCGTCCACGTCCGGTTGAGGAAGAACGCGTGGAGGGGCACCACCGTGACGGCGAGGACCACCGCCATGACGAGGTATGCGGTGCGCCACCCGTGGCCCTCGAGCAGCCACGCCACGAAGGGGGCGAAGACGGTCGAGGCGAGCCCGCCGACGAGGGTGAGCAGGGTGAGGGGACGGACCCGGTCGGTGCCGTACCAGCGGGTGACGACGGCGAAGGCGGGCGGGTAGAGGGTCGCCGACTGCGCCAGCCCCGCGAGGATCCAGCCGCCGAAGAAGACCACGAGGTTGGGCGCGGCGGCGACCACGAGGAGCGCCACCACGCCGAGGACCGCCCCGAGCGTCATGACGGTGCGGGGGCCGCCCGCGTCGAGCAGGCGGCCGACCCGGACGCCGGCGACCGCGGAGACGACGAGCCCGGCGGAGAGCGCCGCCATCGTCGTCGTCTGGCTCCAGCCCATGTCGGCGGCGATCGGCGTCACCGCGACCGGGAGGGAGTAGTAGAGCAGGCCCCAGCTGACGAGCTCGGCGAGGCACAGCGCCAGCAGCCCTCCGCGGGGACGGTCAGTCATGCGGCTCCATGAGGGCCCATCGTGCCGCAGGTCCGGGCCCGCCGGCTCACGGGCGTCGCACGGCCGCCAGGTCGACCTCGGTGAGCACGTCGTCGCCGAGCAGCCAGCGCCGCACCGGCGGGCGCATCGCCTCCGCCATCGTGTCGGCGCCGGGGACCCGCAGGCCGGGGACCCCGTCGCCGATCACGACCGGCGCGGTCGTCAGGTAGAGCCGGTCGACCTGGCCCGCCCCGACGAAGGCGCTCACCAGCCGCCCGCCGCCCTCGACCAGGACACGGTGCAGGCCGCGGCCGCGCAGGAGGGCCAGCACCTCGGCCGGGTCCATCCGCCCGGGCCGGGGCCAGCGCACGACCTCGACGTGGGTGGCTCGCGCCGCGGTCCTGGGGGTATGGGGTGCGGTCGCCGTGGGCGCGCCGGCGTCCGGGCCGACGACCCACAGGGTCGGCGCCTCGCCGTCGGTGAGCAGCGCGGAGGTCGCCGGCAGGCGGCCGGCCGGGTCGAGCACGACCCTCGTCGGGTGCGGGCCGACGACGTCGCGGACGGTGAGGCGCGGGTCGTCGACCGCGGCCGTGGTGCCGCCGACGACGACGGCGTCGACGAGGGCGCGGACCCGGTGGAGGTGCTCCCGGTCCTCGGTCCCGGTGACGTGGCAGGCGTCGCCGGTGCGGCTGGCGATGAAGCCGTCGAGGCTCTGGCCCAGCTGGGCGAGGACGCGCGGGCCGTCCTCGCGCACGAGGTCGCCGTAGCGGTCGGCGAGCTCGCCGACGCCGGGCACCTGCCCGTCGAGCAGCCGCTGCCAGTCGTCGCCGCCGGTGTCGTGGCCCATCCGCTCGCGCTTGGTCTCCAGGTAGCGGGCGTTCTCCGGCCGCGCCGGCACGACGATCGGCACGCGCTCGACCACCTCGACGCCGAGGGCGCGCAGCGCCTGCTCCTTGGCGGGGTTGGAGGACAGCAGCCGCAGCCGGCGGACGCCGAGGTCGGCCAGCACCGCGGCCGACTGGTCGTAGGTGCGGGCGTCGGCGAGGTGGCCCAGCCTCAGGTTGGCGTCGACCGTGTCCAGGCCGGTGTCCTGCAGGGCGTAGGCGCGCAGCTTGTCCGCCAGGCCGATGCCGCGCCCCTCGTGCCCGCGCACGTAGAGCAGCACGCCCCGCCCCGACCGCGCGAGCAGGTGCATCGAGTGCTGCAGCTGCTCCCCGCAGTCGCAGCGGTGCGAGCCGAGCGCGTCGCCGGTGAGGCACTCCGAGTGCAGCCGCACGAGCGGTGCCGGCGCGTCGTCCGGGTCGTCGTCGTGCACGCCGACGCTGAGCGCCACGTGCTCGATCCCCGACCCGTCGCGGTAGGCGGTCATCCGGAAGCGGCCGTGCCGGGTCGGCAGGACGGTGTCGGCCAGGCGCTCGACACCGGTGCCCTCGCCCCGCCCGGGCTGCTTCCTCATCCTCCGAGTATGGAGCCACGCCCGCGGGGCGACATGCGCAAGCGACCTGGTCGGCCGGGGCGGCCGTGCAGAGCGTGCGTCCGGTCGGGAGG
>CAZONQ010000299.1:0-2710 GCA_964581125.1 uncultured Ornithinimicrobium sp.
ACTGGTGCTTGTCCGCGTACTTCACGTGCGTCAGATACGACAGCATGTTGTCGAACGCGTACCGACCGCGGCCCGGCTTCTCGACGTACTGGGGCTCGACGCCGATGCCGAACGCGAGCCGATCCAGCGGTGCGCTCTTCGCGCGGCTGGCGAACTTGATGACCGCGTGCAGGTGATCGGGCTTCGGCTCGACCACCAGAGCCTTCTCCGTGTCGCTCCAGACCTCGCGCTCGTCCTTGTCGTGCACGATGCCGTAGGCCTCGATGACCTCGCAGCCGATGGCCTCGAGCCGCTGCACCACGTAGGCGAGGATCGCCCCGGCTCCCTGCTGGAGCAGCGCGGCTCCGGTCGGATCGTCGGCGGCCCAGGTCCAGTACGACGGATCGAGGTACTGCGTGAGACCGATGCTCGTGGGGTTGTTCTCCTGCTTAGCCACGGCGACCACCGCCCACGACGTCGGAAGGAGCGTCTGGCGCCTTAAATGACCCCCTATTGACCCCCAAATGAGTGCCCAAATGATCCAGCGTCGTCACGCGGTGGAGCGAGTGCGTAACCAGCCCCTGACCAGGCATGTTGTTGCAAGGCGCGGCAATCGACAAGCCCTTGCCGCGCCCGTAGGAACGAATGAGGTTCCCGAAACTCTTGGAGTGCGAATCACGGCTGCGGACCGTCATCACGACGGCGGGCAACCCGGCTCCGCCGGGTGCCAGGTCAGGCCCTCCGGGCGGGGTCAGGTCGGCGGGAGCGGTGCTGTGGGTGCGTTCCGTGAGGCTCATCAGCGACCACCGCCCTTGCGGTAGCGCTTGATGACGGCCTGGTGCGTGACACCGAGGGCGTCACCGATCCGTGCCCAGGTCACACCCTCGGCGCGGGCATCGGCGACGGCGATCTCGACGGTCTCCTCCAGTACGGAGCGCAGCACGCCGAGGTCGTAGAGACGAGCCTCGGAGTCGGCGAGGGCGGGGTCGCCCTGACGCCAGCGGAAGCCGGTCAGGTGATCGAAGGCGGCGGAGTTCGCACTCATCAGCGACCACCGCCCATCACGGCGGCGACGGCGGCGCGCTGTCGCGGCGTCAGCGGAGTGAGAGCCAGACGCTCACCGGCTCGGCGACCGGCGGCGCGGGCGGCGGCGATGACGGGATCGAGCCCATCAGCATGCGGAACGGGAGTCGAGCCCTGGTCGAGACCAGGGCGGTCAAGCGCAGATGCGCAGGGAACGTCGATAACGACAGACATCGGAAGTCCTCAGACATGAGTATCTTCCGGTTCCCCGCCACGGTAATTGGGCTGTTTGACCGGCTACTCATCCGGGAGCAGAACCCCGCGCTTCTAAGTCGCGGCCCCGGTGGGATCTTCTTGTCTGCAACCATTCTCCCATGACTCGACTCACCATTGCAATGACGAGTCGAGTCATAAGTCAGTCGCGACGCGGCTCTATCCGAATGAGGTCGGGGTTGAACTTCACGTGACCGGGCGCGATGGGCTCGATGGTCACCGTCACCAGCTCGTCCACGAGCATCCGGCGGCGGTCCACGTCCAACGCCTTCCACTTCGCCTCGACCACCTCGCGGCGCTCCGCGGTGCCGACCGGCTCGTCCACGTCGGCGAGCAACTTCGCCGCCACCGACACCGACCGGTCGAGCAGCTCCGCGTCGATCTCGTCGATGCGGGCCTTCACGTCGTTGATCGCCGCCGTGATCTCCAGGACCGGCTGATGGATGTCGCGCAGCAGCGGGCTCAATTCCTTCACTCGCTCGACCAGGGCGTTCCGCTCCGTCAGCAGCTCCTCGTGATCCGGCCCATCGTCCTCCTGCGGCATCACGAGGTCGTGCACGTCCACCGAGGACAAGCGGGTGAGCACCGCCTCGGTCACCATCGCATCGACGGGCTCGCGCTGGCGGGTGAGATGGAACTGCTCGCCGCAGCGATACGTCGGCTGCTTGCGGCTGTTCGTCCCGGAGACGAGCGTCGCCCCGCACTTCCCGCACAGCCCGATCGTGGACAGGAGGTACTTCGGCTGGTTGCCCTGCCTCGCCGACCTCCGCACGTTGTCCTCCAGCTTCGACACCGCAGCCCGCCACGTCTGCTCCCCGACGATGGGCGGGAACGCCTCGCCCTGCACCGGATACATCTCGCCGGAGGCGTAGTGCTTAATGAAACCAGCGTAGAGCGGGTTCGCCAGGAGGTAGCGCACGGCATCGACGGAGAACTCCGACCCGCGGGCGGTGAGGTGACCGGCACTGTTCAGATCCTCGCGGATTCGCCGGATCGACAGCGACGGCTCGCCGAGGAACGCGTCGAAGGCCCGCCGAACCGCGTCAGCCTCCTCCTCGATCAGTTCACCTTCTCTCGTCCAGCCGAATGCCTTCCAGGCGGACGTGGGAATACCCTCGGCACGTCGGCGCTCGTTCGATCTGATCTGTCGCTCGGCCTTGCGTCGCGCCTCGAACCGGGCCAGCGCGGCGAGCATCGTGGCCCGGAACTCACCGTCTGCCGTCGAAAGGTCGATCTCGCCGTCCACGGTGACGACCCGCAGGCCGAGATCGATCAGCGTGTTGAGGTCCTTCGTGCTGCGCAGCAGCCGGTCCATGTCCACGGCGACCACCATCGAGAACCGGCCCGCGCGGGCGTCATCCAGCATCTCGGCCCAGCGGGTGCCAGCGCGGCGCTTCTTCGTCGCCGACACCGCGTTGTCCTCGTAGACCTCGAC
>CAZONQ010000300.1:0-2691 GCA_964581125.1 uncultured Ornithinimicrobium sp.
TCACCCAGGCGTAGGCCTTCTCCAGGTCGCTGGTCGCCTCGTAGTGGACCTCGTCGGAGCCGGTGGGGTAGAACCGCCGCAGCCACCCGCTCTCGGTGGCCGCCCAGTCCTGCAGGTAGTCGGCGGCCGGCCGGGCGTAGCGCGGGTGGTCCGGGTCGCCGGCGTTGAGCGCGTGGAGCTGGTCGTCCAGGGCCGCCGCGAGCTCGGTCGAGCTCACCGCCCCGTGGTTGTCCTCGACGAAGTAGCGGCCCAGGAAGGAGAGGACGAGCGGCGCGTTGCCGGCGCGCAGCAGGCGCCAGGCGGGGTGGTTGTCCCGCAGCACCCCGATCTCGTCGTGCTCCATGTCGTCCGTCCCTCGCGCTCCTGGCTCAGCCTGTGCGCCCCAGACTACGGAGGCCCACCGACACTGCTCCGACGACGCCGCTCTGCTCCGCGCTCACCCGCTGATGCACGCCGGCCCGAGCAGCGCCTTCAGGTCCCCGAAGAGCTCCGGCGACGCCGTCACCCGCAGCGTCTCGTCGAGCCGCAGCAGCACGGTGCGCCCGGGCTGGGTCAGCCTGACGTGCACCTCGGTGCCACCGGGGTGGTTGGCGAGCACGCCCTTGAGCTTGTGCGCCAGCCCGTCGGTCGCCCGGGTCAGCGGCATCTGCAGCACGACCGGACCGCGCGGGCCCTGCTTGATGTCCGGCAGCATCAGCTCGTTGGCCATCAGCTCGGTGCCGTCGTCGCTCTTCTTCAGCCGGCCCTTGACGACCGCGACGGTGTCCTCGGCGAGCATCGTCGAGATCGTCATGTAGGTCCGCGGCCAGAAGACGACGTCGATCGAGCCGGC
This sequence comes from uncultured Ornithinimicrobium sp., assembly GCA_964581125.1. Classification (GTDB taxonomy): domain Bacteria; phylum Actinomycetota; class Actinomycetes; order Actinomycetales; family Dermatophilaceae; genus Ornithinicoccus. Next base: position 833 of record CAZONQ010000300.1, read on the forward strand.
CATGTCCTCCACCGACAGGCGGGCGTAGGGGTCGCCGTTCTTGGTCCGCTTGAGCTGCAGGTTGGTCATCAGCCCGGCGACGGTGACGAAGTCGCCGTCCTTGGCGCCGTCCTCGCCGACGATCTCCAGGATCGAGGCGCTGGCGTGCTGGGACAGGATGTGCTCGATGCCGTTGAGCGGGTGGTCGGAGACGTAGAGCCCGAGCATCTCCCGCTCGAACGCGAGCAGCACCGACTTGTCCCACTCGATCTCGGGCACGGGCGGCAGCGTGACGATCTGCATCGCCTCCCCCCCGCCGTCGTCCCCGTCGCCGAAGCCGAAGCCGGAGAAGAGGCTGTCCTGCCCGATCGCCTCCTGCTTCTTCTCGTCCACGAGCGCCTCGACATAGCGCTCGTGCACGCTCACCAGCCCCTGCCGCGTGTGACCGAGGCTGTCGAACGCGCCCGCCTTGCACAGCGACTCGATCGTGCGCTTGTTGCACACGACGACCGGCGACTTGCGCAGGAAGTCCTCGAACGAGGTGAAGTCGCCCTTCTCCTCCCGCGCCGCCACGATCGCGTTGACGACGTTGTGCCCGACGTTGCGGACCGCCGACAGCCCGAAGCGGATGTCGTCCCCGACCGCGGCGAAGTTGGCGACCGAGGCGTTGACGTCCGGCGGCAGCACCGCGATGCCCATCCGCCGGCACTCGGCCAGGTAGAGCGCCGTCTTGTCCTTGTCGTCGCCGACGCTGGTCAGCAGCGCGGCCATGTATTCGGCCGGGTAGTTGGCCTTGAGGTAGCCGGTCCAGTAGGAGATGACGCCGTAGGCCGCCGTGTGCGCCTTGTTGAACGCGTAGTCCGAGAACGGCACCAGCACGCCCCACAGCGCCGCGACCGAGGCCTCGTTGTAGCCGTTGGCCTTCATGCCCTCCGAGAAGGGGACGTATTCCGCGTCGAGGACCTCCTTCTTCTTCTTGCCCATCGCCCGCCGCAGCAGGTCCGCGTTGCCCAGCGTGTAGCCCGCCAGCTTCTGGGCGATCTCCATGACCTGCTCCTGGTAGATGCACAACCCGTAGGTCGTGCCCAGGATCGGCTCGAGCGCCTCGACCATCTGCGGCTGCAGCTTGCCCTTCAGCTGCGGGTCGAGCGGCGTGAGCTCCTGCTTGCCGTTCTTGCGCAGCGCGAAGTTGGTGTGCGCGTTGACGCCCATCGGGCCGGGGCGGTAGAGCGCGAGCGCCGCGGAGATGTCCTCGAAGTTGTCCGGCTGCATGAGCCGCAGCAGCTGGCGCATGCCGTTGCCGTCGAGCTGGAAGACGCCGAGGGTGTCGCCGCGGCCGAGCAGCTTGTAGGTCGCCTCGTCGGTCATGTCCTTGGACAGCGCGTCGAGGTCGATGTCCTCGCCGCGGTTGTCCTTGATGTTGCGCAGCGCGTCGTCGAGGACCGTGAGGTTGCGCAGCCCGAGGAAGTCCATCTTGACCAGCCCGAGCGTCTCGCACGTCGGGTAGTCGAACTGGGTGAGGATCTGCCCGTCCTGCTCGCGCCGCATGATCGGGATGAGGTCGATGAGCGGCTCGCTCGACATGATGACGCCGGCGGCGTGCACGCCCCACTGGCGCTTCAGCCCCTCCAGGCCCTTGGCGGTCTCGAAGACCTCGGCGGCGTGCTGGTCCTCGGCGAGCAGCTCGCGGAACTCGACGGCCTCGGCATACCTCTTGTGCTCGGGGTCCTCGATGCCGGTGAGCGGGATGTCCTTGCCCATCACCGACGGCGGCATCGCCTTGGTGAGCTTCTCCCCCATGGCGAAGGGATAGCCCATCACCCGGGAGGCGTCCTTGAGCGCCTGCTTGGCCTTGATCGTGCCGTAGGTGACGATCATCG
>CAZONQ010000301.1:0-2683 GCA_964581125.1 uncultured Ornithinimicrobium sp.
CAACATCGCCGAGATGTACGTCGCCGACCCGCGGTTCACCAAGACCTACGAGGACGTCGCGCCCGGCCTCGCGCAGTACGTCCGCGACGCCGTCGTGGCCAACGCGGCGCGCGGCTGAGGCGGGTGTGGACGGCCCCGACGGGCCGTCAGACCCGTCACGTAGGCTGCCCGACGTGAACGAGCAGACCCCTCCCCGGCCGCAGGTATGCGGTCACGGGAGGGGTCTGTTCGTCGCCTTCGAGGGGGGAGACGGGGCGGGCAAGTCCACCCAGGCGGGGCTGCTGGCGGGCTGGCTCGCCGGGCTCGGCCGGGACGTCGTGCGCACCCACGAGCCGGGCGGCACGGACCTGGGCAGGACCCTGCGCGAGCTGGTGCTGCACGGCCCGGACGGCTCGGTCAGCCCGCGCGCCGAGGCGCTCATCTTCGCCGCCGACCGGGCCCACCACGTGGCCACGCTGGTGCGTCCCGCGCTGGACCGGGGCGCGGTGGTCATCACCGACCGCTACCTCGACTCCTCGGTCGCCTACCAGGGCGCCGCGCGCGACCTCGGGCACGACGAGGTCCGCGACCTGTCGCTGTGGGCCGTCGAGGGCCTGGTGCCCGACCTCACGGTGCTGCTCGACGTCCCGACCGCCGAGGGGCGCAGCCGGCGCGGCGACGAGCACGACCGCCTCGAGCGCGAGGCCGACGACTTCCACGACCGGGTGCGCCGCACCTTCCTCGACCTCGCCGCGCGCGAGCCCGGCCGCTACGCCGTCCTCGACGCGACGCTGGCGCCCGAGGCGCTGGCCGCGGAGGTGCGCGGACGGGTGGCGCCGCTGCTCGCGCCGGGGGGCGTCCCGTGAGCGTCTTCGACCAGCTCGTCGGCCAGGACCGGGTGGTGGCGACCCTGCGGCATACCCTCACCGCCCCGGGGGCGATGACGCACGCGTGGCTCGTCACCGGGCCGCCCGGGTCGGGCCGGAGCGTCGCGGCGCGGGCCTTCGCGGCGGCGCTGCAGTGCCAGCACCAGGAGGACCCGGGCTGCGGGGAGTGCCAGGCCTGCCGCACCTCGATGGGCGGCACGCACCCCGACGTCACGGTCGTGACGACCACCGAGACCTTCATCAAGGTCGCCGAGGCCCGCGACCTGGCCGTGCTCGCGCAGACCCGCCCGTCGGTGGGGCGCTGGCGGGTCATCGTCGTCGAGGACGCCGACCGGCTCAACGAGCCGGCCGCCGACGCCCTGCTCAAGTCGCTCGAGGAGCCGCCGCCGCGCACGGTCTGGCTGCTGTGCGCCCCGTCCGTCGAGGACCTCATCGTCACCGTGCGGTCGCGCTGCCGGCACCTGCGCCTCGGCACGCCGCCGGTCGACGCCGTCGCCGACCTGCTCGTGCGGCGCGACGGGATCGACCCGGCGATGGCGCACTACGCCGCCCGCGCCGCGCAGAGCCACATCGGCATCGCCCGGCGCCTGGCCACCGACGAGCACGCGCGGGCGCGCCGGCGCGAGATCGTCGCCATCCCGGCCAGCCTCAACGGCGTCGGCGCCGCCCTGCGGGCCGCCCAGGACCTCGTCGACGAGGCCGGCGAGGGTGCGGAGTCGGTGTCGAGCGACCGGGCCGCGGAGGAGCGGCGGGCCCTGCTGGAGCAGCTCGGCGCCGATCCCTCCGCCCGCACGCAGCCGCCCGCCGTCCGCGCGCACCTGCGCGAGCTCGAGGCCCGGCAGAAGCGCCAGGCGCGACGGCAGACGCACGACAGCATCGACGCGGCGCTGACCGACCTCGCGTCGGTCTACCGCGACGCGCTCGTCGTCTCCACCGGGAGCCCGGTGGAGACGGTCAACGCGCACGAGCCGGAGCAGATCGGCACGCTCGCGCGTTCCTTCACACCGGAGGGGCTCCTGCGTGCGCTGGAGACCATCGGGCTGGCCCGTCAGCGGCTCATCGCCAACGGTGCCCCCCTGCTCGTGCTCGAGGCCATGATGATCGGCCTCGTGCTCCCGACCGAGAGGACGTAGACGACAGTGACGACGACCGAAGCGGGGGGCCGGGCCACGCGAGCCACGCGCCTGGTGGCGGCGGGGGCGGCGCTCGCGCTGCTCGCCGGCTGCTCGATGGCCGGTGGCGACGGGTCCCGGACCGGGGCGACGGCGACCGGGGAGGACGCCTATTCGACCGACGGTGCCGTGACGAGCACCTCGACGCCGCTGCCCGACGGGGCGCCGGAGGGGCTGGAGAGGTTCTACGGCCAGCAGCTGGAGTGGACCGACTGCGAGTCGGTCTTCGAGTGCGCCTCGCTCGAGGTGCCGGTGGACTACGAGGAGCCCGACGGCGCGACGATCGAGCTGGCGCTGCTCCGGGCGCCGGCCTCGGGCGACGCCCAGGGCTCGCTCGTGGTCAACCCCGGCGGGCCGGGCGCCTCCGGCGTGGACTACGCCATGATGGCCGGGGCCGTCGTGTCCAAGGAGGTGCGCAGCGCCTACGACGTCGTCGGCTTCGACCCGCGCGGCGTCGCGCGCTCGGCGCCGATCACGTGCTTCACCGACGAGCAGATGGACCAGTTCCTCGGCACCGACCCCTCGCCGGACGACGCCGCCGAGGAGGAGCGGGTCGACGAGGAGCTCCAGGACTTCGCGGAGGCCTGCGGGACCAACGCCGGCGACCTCCTCGGGCACGTCTCGACCGTCGAGGCCGCCAGGGAC
>CAZONQ010000302.1:0-2677 GCA_964581125.1 uncultured Ornithinimicrobium sp.
AGGGTATGTGGCGCGCCGGGCTGGTCGACGAGGTCCGGGGCCTCGTGGGGCTGGGGCTGCGCGAGGGACGCACGGCCTCGCGGGCGGTGGGCTACGCGCAGGCCCTGCGGCAGCTGGACGGCGAGCTGACGCAGGAGGAGGCCGTGGCGGACACCGTCGTGGCGACCCGGCGGCTGGCGCGGCGCCAGGAGCGGTGGTTCGGCCCCGACCCGCGCGTGGTCTGGCTCGAGCACGACGCCCCCGACCTGCTCGGGCAGGCGCTCGCGGTCGTCGCCCGCGGCGGGGCCGCGCGCTAGGCGCGGGCGACGCGCAGCACCCGGAAGCCCTTGCTGCTCGCCGCGCGGTCCACGGTCACCGGCCCCATGAGGCCGGGCAGGGTCCGGGCGAGCCAGGCCTGGAGCGAGTCGGAGCCGAGGTTCTTCTGCACGACGAGGTGGGCCGCGCCGCCGGGCGCGAGGCGCGGCAGCCACGTGGTGAGCAGCTCGTGCAGGACCGCCTTGCCGACGCGGATCGGCGGGTTGGACCAGACCAGGTCGAAGCGCGTGGACGGGTCGACGGCCTCGGGCGTCGAGGCCACGAGGTTGTCGCAGCCCAGCGCGGCGGCGTTGCGGCGGCACAGGTCCAGGGCCCGCTCGTTGACGTCGACCGCGTGGACGGTCGCCCCCGGCGAGCGGAGCGCGAGGGTGAGGGCGAGCGGCCCCCAGCCGCAGCCCAGGTCGAGGAAGGTGCCCTCCGCCGGCGGCGTCGGGGCCTCGGCGAGCAGGACGCGTGTGCCCTTGTCCACGCCGTCGGGGGAGAAGACACCGCCGGCCGTGACCACCTCGACGTCCCGGTCGGCCAGCCGGAGCGGCACGCGGCGCAGCTCGCCGTCGGAGGCCGGGCGGGCGGTGAAGTAGTGGTCCTGGGGCACGCCGCGAGTCTAGTGAGCGCGGGCGGGCAGAAATCGCTGGCCGCCGGCGTTGAACGGTGAGACGCTGGGAGAGGCCGGGGACGGCATACCCCGGACCACCGAGACGAGAAGGACTGCATGACCCACACCCCGCACCACGACGACCAGGAGCGCGACGACCAGGGGCGCACCACGCGCCGGTCGGTCCTGGACCGCAGGGCCGAGGCGCTCGGCGACGAGCAGGACCTCGACGGCGCGCGCGACGGCTGGGGCACCTGGGGCGAGGACGCGGGCGACGGCTTCGACGGGGACCAGCTCGACCGCGAGGAGCGCGCCGCGCTGCGCCGCGTCGGCGGCCTGTCGACCGAGCTCGAGGACGTCACCGAGGTCGAGTACCGCCAGCTGCGGCTGGAGCGCGTCGTCCTCGCCGGCGTGTGGGCCGACGACGGACGCACCACCGCCGAGGACGCGGAGAACTCGCTGCGCGAGCTCGCCGCGCTCGCCGAGACCGCCGGCTCGGAGGTGCTCGACGGCGTGGTCCAGCGCCGGATGCGCCCCGACCCCGCGACCTACCTGGGCTCCGGCAAGGCCAGGGAGCTGCGCGACATCGTCGTCGCCGAGGGCGCCGACACCGTCATCTGCGACGGCGAGCTCGGCCCCTCCCAGCGACGTGCCCTCGAGGACGTCGTCGGCGTCAAGGTCATCGACCGCACCGCGCTGATCCTCGACATCTTCGCCCAGCACGCCAAGAGCAAGGAGGGCCGGGCGCAGGTCGAGCTGGCCCAGCTGCAGTACCTCCTGCCACGTCTGCGCGGCTGGGGCGAGTCGATGTCCCGGCAGGCCGGCGGCCGGGTCGCCGGCGGCGAGGGGATCGGCTCCCGCGGCCCCGGCGAGACCAAGATCGAGCTGGACCGGCGACGGATCAACACCCGCATCTCCCGGCTGCGCAAGGACATCTCCGCGATGAAGACCGTGCGCGACACCAAGCGCGGCTCTCGCCGCGCGAACAAGGTGCCGAGCGTGGCGATCGTCGGCTACACCAACGCCGGCAAGTCCTCGCTGCTCAACCGGCTCACCGGCGCCGGCGTGCTCGTCCAGAACCAGCTCTTCGCCACCCTGGACCCGACCGTCCGGCGCGCGGAGACCGAGGACGGGCGGGCCTACACCCTCGTGGACACGGTCGGCTTCGTGCGCAGCCTGCCGCACCAGCTGGTCGAGGCCTTCCGCTCCACGCTGGAGGAGGCCGCGCTGGCCGACGTGCTGCTGCACGTCGTCGACGGCTCCCACCCGGACCCCGAGGGCCAGATCCAGGCCGTGCACGCGGTGCTGGCCGAGGTCGAGGACGGGGCCCCGCTGCGGCTTCCCGAGATCATCGCGGTCAACAAGGCCGACCTGGCCGACCCCGAGGTCCTCGCCCGCCTGCAGCGGATGCACGACCGCGTGGTCGTGGTCTCCGCCCGCACCGGCCAGGGCCTGGAGGAGCTGGAGGAGCTGATCGCCCGGACCCTGCCGCGGCCGGAGATCCTCGTCGACGTGCTCGTGCCCTACGACCGCGGCGACCTCGTCGCGCGGCTCCACGACGAGGGCGAGGTGCTCTCCGAGGAGCACACCGGCGAGGGCACCCGGATGCGGGCCAAGGTGGACGAGGACCTGCACGGGCACCTCGGCGCCTACGCCGTCTGACCCCGACCTTCCCCGACCGGGGGGGGGCGCGGGGGGCGGGGGGCGGGGGGGCCCCGGGGGGGGGGGGGGGGGGGGGGGGGGGGGGGGGGGGGGGGGGGGGGGGGG
>CAZONQ010000303.1:0-2660 GCA_964581125.1 uncultured Ornithinimicrobium sp.
CTGGTCGGTGTGCGTGCCCCAGATGATGCCCTGGTGCAGGTCGGTGATCCGCAGCGCGTCGTTCTTGGCGTAGTAGGCGAAGAGCTGCTGGTCCAGGCACTTGGTCATGTGGTAGATCGACCCGGGGTTGGTCGGGTAGAGCATCTGCTGGCCCACCCGCTCGCCCTCGTCGGTCACGACCTCGACGTCGAGGTAGCCCTCCGGGATCTTCATGCCTGCGGTGCCGTAGCCGTAGACGCCCATCGTGCCGAGGTGGACCAGGTGGGCGTCGAGGCCGGTGTCGACCAGCGCGCACAGCACGTTGTGGGTGGCGTTGGTGTTGTTGTCGACCGTGTAGCGCTTGTGGGCCGGCGACTTCATCGAGTAGGGGGCGGCCCGCTGCTCGGCGAAGTGGATCAGCGCGTCCGGACGCTCCGCCAGGAGCAGCTCGACGAGCCCGTCGTAGTCCTGGGCGACGTCGAGGTGGGCGAAGCGGATCTGCCGGCCCGACACCTCCTCCCACGCGGCGAGCCGCTCCTCGACGCCGGTGATCGGCGTGAGCGAGGACGCGCCGAGCTCCTCGTCGATGCGGCGGCGGGACAGGTTGTCGACGATGAGGACGTCGTGACCGAGCTCGGACAGGTGGAGGGACGCGGGCCAGCCGCAGAATCCGTCTCCGCCCAGGACGGCGATCTTCACGAAGGACGCTCCTTGCACAGGGGTGGACGCCGCGCGCGGGACGACGGCGTCGGTTGTCCCTCACAACCTACATCCCCCGGCAGGGGGGCACCCGCGGCGCGGCCGGTCGCCGCGCCGCGGGCGCCGCGCCTCACTCGTCGTCGGGCCGGGTGGCGAAGGTGACGGTGACCTGCTGGCGCTGCCCGTCGCGCACGATCTCCAGCTCGGCCGGCTGACCGGCGCCGCGCTCGCGCACCTGTCCCACGAGCGCGATGGCGGAGGGCACGTGCTCGCCGTCGATGCTCACGACCAGGTCGCCCTCCTGCAGCCCGGCCTCGGACGCCGGCGTGCCCTGCTCGACCTGGCGCACCAGCGCCCCGGTCAGCGTCGCCCCGTCCACGTCGGCGGACCCGTCGTCGAGGTAGACCCCGAGGTAGGCGTGCTCGGCCGAGCCGTTCTCGATGAGCTGGTCGGCGATGAGCTGCACCTCGGTGGCCGGGATGGCGAAGCCGATGCCGATCGACCCGGACTGCGACTGCCCGGAGGACAGGCTGGCGATCGAGGAGTTGATGCCCACGAGGGCGCCCGAGGCGTCCACGAGGGCGCCGCCGGAGTTGCCCGGGTTGATCGCGGCGGAGGTCTGGACGGCGTTGGTCACGACCTGCTGCGCGGCGCCGGGCTGCATCTGCCCGCCGCCGGCCGCGCGGGTGGTCACCGGTCGGTCGAGCGCGCTGACGATGCCGGTGGTCACCGTGCCGGACAGGCCGAGCGGGTTGCCGATCGCCATCACCGGGTCGCCGACCCGGAGGTCCTTGTCCGAGCCGACGCGGATCGGGCTGAGGTCCTCCGGCGGGTCGCTGAGCGAGAGGACGGCCAGGTCGCTGGACGGGTCGGTGCCCGCGACGGTGGCCTCGTAGCCGCGGCCGTCGGCGAAGACCACCCGCAGGGCCTGCGCACCCTCGACGACGTGGGCGTTGGTGACGATGTGGCCCTCGGCGTCCCAGACGACGCCCGACCCGGCGGACTCGCCCATCTGGCTGGCGGCCTCGATGGAGACGACGCTGGGGCTGACCTCGGCCGCGACGGCGGCCCAGTCCTGCGAGGTCGGCAGCGACGTCGGGCTGCCCTGCGCCGCACCCTCGGTCGAGCTGGTCGCGTCCGCGCCGATGACCTGGCTCGTGGCCGCGGCGTCCGTCGTGCCGCTGCCGTCGGCGCCCTGGGTGACGGCGTAGGTCCCCCCGGAGGCCAGCACGGCGGCGAGCACGCTGGCGATGCCGATGTCTGCCCACCTCCGCCCCGTCCGACGCTCGGTGCGGACCGGTGCCTGCTGCGGCTCCGGTTGTGGTCCTGGCTGCTCTGGGGTGGTGGTCATGGCTCCACTGAAGCACCGTCGCGTGGAACGCGGCTGGGAGCGCTCTGTGGGTTCGCTGGGTATGGCGCGGCGTGCTCCGTGGGGACGTCGTGAGGGATCACGTCCCGGTCTCGGGCAGATCTCAACTTCGTAACGATAGGCGCGCATTTCGCCTCCGCGTCGCCCGTGGCTTGAGGTGCCGGGGACCTCTCGTTATGGTCGATGGTCATCTCTGTGAGAAATCCTGTCCAATCGGGGCGACGTGTTCCCGCGGCGTTCACGCATGCGGTGTGGGAGGCATGTGCCTCGTCCAACCGAAAGGACTGTGGTCACGCATGACCAGCACCCGACGACTCTCTCTCCTGGCGGCGCTCGCAACCGCTGCCCTGGGCCTGACGGCCTGCGGCGACGGCGGGGGAGAGACGGAGGCCGGCTCGACGCTCGAGCGGCTCCAGGAGGAGGGCACCATCAAGGTCGCCTTCGCCGGCGAGATCCCCTACAGCTACGAGGAGGACGGTGAGCTCACCGGCGCGACCATCGCGCTGGCCCGCGAGATCTACGGCAACCTCGGCATCGACAACGTCGAGGGCCAGCTCGTGGAGTGGGACGCGCTCATCCCCGGTCTCAACAAGGGCGAGTACGACTCGGTCTC
>CAZONQ010000304.1:0-2651 GCA_964581125.1 uncultured Ornithinimicrobium sp.
GTCTGAGAGGATCGGGCCATGGCAGGTTCATCGCAGGAGCACATCCGCCGCCGGGACGACGGCACGTCGGAGCCCGAGGCCCCGACGCCCCCGCCCGCGGCGCCCCAGGCGCAGAGCGCGGAGCGGGACGAGGCGCTCGACTCGCTGCTCGACGAGATCGACGGCGTGCTGGAGTCCAACGCCACCGAGTTCGTGCACGGCTTCGTGCAGAAGGGCGGGCAGTGAGCGGGGACACCCTCCCCTCGCACGGCGCGGGCGGCTCGTCCTTCGCCGAGCTGCTGCGCGCGCAGGCGCCCCACCTGCTGCCCGGGGCCGCCACGGGTGAGGGCGCCGGCCCGGTCGAGCTGCCCCACGGCACCACCGTCGTCGCCCTCGCCTGCGCCGGCGGCGTCGTCGTCGCCGGCGACCGGCGCGCCACGACCGGCAGCGTCATCGCCAGCCGCGACCTGGAGAAGGTCTTCGCCGCCGACGGGTTCTCCGTGGTCGGCATCGCCGGCACGGCCGGCGTCGCCCTCGAGCTGGTCCGGCTGCTGCAGGTCGAGCTGGAGCACTACGAGAAGATCGAGGGCACGATGCTCTCCCTGGAGGGCAAGGCCAACAGGCTGTCGGCGATGATCCGCGGCAACCTGGGCAACGCCTTCCGCGGGCTGGCGGTGCTGCCGGTCCTCGCCGGCTACGACCTGGCGGGGGAGCGGGGCCGGATCTTCTCCTACGACCTGGCCGGCGGCTGCTACGAGGAGTCCTCCCATCACAGCATCGGCTCGGGGGCGTTCTTCGCGCGCGGCGCCCTCAAGAAGCTCTGGCGCCCCGAGATGCCCGCCGAGGACGCCGTCCGGGTCGCGGTCGAGGCGCTCTACGACGCCGCCGACGACGACTCCGGCACCGGCGGGCCCGACCTCGGCCGGCAGATCTGGCCCACCTGCGCCGTGGTCACCGCCGACGGGGTCCGGTTCGTCGCCGCGCACGAGCTCGAGCGGGTGGTCACCGACCTGGTCGCCGCCCGCCGCGACAACCCGGGAGGTGCCCGATGACCATCCCGGTCTACGTCTCGCCCGAGCAGCTGATGAAGGACCGGGCCGACTACGCCCGCAAGGGCATCGCCCGCGGCCGCTCGGTCGTGGTCCTCTCCTGCCGGCAGGGCATCCTCTTCGTCGCCGAGAACCCCTCGCGCACCCTGCACAAGGTCGCCGAGATCTACGACCGGATCGGCTTCGCCGCGGTCGGGAAGTACACCGAGTTCGAGCACCTGCGCGTCGCGGGCATCCGGTATGCCGACCTGCGCGGCTACGCCTACGACCGCAGCGACGTCACCGCCCGCGCCCTGGCCAACGCCTACGCCCAGACCCTCGGCACGGTCTTCACCACCGAGAGCAAGCCCTACGAGGTGCAGATCACCGTCGCCCAGGTCGGCCCCGACCCGGCCGCCGACCAGCTCTACCTGCTCACCTACGACGGGTCGGTCACCGACGAGCCGGGCCTGGTCGCGATGGGCGGGGCCGCCGACGCGCTCACCGCCGCGCTCTCCGAGGGTCTCGACCCGACCGCCGAGCTCGGTGACGCGCTGCGCCGGACCGTCGAGGCGCTGGCGCGCACCGGTGGCCGCGAGCTGACCGCCGGCGACCTCGAGGTGGCTCTGCTGGACCGCGTGGCCCCCAGGCGGGCCTTCCGGCGCCTCCCTGTCGAGGCAGTCGAGCACCACCTGGTCGGCGAGGACTGATGGACAAGCGCATCTTCGGCATCGAGACCGAGTTCGGCGTCAACGCCACCTTCCGCGGCACCGCGCGGCTGTCGCCGGAGGAGGTCGCCCGCCACCTCTTCCGCAAGGTCGTCGCCTGGGGCCGCTCGTCCAACGTCTTCCTCGTCAACGGTTCCCGGCTCTACCTCGACGTCGGCTCCCACCCGGAGTACGCCACCGCCGAGTGCACCGACCTGCTCGACCTGCTCGCCCACGACAAGGCCGGCGAGCTCGTCGTGCAGGACCTCGCCGACGACGCCGAGACCCGCCTGGCCGAGGAGGGCTTCGACGCCATGATCTACGTGCTGAAGAACAACGTCGACTCCCGCGGCAACTCCTACGGCTCCCACGAGAACTACCTCATCGCCCGCACCCCGCGCCTGGAGCGGATCACCGACACCCTCGTGCCCTTCCTCGTGACCCGTCAGCTGATGACCGGCGCGGGGCGGCTGCACGTGGTGGGGGAGCGCGCGACATACCTCGTCTCCCAGCGGGCCGACCACATGTGGGAGGGACTCTCCTCGGCGACCACGCGCTCGCGCCCGATCATCAACACCCGCGACGAGCCGCACGCCGACCCCGAGCGCTACCGCCGCCTGCACGTCATCGTCGGCGACTCCACGATGAGCCAGACGACCACGCTCATGCGCGTGGGCACCACCGACCTGGTGCTGCGCATGCTCGAGGCCGGCACGCGCGTCCCCGACCTCGCGCTGGCCAACCCGGTGCAGGCGATCCGGGACGTCAGCCGTGACCAGACCGGCCGCCGCGCGGTCCCGCTCGCCTCCGGGGGCACGATCACCGCGCTCGGTATGCAGCACACGCTCCTGGAGCTGGCGGCCCGCCACGCGCAGGGGGCCGGGATCGCCGACGTCTCGCCGCACCGGGAGGTGCTCGAGCTGTGGGAGCGCACGCT
>CAZONQ010000305.1:0-2583 GCA_964581125.1 uncultured Ornithinimicrobium sp.
ACCGGTACATCTGCAACGCGTCCTACCCGGTGGCGGAGAAGTACCGCAGCCTGTCGCCGGAGGAGCACCTGAGGCGGTGGTACGCCTACCTGACGACGACCTACGTGCCGTGCGTGGAGGCGCTCGGCTACGACATCTCCGAGCCTCCGACGCTGGAGACCTTCCTCGCCTCGGGCGGGTCGCAGTGGATCCCGAACGAGGAGGTCTTCCGTCAGTCGCAGGCCCAGGACGAGGACTTCACGCAGGTCGAGGAGCAGTGCCCCCAGGACATGCCGCTGGAGATGCTGGAGCAGTGAGCCGTCGTCAGGGCAGGGACAGCCGCGGCCGGCGAACCTTCGACTGAGCGATGACGCGCGGGGAGACCTGCGCGGTAGGTGCTACTCCTCGCCTGGACAGGCCTGCAGCGCCCCGACGTCCACGATGCCGCCCGCGACGGGGTAGGGGCTCCACGCCACGACCTCCTGGTCGTGTCCGGCCTTGCGGTACTGCTCGACGAAGGTCGGCAGGCTCGGCGGGTCGGGCGTGGTGTATCCCTCGACCTCCAGGCACTCCTGCACCTGGAGCAGCTCTTCGTAGACCCCCGCGATCTCGTCGTCGGTGAGTGGGGCGGGCGTGGGCTCGCCGCCGTGCTCCTCGGCGCAGGACGCGTAGGCCCTCTCCGCCGCGGCCTCCTGGCCGGGAGGCGAAGCGAACTCGACCCCACCGTCCCCGTCGTCGATGACCTCTGCCGGATAGCCGTCCTCGGTCATGCAGTCGGCGACCTCTGCGAAGAACTCCCTGGCCAGGGCCTGCTCGGCCTGCCGGTCGACCGTTGCCGCCGGATCGTCCCTCGCCGGGGAACAGGCCGTCACACCCAGCGCCACCAGCAGCAAGAGCAACCGCCGACCGGAGTGCCTCGGCCAGGACGTAGTTCTCTGAGCCGACGGTCCTGAGCTCATGGCCCTTTCCCTTCTCATCCCTGACGATGCCGCGGGCCAGCGCCCCTCTGCGCGAGCCCCTGAGGTCACGTCGTGATGCAGGCAGCGTAGAGGAATGAGGGGGGTGTCGAGGGCTCGACGAGACTCAGCTGAAGTGCCCGCGTACGTGGTCCGGTGAGAGCGCCGAGATCCTTGCTGGAGCCGTGAGCCGTCGTCACGGTCCTGGACCTCCGGCCGGACCTGGGGTTGATCGACCTCGTGCGGGAGTGGCAAGGCCGCGAGGGAGGGGTTCTCCCTACCCCACTTGACCTGCAGATTGAATATCTATGCGGATAGCCGCATACACTGGTCCGCATGTCCAAGGTCTTGACGAGCATCCCTGTCGGTGAACGCGTCGGGATCGCCTTCTCGGGCGGTCTCGACACCTCGGTGGCGGTCGCGTGGATGCGAGAGAAGGGCGCCGTGCCCTGCACCTACACGGCCCACATCGGTCAGTACGACGAGCCCGACATCGACGGCGTCCCCGGGCGCGCGCAGGAGTACGGCGCGCAGATCGCGCGTCTGGTCGACTGCCGCCCGGCGCTCGTCGAGGAGGGCCTGGTCGCGCTCGCGTGCGGCGCCTTCCACATCCGGTCCGGGGGCCGCACCTACTTCAACACCACGCCGCTGGGCCGCGCCGTCACCGGCACCATGCTCATCCAGGCGATGAAGGCCGACGACGTCCACATCTGGGGCGACGGGTCCACCTACAAGGGCAACGACATCGAGCGCTTCTACCGCTACGGCCTGCTCGCCAACCCCCAGCTGCGGATCTACAAGCCGTGGCTCGACGAGGCCTTCGTCGAGGAGCTCGGCGGGCGCGACGAGATGAGCCAGTGGCTCACCGAGCGCGACCTGCCCTACCGCGCGAGCAAGGAGAAGGCCTACTCCACCGACGCCAACATCTGGGGCGCCACCCACGAGGCCAAGGCCCTGGAGCACCTGGACACGGGTATGGAGATCGTCGAGCCGATCATGGGCGTCAAGTTCTGGGACCCCTCGGTGGCGATCGAGACCGAGGACGTCACCGTGTCCTTCCGGCACGGCCGGCCGGTCGCGATCAACGGGGAGGACTTCGGCGGCGACGCGGTCGCGCTGGTGATGGAGGCCAACGAGATCGGCGGCCGGCACGGCCTGGGCATGGCCGACCAGATCGAGAACCGGATCATCGAGGCCAAGTCGCGCGGCATCTACGAGGCGCCCGGCATGGCGCTGCTGCACATCGTCTACGAGCGGCTGGTCAACGCGATCCACAACGAGGACACGCTCGCGTCCTACCACGAGCAGGGCCGCGCGCTGGGCCGGCTCATGTACGAGGGGCGCTGGCTCGACCCGCAGGCGCTGATGATCCGCGAGTCGCTGCAGCGGTGGGTGAGCTCGGCCGTCACCGGCGAGGTGACGCTGCGGCTGCGCCGGGGCGAGGACTACTCGATCGTGCGGACCGACGGCCCCGCGTTCTCCTACCACCCGGACAAGCTGTCGATGGAGCGGGTCGCCAACGCGGCCTTCGGCCCGACCGACCGGATCGGCCAGCTCACCATGCGCAACCTGGACATCGCCGACTCCCGGTCGCGGCTGGAGCAGTACGTCGCCATGGGCCTGCTCGGCAACGGCAACGGCGACCTGG
>CAZONQ010000306.1:0-2579 GCA_964581125.1 uncultured Ornithinimicrobium sp.
GCGCCGAGGGTCAGCGGGGGGAGACCAGGTCGTCGATCGCGGCGACCGTGGCGGAGTGGTCGGCGAGCGGGTCCTGGCCCAGGACGCCGGCCCAGATCGGCACCATCTCGTCCTTGTACTCGTGGCCGTGGCCGGGCGGCACGTCGACGGACAACGGCATGTCGGTGGCGATCTGCCAGAAGGTGACGAAGGCGACCCAGTCCAGCGCGGGGGTGACGTCGCGGCCGACCCTCTCGCGCATCCAGTCCGGCTCCTCGTAGAGCAGCTGCGGCGACCACCAGACGATCGGGTCGGAGGCGTGCTGGCCGTAGACCACGCGCGGCTCCTCCCACTCCACGAAGGGACCGCCGTAGAAGTCGTGCACGAGCTCCTCGAGACGGGTGGCGAAGCGGACGTGCCGTCCGTTGTCGACGACCGGTGCGATCTCCGGGCTGCCCTCCCGGCGGTGCTCGGTCAGCGTGCTCCACAGCGGGGTGAACCTCGGCGTGCCGGTGAACACCGCCCCGTCCACGCGGGCCAGCAGGTCGTCGAGGGAGCCGAAGGCGCCCTGCGCGCCGAAGGAGCCCAGCGACTCGCCGCTCACCAGCAGCCGGGGCCGCTCCGTCGCGGGCAGACGGGCCAGCTCGGCCTCCACCGCCTCCAGGAGCGCGCGACCCGCCACCGGAGGGGTGTCCCGGTCGGAGACGTAGGCCAGCGCGCTGGAGAAGTAGCTGTACTGCATCGACACCGTGGCCACGTCGCCCCCGGTGAGGAACTCGACGGACTCCACGGACCACTCCTGCACGTAGCCGGTTCCCGTGGACGTGGTGACGTGCACGTAGGAGCGCTCCAGGCCGCCGGCGCGCACCAGCTCGGCGACAGCCGCCGCCGCGGCGTCCTCCACCGCGTCGTGGTCCTCCTTGCCGGCGTAGGCCCGGACCGGCTCCAGCGCCTGCTCGCCCGTGACCCGCTCGATGTCCGAGGCGCGGGGACCGTCGGCGACGAACGCCTGCCCGTCCCGCCCCAGCCGGTCCCACGCCTCGGCCGAGTCCGGGCTGCCGGTCCGCTCCGGCTCCACCGGCTGGCTCCGGCCCTGCGGCACGCTGGCGTTGAGCTGCTGGGCGTTGCCGAGCGCCCAGTTCATCCCGCGCTGGTAGAGGACCCGGTCGCTGACGAGGACGATCAGCGCGACGACGAGCACGGTGGCGACGACCGGGGCCACCACCCGTGGCAGCACCGGGCTCACCAGGTGGCGCACCCCTCGCCACAGCTCGACGACGCCGCGTGCGAGCAGGAGCACGACCCCGAAGAGCGCGAGGCCGCCCAGCAGCCCCACGAGCTGGCCGACGTTGCCTCGGGTCGGGGCACCGGTCAGCCCGGCGATGAGCGCCTGCTGGCGCACCCCGTAGACCCAGACCGCCGCGCTCACCACCACGAGCAGCGCCAGCCACAGCGTCCGGAAGGTCCAGTCGGCGCGCGCGTTGACGCTCACCCGCAGGTCGGTGCGCCGCGCGAGCCAGCCGGCGAGGCGGCCGAGCAGGTCTCCCACCACATACCCGTAGGTGACGCTCACCCCGACGTTGACGGCGGTCATCCACCACGCCCGCGGCAGGAGGCTGGGCGTGAGGGCGACCCAGAGCATGACCAGGCCCAGCGTCATCCCCGGCACCGACAAGCCGCGCAGCACGCTGCGCGAGCGCTCCTCGCGGGGGACGGGGTATGCGGCGTGCGGGCTCCCCGGGAGCGGCATCCGAAGCGGGTTGGTCCGCGACGGGGTGAGCAGGCGGGCCCGGAGCCGCGCCGCCCGTCCGGTCCCCTCGGTCACGGGCTCAATCTAGCCCGGGCGGACCTCCCTGCGGGGCGGACACCCACGCGTCGATCTCGGAGAACAGCCGCTGCTTGACCTGGGAGGGGGCCAGGGAGCCCTCGACCGAGCCGCGGGCCAGATCGGCCAGCTCGGCGTCGGACATGGCGTGGTCGGTGCGGGCGCTGGCGTACTGCTGGGCCAGGCGGCTGCCGAAGAGCAGCGGGTCGTCGGCGCCGAGAGCGACGCGTGCGCCGGCGTCGTGCAGCAGGCGCAGCGGCACGTCGGCCAGCGTGGGGTAGACGCCGAGCGCGACGTTGCTCGTGGGGCACACCTCGAGCGTGACCTGCTCCTCGACGACGCGCCGCAGCACCGCGGGGTCCTCGACCGCCCGCACGCCGTGACCCAGCCGGTCGGGGAGCAGGTGCTCCAGCGCGACGTGCACGTGGTCGGCGCCCAGCAGCTCGCCGGCGTGCGGGACGCTCGCCAGGCCTGCCTTGGCGGCGATCCGGAAGGCCGGCCCGAACTCGCTCGTCATCCCGCGGCGCTCGTCGTTGGACAGCCCGAAGCCGACGACGGTGCCAGCGTCGTCGCCGGCGTAGCGGGCGGCCAGCCGGGCCAGCGTCCGCGCCTCGAGCGGGTGGCGCATCCGGCTGGCGGCGACGACGACCGCGACCTGCGTGCCGGTCGCCTCCGTGGCGGCCCGTGCCTCGTCGAGCACGATCTCCAGCGCCGGGGTGATGCCGCCGACGAACGGGGCGTAGGAGGTGGGGTCGACCTGGATCTCCAGCCAGCG
>CAZONQ010000307.1:0-2579 GCA_964581125.1 uncultured Ornithinimicrobium sp.
CTCGCCGGCGTCGCCGCGCTCGCGGCGGCCTCGGGCGCGCTCCCCGTGCAGGCCCAGGTGGTCTCGGTCCGCAGACGGGCCGAGGTATGCCGTGGCGCCGGCGTGCGCTCCAGCGACCCCGACCGCCCGGGGCTGCCGCGCCCGCGGGCGCCGGGGCTGGACTCCTAGCGGCGCTGCCCGAGGGGCAGGCGCCGCAGACGCCTGCCTGCTCGCACGCCATACCCCAGGAGTCCTGCCGTGTTCTCGTTCCTCGACCCTCTGCTGCTGCCCGTCCACGACCTGCTCGCCCACCTCTCGCCCGTGCTGCCCGCCGCGCTGGCGGTCGTGCTCATCACCCTCGCGGTGCGGGCCGCGCTCCACCCCACCAACCGTCGCAACCAGCGCCTGACGATGCGTCGGCGCGAGCTGCAGCCGCAGATCACCGCGCTGCGCGAGAAGCACAAGGACGACCCGCAGGCCCTCCAGCGCGCCGTGCTCGAGCTGCACAGGCAGGAGGAGGTGCCGATGGCGCCCGGGTGCCTGTCGATGCTCATCCAGCTGCCGGTCTTCGGGATGGTCTACCGGCTCTTCACCGCGCCCGAGCTGGCCGGGCAGCACAACCAGCTGCTCGACCACACCTTCCTCGGCGTGCCCCTGTCGGAGCGGCTGACGGCGGCCACCCCGGACCAGCGGTGGGTCTTCCTCGCGCTCATCGGCCTGACGCTGGCGGTCGCCGCGTTCGCCGCCTGGCAGATGCGCCGGCACATGGCCGAGGACCGCGCGGCGCTGGCCGCGTCCCAGCCCCGCCAGCAGCTCAGCGCCAGGCAGCAGGAGATGGCCGACACCATGGAGCGGGCGACGAGGATGATGCCGCTGATGTCGTTCATGACGGTGCTGGCCGTGGCCTCGGTGCCGCTCGCGGCGGGGCTCTACCTCGTGACGAGCTCGACGTGGGGCCTGCTCGAGCGGGCGAGCCTGCGGCGGGTGCGGAGGGCGGCCGCGCCGGCGGGCCGGAGCCAGCCGGCCTGACACGCCTGGGCAGATGCGACGTCCTGCACGTCGGACGCCGCTGCCGACGGCGCATCTGGTGCAGAACCTTGCCTCACCCCCGTCCCTGCGGCCCGTGCCTCGGCGCGGGCGATCGCGGCCAGGATGCGCTGCCGCACGAGGTGCGGCCTGGCCAGGTCGGCCCACCGGATCCGGACCACCTCGTAGCCCAGCGACCGGATCCTGTCCTCGCGGTCCTTCTCCGCCAGGAGCGCGCCGGGGTCGGAGTACTTCCCGGCGCCGTCGAACTCCACGAGCACGTCCCAGCGGTCGAGCTTGAGGTCGGCCAGGCCCACGAGGTCCGGTCCGTCGCGCACGGGGAACTGGGGCGTGGTCGGCCCGAGGCCGAGCACGCGCAGGAGCCAGCGGCAGCGGCTCTCGCCCGCGGACTCGACGCGGCCGTCGGCGAGCTCGGCGACCAGGCTGACCGTGGCCGGCGACCCCCAGGTGAGACCGAGGGCCGCGGCCACCTGACGGCGTGCCGCTGCGCTCTCCGGCCCGTCCGGGCGACCCGTCCCGTCGAGGTCGTCCTGCCGCGCGCGGTGCAGGACGCCGTCGAGGGCGACCAGACCCGCCTCGGCCCCGTGCGTGGCGGCGACCTGGAGGGCGGCCATCACCGGCTTCACCACCCGCACGCCGTCGACGTCCGTCACCCACGCCGCCTCCTGCGGACGGTGCACCCAGACGGTGCGGTCCCGGCGACCGCGCCGGCCGTCGGTCCGGACGAGGTGGACCAGGCCGTCCTCGCCGAAGTAGGGCAGCCCCTGGACCATCAGCGCGCTCTCGTGGCTGAGGGCGTGGGCCGCACCGCCGTCGGGGGCCGGACAGGAGGGAGCGAGGCTGAGCCCCACCGCCCGCGCCTCCAGCTCCCGCCTCGTCCACGGCGTCGCGCCGTCGAGTGCCTCCGCCAGGACGAGGGCGTCCTGGCGCACGACGACCAGCTCCCGCCGCCGCACCAGCGCGTCGACCGACCGTCGTGAGAAGCCGGCCTCCGTGAGCCGGCGACGGCTGCCCGCCCCGCCCTGGGCCCTCAGCACCTGGATGATCCCCTCCGTCGACATCGTCACAGTGTGTCCCGCGACGCGACGAGGCGTCCGGCGTCGTCCACAGGGGCTGGTCGCCCCGGGGCCAGGCGAGGTTCTGCACGCGATGCGTCGTCGGCGACGGTGCATGGCGTGCAGCACCGTGCATGACGGGGGAGGAGGACCGTGCGGACTGTGGAACGGGGAGGACTGTGCGGACCGGGAAGCGCGGCGAGGCCCGTGGACGGCGTGGGTAGCCGGGCCGCCGAGGCGGGCCGCACCGCATACCCCCGGTAGCCTTGGCGCGTGAGCCTGCACCTGTTTGACACCGCCACCCGCGAGCTGCGGCCCTTCGAGCCCCTCGAGCCGGGCAGGGTCGGCATGTACATCTGCGGCCTCACCACCCAGGGCAGCCCGCACATCGGGCACGTGCGCTTCGCCGTGGCCTTCGACGTGCTGCGGCGCTGGCTCGAGCGCGGGCACGGCTACGACGTGACCCTCGTGCGCAACGTCACCGACATCGACGACAAG
>CAZONQ010000308.1:0-2526 GCA_964581125.1 uncultured Ornithinimicrobium sp.
GCGGGGTGGCGGGGTCCTCGGGCCAGCCCGTGCCCGGCGGCACCGGCGAGGGGAAGGGCTGGCCGGTGACCGGGTGCGGGTCGAGGGTCACAGCTGGGAGAGCGCGATGCCGTCGAGGATGTCGGTCTCCGAGGCCCGCACGGTGGCCAGCCCCGCGTCGTGGGCGACCCGCTGGACGACCGTGCGCCAGACCAGGGCACCGGCGCCGATGACGTCGACGCGGCCCTCGTGCATGAAGGGCAGCTCGCGCCGGCGCGAGCGCGGCAGGAGCAGCAGGTCGGTGCACGCGTCGATGACCTCCGGGACCGGCAGCTGCGCGCCGTGGATGCGCTCGCGCTGGTAGGACGGCAGGTCGAGCGCGTGCGCGGTGACCGTCGTGACGGAGCCGGCCAGCCCGACGAGGGTGCCGACGCCGGCGAGGTCGACGTCCTCGGCGACCGTGTCGAGCGCCTGCACGATGTCGGACAGCGCCGCCCACACCTGGTCCTCGCCCGGCGGGTCGTCGTGCAGGTGGCGCTCGGTCATCCGCACGCAGCCCACGTCGACGGAGGCCGACGCCTCGACGCGGGCGGTCCCGCGCACGAACTCGGTCGAGCCGCCGCCGATGTCCACGACGAGGTAGGGACCGGGCGCGCCCGCGGCCCGCAGGCCGGTCGTCGCCCCGACGAAGGAGAGCTCGGCCTCCTCGGTGCCGGAGACGACCTCGGGCGTCACGTGGAGGTCGCCGAAGGCCGCCCGGACGCCGGCGGTGAACTCGTCGGCGTTGGACGCGTCGCGCGAGGCCGAGGTGGCCACGAACCGGACCGAGCCGCAGCCCGCCTCCCGGCAGAGCACGGCATACCCCTCCGCGGCGGCGAGGGTGCGGGCCATCGCCTCGGGCGAGATCCGCCCGGTCGCGTCGGTGCCCTGGCCGAGCCGCACGACCTGCATCTGGCGGGAGACCTCGTGCAGGACCGGCTCCCCGGCCTCGTCGGTGCCGACGTCGGCGACGAGGAGACGGATCGAGTTGGTGCCGCAGTCGACCGCGCCGACCCGCCTCACGGCCGCTCCTCCGGGTCCTCCAGGGCGCCGCAGCAGCCGTCGACCCACCAGTCGGGCAGCGCCGCCAGCGCCTCGTCGCCGAGCCGGTTGACGCCGGGCCCCGCGGCGAGGGCGTGGGCGACGAGCACGTGGAGGCACTTGACCCGGCTGGGCATCCCGCCCGCGCTGATCCCCGCGATCTCGGGCACGTGCGAGAGCTCCTCGCGCCGGCGCAGGTAGTCCTCGTGGGCCCGCGCGTAGTCCCAGCGCAGGTCCTCGTCCGCCTGCAGCCGCTCGCTCATCTCGCG
Source organism: uncultured Ornithinimicrobium sp. (assembly GCA_964581125.1). GTDB lineage: Bacteria > Actinomycetota > Actinomycetes > Actinomycetales > Dermatophilaceae > Ornithinicoccus. Next base: position 1,329 of record CAZONQ010000308.1, read on the forward strand.
CATGAGGCCGGAGCTCTCCAGGGTCGAGACCGCGCCGGTGAGCCGGGGGCAGGTGGCGTAGAAGGTCGTCGGGAAGGGCGTGCCGTCCGGCAGCCTCGGCTCGGTGCGCACGACGGTCGGGCAGCCGCACGGGCAGCGGTGCGCGACCGAGACGACGCCGCGCGGGGGGCGCCCGAGCTGTCGGCCGATGACGGCCAGGTCACGGTCGGTGGGCGCCTCGTCGAGGGTGGTGCGGTCCGGGTCGCTCACGGCTCCGTCGGCTCCGGCAGGCCCTCGTTGGCGATCGTGACCGACTCCCACACCTGGGAGTACCACGGGCTCCGGGCCAGCACGTCGTCGCTCACCGGCGCCATCCCGGGCAGCGTCTCGGTGTAGTCGGTGCCCGTGTCGTCGATGACCGTGAACGCGGTCTCGCCCTGCTTGACGAAGCGCAGCCGCTCCCGTGCCTGCTGCTCGACGTAGTCCGGGTCGTCCCACTTCTTCAGCTCGCCCTCGAGCTGGGTGATCTGCCGGCGCTCCGCGGCGAGCCGGTCCTGGGCGGCGGTGATCTCGGCGCGCTGCTGCAGGAAGCCCGACAGCACCGGCGCCACGATGACCGCCATCACCACGACGAGGGCGAGCAGGATGAGCATCCGTCGCACGTGCGCGGGGGCGCGGCGCACGCTGGAGGCGGCCGAGGCGCCCGCGCCGCCGACCGCGCGGGCGCCCGGGCGCGCACCGGGCCGGCGCGACCCTCCGGGGCCGCCGCGCGCGGCGGAGGTGCGCCGGTCACGCGGTCCGCGGGCGGTGGTCATGGTGCTCCTGGTGGTCACGGGGAGGGTCGGACGACCTTCAGGGTATGCGGTCCCGCCGGGCCGGTCCGTGAGGCTGGCCCGGCGGGGCGCGGGTCGGGCGGCGCCCCGCCCCGCCCTCAGGACTGCGGCCGGAAGCGCGGGAAGGCGCCCGCGCCGGCGTAGATCGCGGCGTCGTCGAGCTCCTCCTCGATGCGGAGGAGCTGGTTGTACTTGGCGACCCGCTCGGAGCGGGCGGGGGCGCCGGTCTTGATCTGGCCGCAGTTGGTGGCCACCGCCAGGTCCGCGATCGTCGTGTCCTCGGTCTCGCCGGAGCGGTGGCTCATCATCGAGCGGAAGCCGTTGGCGTGCGCCAGCGCGACCGCGTCGAGGGTCTCGGTGAGGGTGCCGATCTGGTTGACCTTGAC
>CAZONQ010000309.1:0-2503 GCA_964581125.1 uncultured Ornithinimicrobium sp.
TGGCCGAGCCGGCGAGCACGGCGGAGCTGGACCGGCTGCTGACCGAGCCCGACGGTCTGGCCGGTCCGGTGACCGAGGCGCTGGCGGGGGTCGAGGCCGACGACGTGCAGCGGCTGGTCCCCCTGCTCGCGCTGGCCGCGGCGGTCGTCGACGAGCCAGACCCGTTCCAGGAGCACCTGGACCACCCCGACAGCACCGTGCGCCTGGTGGCCGCCCGGGCCCTCGCCCAGCGCGGGGACCCTCGTGGTCTGCCCGCGCTGGTGGAGCTGCTCGAGGACGAGCACCAGGACCGCTCGGGCAGGAGCCCGGTGCCCGTCTGGGCCGTCGCCTCCCTCGCGCTGGGTCGTCTGACCGGGGAGGTCGTGGGTCCGCCGCTGGACGCCGACGCCTACACGCGGACCCGGGCCCGCCAGCGGTGGGCCGACCTGCTGTCCGAGCGCGACCTCGTCTGGTCGCCGGAGCGGGGGGAGTGGGACTGATGCCGGCCAGGACCACGTCCTCGCACATGACCTGGACCGTCGACCACGAGGCCCGGGTCATCCGGGTCGAGGTGCGCCTGGCGGTGTACCGCAAGGACGGGCCGACGCCGACCCCGACCGAGGCGGAGTGGATCGCCAACACCACCAGCAGCCGGTGGATGGGTCTCCACTTCGCCTGCTACCGGGTGGACGTGGTCGTGCACGTGCGCCCGGTGGACGACAGGGCGGGGGCGAACGACGACGAGGTGCCCGTGCAGGTCGACTTCGAGGGCAACTGCTGGGTGGACCCCGAGGTCCCCCCGGGCCCCGACCCGCTCGGCGACAAGCCGGGCGACCGGGTCCGACCGCGGGAGGCCTTCTTCAACTGGGAGCAGCCCTTCGCCTGGCCCCACGAGCTCGGCCACATCCTGGGCCTGCACGACGGCTACGCCAGCAGCACGGGCAGGCCGCGGGTCCCCGGCCACCCCGACGACATGATGTTCGACGAGGGCAACGAGACCGTCTCGTCGGAGACCGTGGCCCGCCTCGTCCGGCGCAGCGGCGAGGTCGACGAGTCCAGCCTGCGGTGCTCCCTGGCCTTCGACGCCACCCCGGGCACGCTCAACCTGTTCCTCGCCGAGCTGCGCGACCTGAGCGTGCGTGCCTGGGCGTGCGAGTGGAGGCCGCCCTCGACGGACCCCGCCCAGCCGTCGCCACCCATCTCCTTCGAGGGGTTCCTCTCGTTCGACGTCGGCTACCTCCACGGGGAGCAGAACGCCGGTCCCCGGGTGCTCGTCGAGGCCCTGGGCGTCGACACCGGCCCGCTGGTCGACATGCACGAGGGCTCCATACCGGTCACCTTCACGGTCAGCCAGGGCGGGCCGCAGACGTTGTCCATCGTGGCCGCGCCGGGCCTCGTCCTCGAGGCGGAGTATGCGTGGGACCCCTTCGAGGGCGTCCCCGTCGTGCAGGGCCCGCTGCGGGTCAACGGCGTGTCCACGCTCAACTTCTGGCCCGGGCCGCCGGTCCGGGGGACCTTCAGCAAGAACGCGCCGGAGTGCTCGTCATGATCAGGACCACCAGCGAGCGCAGCCTGGCCGCCACCCGTGCCCTCATGAGTCCGTCCCTGCCCCGGCCGCTGCCCGGGTCGAGGCTGGTGGGGCCGGACCAGTGGTTCGTGCCGATGGCCCCGGCGGACGTGCTGGAGGGGTATGGAGAAGGTTCCGCCGCGCTGCCCGACGGCGCCTCCGTGCACCGGGAGTCGGAGACGGTGCTGCGGGTCGACTCCCCGTTGCGGACCTCGGCCGTCCTGGTGACCGAGGTCGACGGGGGCTGCGTCTGCACGATCGTGGGCTCGCCGACCCTGCTCGTCGAGGGCGGTGGAGTCGTGCCCGACCTGGAGGCGTTCGTCCGCGTCGGGGGCGCCCTGTTCGACGCCTCCGGCATGGGCTTCATGGCGCAGGTGGAGATCGAGCAGGTGCCGTGGACCGTCGCGGTCCTCCCCGGCTCGGCCGCCGACCCCGCGGCGACCCTCCGCCTCTACCTCGCCCCTCGGCCCCTCCCGCCCTCGACCGAGCTGGACCTGGACCTGGGCGACGTCGAGCTCCAGGGGCCCTGCCTGGCGAGCAGGGAGGGCAGGTTCAGCGTGGTGACGGGCACGATCGGGGACCGGACGGTCCACGTGCGGGCCCGGATCACCGACGCCCTGGGCTCGATCCAGCCGGTGCCGCCGGCCACCCTCGCGGTGTCGAAGAAGTGGGGCCGCCACCGCAGCCGTCCCCGGCTCACCGGGACCGGCTTCCAGCCGGGCGAGGACGTGGCCATCGCGCTCGGCGACCGCGCCATGTCCGGCACCACCGCGGACCGTTCCGGCCGGTTCGTCAAGGGGCTGCAGGTGCCCACGGACGTCCCGCTCGGGCACACCGAGTTCCGGGCCACCGGGAGCGAGAGCGGGTCGGTGGCGACCGTGCCCTACGAGGTGCGCCCGCCGAAGTGACGCACCGCGTCAGCGCCTAGGGGCCGACTCGCTGGCACACCATGAGGGC
>CAZONQ010000310.1:0-2485 GCA_964581125.1 uncultured Ornithinimicrobium sp.
GCCAGGTGGTAGACGTCGGGCAGCTCCAGCACGTAGGGCGCCGCCGGCACCTGCAGCTCGGTGCAGTGCGGGGCGAGCGCGTCGGCGACCGAGCGCACGGCGTAGGCGTGCTCCTCCAGGTCCTTGTCGCTGCTCACCAGGCGCAGGCGGGGGTCGACCGGGTGCGCCGGGTCGACCTGCGGCGTCTCCGCCTGGGGGTGCGCGCCGCGGCGGATGGTGCCGGCCAGCACTCGTGAGCGCACCCGCCCGTCCTGCAGCCGCACCAGCATCTCCGGCGTCGCGCCCAGCAGGCCGTCGACCGCGAAGGTCCAGGTGGCGGCATACCTCCGCTCGAGCCGCTCCAGGACGGGGGCGACCCGCACGACCTGCCCGTCGCGGTGGCGCACGCTCACGTCCCGCGCCAGCACGACCTTCTCCACGTCGCCGGCCCCGATCCGGTCGATCGCCCGGCCGATGACCTCGGGCCAGCGCGAGGCGGGGACGGTGCCGCCGCCCTCGACGAGCGGGTCGAGCTCGCCGAGCCGCGGGTTGGTGCGCGCCAGCATCTGGGCGGGGTGGTCCTCCGGCCAGGGCTCGTCACCCACGACGACGTGGGTGACCCACGCCATACCGTCCCGGCGGCCGATGAGCACCCGCGGGACGGTGAGGACGGAGTCGTCGACCGAGCCGGGGGAGAACGCGAAGGACCCGAAGGCGACCAGGCCGCTGCCGGCGGACCGCACCTCGTCCTCGACCTCGGCGCCCGCGCGCAGCCGGTCCCACCAGTCCTCCGCGGCGGCGAACCTGTCCTCGCCGCGCGTCCGGACCGCCGCGGCGCGACCCCAGCCGACCATCCCGTCGCCCTCGCGCAGCCAGGTGACCACCTCGCGGGGGTCGACCTCGTCGGGCACCCGGGCCAGCAGGTCGCCGGTGACGTCGACGGGCAGGGAGCGGACGCGCAGGCGCGGCGGGGCAGGAAGGGGCGGCACAGCGGTCAACTGTAGGACGGGATGGGACAATGACCGGCATGAGCCCGTCGCGCGCCAGCCTGGACAAGAAGCCGCACGAGGTCGCCGAGATGTTCGACGACGTCGCGCGCCGCTACGACCTGACCAACACGGTGCTCACCGGCGGGATCGACCACCTGTGGCGCCGCGCCGTCGTCCGGGCCGTGGCCGCCCGGCCGGGGGAGCGGGTGCTCGACATCGCCGCCGGCACCGGCACCTCGAGCGAGCCCTACGCCGACGCCGGGGTCGAGGTCGTGCCCGCGGACTTCTCGCTCGGGATGCTGCGCGAGGGGCACCGTCGCCGCCCCGACCTGCCCTTCACCGCGGCCGACGCCACCGCGCTGCCCTTCGCCGACGGCTCCTTCGACGTCGTGACGATCAGCTTCGGCCTGCGCAACGTCGTCGACGTGCCCGGCGCGCTGCGCGAGTTCCTCCGCGTGGTGCGCCCCGGCGGCCGCCTCGTGGTCTGCGAGTTCTCCCAGCCGGTGGTCCCGGTGTTCTCGACGCTCTACAGCCAGGTGGTGCTGCGGGTGCTGCCCGCGGTGGCCCGGCGGGTGAGCTCCAACCCCGAGTCCTACGTCTACCTCACCGAGTCCATCCGGGCCTGGCCCTCGCAGCGCGAGCTCGCCCGGCAGGTCCGCGCCGCCGGCTGGCAGCAGGTCCGCTGGCGCAACCTCACCGGTGGCGTCGCCACCATCCACCACGCGACGGCGCCCGGCAGGCCGGGGCCGCTGAGCTGAGCCGCCGGCCGGGCCGGCACGTCAGGAGGGAGGGCACGACATGGACGTCGAGCTCACGGAGGTCCGGGATTTCCTCGCGTCCCACCCGCCCTTCGCCTCCCTGCCCGCCGACGAGCTCGACGCGCTGCCCGCACGGTGCACGCTGCGCTACGCGCGCCGCGGGAGCACCGTGCTGCGCGCCGGCCTGAGCAGCGACCGGCTCTACGTCGTCCGTTCCGGCGCGGTCGACATCACCGACGGCGGCCAGCTCGTCGACCGGGTCGGCGAGGGCGGCTCGTTCGGCATGTCCGCGATCCTCGAGCACGCTCCTGCGCGGTATGACGTGACCGTCCGGGAGGACGCGCTCCTCCTCACCATCCGGCAGTCCGACGTCGAGCGGCTCATCGCCGGGCACCCGGCGGTCGCCGAGCACTTCGCCGCGACCCACCGCGAGCGCATCCGCGCGGCGCTGGGCCAGATGCAGCAGCCCGAGCGCGGGTCCGCGGTCTTCCGCACCTCGGTGCGCGACATGCTGCGGGTGCCGCCCGTCCTCGCGCCTCCGGGCACGAGCATCGCCGAGGCCGCGCGGGCGATGGCCGAGGGCGGGACGAGCTCCCTGCTCGTCATGGACGGCGACCGTCTGGTCGGGATCCTCACCGACCGCGACCTGCGCCGGCGCGTCCTGGCCGTCGGGGTGCCGCCGGAGCGTCCCGTGCGGGAGGTCATGACGCCGGACCCGGTCACCGTCCGGTCCGGCGCGCTCGCGCTCGAGGTCATGCT
>CAZONQ010000311.1:0-2447 GCA_964581125.1 uncultured Ornithinimicrobium sp.
GTCCGGCGGCGTCGACCGTCACGTTGGGTCGTGCCTCGTAGATCATCCCGACCACGCCCATCGGCACCCGGACCTGCCGGATCTGCAGCCCGTTGGCCAGGGTCGAGCCGCGCACCACCTCGCCGACGGGGTCGGGCAGGCCGGCGACCTGGCGCAGCGCGTCGGCGACGGCGTGCACCCGCTCCTCGTCGAGGGTGAGCCGGTCGAGCAGGTTGGCCGGCAGCCCCTTGTCGCGGCCGCGGGCCAGGTCCTCCTGGTTGGCGGCCACGACGTCCGAGGCGGCCGCGTCCACCCCGTCGGCCAGGGCGAGCAGCGCAGCGTCCTTCTGCGCCCGCGTGAGCAGCGCGAGCCGGCGGGCCGCGGCGCGCGCGCGGCGGGCGGTCTCGTGGACGTGCTCGCGGACGTCCGCGGGGATCTCGGTGACGGTCTGGGCGCTCATGCGGGCTGGTCCTCCGGTCGGGCGGGCAGGGTCAGGGTATGGGGAAGGTGCCGGGCGTCAGCACCACCAGGTCGTCCCGGCGCACCACCGGGCGGGGGGCCGGCGCGCCGGTCCGCAGGCGGCCGGCCCGCTCGAGCCGGCGACCGACGAGCGGGCGCAGCTCCTCCGCGTCGTAGCCCACGAGGCCGCGGGCGACGACCTGGCCGTCCCGGTCGCACAGGTCGACGGTGTCGCCGGCCGTGAACCGGCCCTCGACCCCCGTGATCCCGACCGGCAGCAGCGAGGTGCGGCGGCGCACGACCGCCTCCACGGCGCCGTCGTCGAGGACGACCCGCCCGGTCGCCGCGGTGGCGTGGGCCAGCCAGCGGCGGCGGGCCGGGCTGCGCCGGCCGGTCGGTGTGAAGAGGGTGCCGACGTCCTCGCCGGCGAAGGCAGCCGTCATCTGCTCGGCGCTCGTGAGAAGCACGTTGATGCCCTCGTCGGTGGCCATCTGGGCGGCGGCGACCTTGGTGGCCATGCCGCCGGTCCCGACCTGGGAGCCGTTGACCGAGACGTCGACGCCGGCGATCTGCTCCGGCGAGGCGACGTGCGGGATCCGACGCGCCCCGGGCGCGCTGGGGTGCCCGTCGTAGAGCGCGTCCACGTCGGACAGGAGCAGCAGCGCGTCGGCGCTGACCAGGTGGGCCACGAGCGCGGCGAGCCGGTCGTTGTCGCCGAAGCGGATCTCGTCGGTGGCGACCGCGTCGTTCTCGTTGATGACCGGCACGACCTCGAGCTCGAGCAGGCGCTCGAGGGTGCGGGAGGCGTTGACGTAGTGGCTGCGCCGGTGCATGTCGTCGGCGGTGAGCAGCACCTGGCCGACCTTGACCCCGTGCATGGTGAACGCGGTGGTGTAGGCCGTCATGAGCACCCCCTGGCCCGCGCTCGCGGCGGCCTGCTGGGTCGCCAGGTCCTTGGGGCGACGCTCCAGGCCCAGCGGGCCCATGCCGGCCGCGATCGCGCCGGAGGAGACCAGGACGATCTGCGTGCCCTCGAGGGCGCGCCGGGCCAGGGTGGTCGCGACCGCCTGGACGCGGAAGCCGTCGAGCCCGCCCTGCGGACCGGTCAGCGACGACGACCCCACCTTGACGACCAGCCGCCGCGCGTCACGGACGACACCGTGGTCGAGGGGCGAGGACGCGGACATGGAGAGCATACTATTCCACTCCCTCACATACTCATGCACTGCCCAGGTCACCGGGGGTCTCGCGCGGGCCAGGCCCCGTCCGCCCCGTGCGCAGCGCGGGCCGCCTCGTCGGCACGGCGGCTGCGCGGCACGTGGTCGACGTGGAGCTGGACGACGGGGCCCTCGGAGAGCTCGCCGCCGAGCACGGGCCCGCCGTGGAGGTAGAGCTCGACGGACCGGTCGTCCCTCTCCCAGAGGGCCCGGAAGCGGTAGCCGTCGACCTCCTCCGCCGCGTCGAGCGGTGCCCCCGCGAGGTCGACGAGCCGGTTGCGCAGCTCCTGCGCCCGACCGACGACCTCCTGGTCCGGCAGACCGTGCCAGAGGAACCAGCCGACCCCGACGAACTCCCCGTCGAAGAGCTGCCACCCCGCGCCGGGCCACCCCGATCTGTCCGGGCCCCCGCCCTGCCACGACTCGGCGCCGCACGTCTCGCGCACCAGCCGGGCGTCGTCCTGCGGGATGCCGTGCTCCCGGAACCACCGCCGGCGCTCCTCCTCGGTCGTCGGCCAGTCGGAGGCCACGAGCCTCGCCACCAGCCCGGCCACCGCCACCGGCGTCGGGTGCACACCTGCCCCGTCGTGCGTGTCCATGCGGACCGCTCCTTCCCCATCTCCCCTGAGGTCCCGGCCTGGCGACCGGGCCTCTCACGGTAGACGGGTCAGTCGTCGTCGGTCCACTTCCCCGCCCGGCGCTCGGCCTCCATCTCCTCGCGGACGGCGGTCTCGGCGTCCTTGCGGGCGTGGAAGGCCTCGCGCTTCTCGGCGCGGGTCGGGCGGACGCGCT
>CAZONQ010000312.1:0-2419 GCA_964581125.1 uncultured Ornithinimicrobium sp.
GGGAGATCGGCTACCTCTTCGGGCAGTACAAGCGGATCACCAACCGCTACGAGGCCGGCGTGCTCACCGGCAAGGGCCTGTCCTGGGGCGGGTCGCGGGCGCGCAAGGAGGCGACCGGCTACGGCACCGTCTACTTCGCCAACGAGATGGTCCGCCACCACGGCCGCTCCCTCGACGGCAAGAAGGTCGTGGTGTCCGGGTCGGGCAACGTGGCGATCTACGCGATCGAGAAGGTCACCGAGCTCGGCGGCACCGTCGTCGCCTGCTCCGACTCCTCCGGCTTCGTCGTCGACGAGGCCGGGATCGACCTGGACCTGCTCAAGGACGTCAAGGAGGTGCGCCGCGAGCGGATCCGCACCTACGCGGACGAGCGCGGCGGCGGCGCCCGGTTCGTCGACGGCGGGTCGATCTGGGACGTGCCCTGCGACGTGGCCCTGCCCTGCGCCACGCAGAACGAGCTCGACGAGGAGGCGGCGCGCACCCTCGTCGGCAACGGCGTGCTCGTCGTCGCCGAGGGTGCCAACATGCCCTGCACGCCGGGCGCGGTCCGGACCTTCCAGGAGGCCGAGGTGCTCTTCGGCCCGGGCAAGGCGGCCAACGCCGGCGGCGTGGCGACCTCCGCGCTGGAGATGCAGCAGAACGCCTCCCGCGACAGCTGGTCGTTCGAGTACACCGACAACCGGCTCGGCGCGATCATGCACAACATCCACAAGCGGGTCGTGACCACCGCGGAGGACTACGGGCGCCCGGGCGACTACGTCTTCGGCGCCAACGCCTCGGGCTTCACCCAGGTCGCCGACGCGATGCTCGCGATGGGCGTCATCTAGGGCGGACGCCGCGGCGCGGCGGCTACGCTGCGCAGATGACGACCTCCCACGACGTCGTGGTCGTCGGCGGAGGCCACAACGGGCTCACCGCCGCCGCCTACCTCGCCCGCGCGGGGCGCAGCGTGCTCCTCCTCGAGCGCCAGGGCGCGCTCGGCGGGGCCACCGTGAGCGCCGAGGCCTTCTCCGGCACGGGGGCGCGGCTCTCCCGCTACTCCTACCTGGTCAGCCTGCTGCCGCAGCAGGTCGTCCGCGACCTTGGCCTGGACCTGCGGCTGGCCAGGCGACGCTACTCCTCATACACCCCCGTCCCGGGCGGCGACACCGGGCTGCTCGTCGACAACGAGGACGAGGAGGCGACCGCGCGGTCCTTCGACGCGGTGGGCGCCGGGCGCGACGCGCCGCGGTGGCGCGAGTTCTACGCGCGCACCGGCGCGCTCGCCCGCGGGATCTGGCCGACGGTGACCGGTCCGCTGCCGCGCCGCTCCGAGGTGGTCGACCGTCTCGGCGACGCGTCGCTGGTGCGCGACTTCCTCGACCGTCCGCTCGGGGAGGTGGTGGAGGCGACCTTCGAGCACGACCTCGTGCGCGGGGTCGTGCTCACCGACGGGCTCATCTCCACCTACGCGCACGCGCACCAGGAGGACCTGCGGCACAACGTGTGCTTCCTCTACCACGTGATGGGCGGCGGCACCGGCGACTGGGACGTGCCCGTCGGCGGCATGGGCCAGGTGTCCGACCAGCTGGCCCGGGTCGCCCGCGGCGCGGGTGCCGAGCTGCGCACCGGGGCCACGGTCACCGGCGTCGAGGAGGGGGCGGTCACCTGGGTCGACGAGGAGGGTATGGAGCAGCGCGCCACCGCGCGCCACGTCCTGTGGGCGGCCGCACCGGCCGTGCTCGACGACCTCGCCGGGACGCGGGGGGAGCGGGTCGAGGGTGCGCAGGTCAAGGTCAACCTGCTGCTGTCCCGGCTGCCGAGGCTGCGCGACCGGGACGTCGACCCGCGCGCGGCGTTCGGCGGGACCTTCCACATCAACGAGACCTACGGCCAGCTCGAGCGCGCCTACCGTCAGGCCGAGGAGCTGCGGGTGCCCGACCCGCTGCCGGCGGAGATCTACTGCCACTCGGTGACCGACCCCTCGATCCTGCCGCCGCGGCTGCGGGAGGCGGGCGCCCACACGCTCACGGTCTTCACCCTGCAGACGCCCGACCGGCTGCTCGACGGCGGGGGGTCGCCCGGCGAGGCGCGGGACCGGCTGGAGCGGGCGGTGCTCGACTCGATCAGCTCGGTGCTGGCCGAGCCGGTCGAGGACGTGGTCATGACCGGACCGGACGGGCGGCCGTGCGTGGAGACGCGGACGACGCGCGACCTGCAGGACTCCCTGGCGATGCCGGGCGGCAACATCTTCCACGCGCCGCTCACCTGGCCGTGGGCCGCGGACGACGAGCCCCTCGACACGGCGGCGCGCAGGTGGGGGGTGGACACCCCATACCCCGGGGTGCTGCTGGCCGGAGCCGGCTCGAGGCGGGGCGGGGGAGTGAGCGCGCTCGGCGGCTACCACGCCGCCCGCGCGGTCCTCGCCCCCTGACGACCG
>CAZONQ010000313.1:0-2393 GCA_964581125.1 uncultured Ornithinimicrobium sp.
CCCCGTGGACCTCGAGACCCTGCGGCGCAAGGTGGGCACCGCCGCGCTCGTCGGCTTCCGTGTCCTGCCCGGGCCGCTCAAGCGCGCGGCCGTGCGGGTGGGTGCGCCGACCTACACGGCCGGCGCCGTCTGCGTGCTGGAGCACGACGGCGAGGTGCTCGTGCTGTGGCAGCCGCACCGGCTGGGCTGGAGCCTGCCCGGGGGCCTGCTGGAGCGCGGCGAGGCCCCCGAGGCCGCGGTGCGACGCGAGGTCGCCGAGGAGATCGGCCTGGACATCGACCCAGGAGACCCGGTCGTGGTGCGCGTGGACCACGTCGACCAGGGCATCGACGTCGTCTTCCACGTGCTGCTGGAGTCGCGGCCGGAGCTGGCGCTCGCGACCGAGGCCCGCAAGGCGAGGTGGGTCGCGCCCGAGCGGCTCACCGAGGAGGAGGCCGACCGCGACACCCGAGGCATCCTCGCGGTCCTCCGCGACGCGCACGCCGAGCGACGCCCCGGACGCCTGCTCGGGCCCGCCGACGAGGCGTAGGCTCCTCGGCCATGTCCGTCCTCGTCTCGCACACCACGATCGACTGCCACGACGCCTACGCGCTCAGCGAGTGGTGGCGCGAGGTCCTGGCCTACGAGATGGACGCGGACGACCCCAACGAGCCGGGGCACGAGGAGTGCCTGATCCGCGACCCGGCGACCGGGCACACGCTGCTCTTCATCGAGGTCCCCGACGAGGACCTGCCGGCCAAGCGCATCCACCTCGACGTCCGTCCGCGCGAGCGGCGCCGGGACGACGAGGTCGAGTGGCTGCTCGGTCGCGGGGCGTCGGTGGTCGCCGACCGGCGGGGGATCTACGGCCCCGGCAGCGGCTGGGTGACGATGGCCGACCCGGAGGGCAACCAGTTCTGCGTGCTGCGGTCGCCGGCCGAGCTGGCTGACTGACCGCACGTCCGCGACCGGCTCACCGCACGTCGAGGAGGATCTTGCCGACGTGCCCCGAGGCCTCCATCTCGGCGTGCGCCGCGGCGGCGTCCTCGAGCGGGTGGCGCGACTGGATGACCGTCCGCACCTTGCCCTCCGCGATCCACGGCCAGACGTGCTCGCGGACCTGCGCGACGATCTCGGCCTTGCTCTCCAGCGAGCGGGAGCGCAGCGAGGTCGCGATGACCCGTCCCCGCTTGCGCAGCAGGGCGCCGAGGTCGAGCTCCGCCTTCGTCCCGCCGAGCAGCCCGATGACGACGAGGCGGCCGTCGGGAGCGAGCGCCTCGACGTTGCGCGCGAGGTACTTCGCCCCCACGACGTCCAGGATCACGTCCGCGCCGCGCCCGTCGGTCGCGCGCCGGGCCTCCTCGACGAAGTCTTGCTCCGTGTAGTCGATCAGCACCTCCGCCCCCAGCGCCCGACACGCCTCGAGCTTGCCCGCCGACCCGGCGGTGACGGCGACACGGGCGCCGAGCGCCCGGGCGACCTGGATCGCCATCGTGCCGATGCCGCTGGAGCCGCCGTGGAGGAGGACCGTCTCGCCCTCGCGCAGGCCGGCCTCCATGACGAGGTTGTTCCACACCGTGCAGGCCACCTCGGGCAGCGCCGCCGCGTCGGCCACGGGCACGCCCTCCGGGACCGGCAGGAGCTGGCCGACGGGGACGGCGACCTGCTCTGCATACCCTCCCCCGGAGAGGAGCGCGCAGACCTCGTCGCCCACCCTCCAGCCATCGGTGCCCGGCCCCAGCGCCGCGACCCGGCCGCTGACCTCGAGCCCTGGGAGCGGGGAGGCGCCCTTCGGCGGCGGGTAGTAGCCCTTGCGCTGCTGCACGTCTGCTCGGTTGACGCCGGCCGCGACGACGTCGACGAGGACCTCGCCGGCGCCCGCGGCCGGTGCGTCCACCTCCGCCGGGACGAGGACGTCGGGACCGCCGGGCTCGCTGATCGTGATGGCTCGCATGGCTCCGACGCTAGTCGCCGCGTCGGGTGCCCACGAGGGTGGCCCCCGTCTCGCTGGGCGGTTGTCCACACCCTCGTCGGTTGTGGTCGGGTGGGTGGTCGGGTTGTGGATGGCGGGAGGGTATGTCGTACGTGTGTCCTAGGGTGGGTGGTGACCCGGCAGGCAAGGGAGAAGGGCCGGGAGGGACGTCCTTGGGAAGGGGGCGAGTGGCGTGGCGGCGCAGGTGCTGGAGGCGTGGGACGAGCCGTGGGACGAGGAGCCGTGCGGCTCTGACGTGGACGAGGTGTGGGACTACGACGTCGTGCCTGCTCCCCGGGACGTGGCCGGCCCGGGGCTGCGGCTGGTGGGCGCCGGCGGGGTGGCCGACGAGGTGGACGCCGACGAGGTGGACGCCGACGAGGTGGCGGCCGGCGGGGTGGCGGCCGGGGGCGTGGACGCGCGTGGGGTGCTGGGTGCGGCG
>CAZONQ010000314.1:0-2343 GCA_964581125.1 uncultured Ornithinimicrobium sp.
GAGCGTGCGCTCGGTCGGGACGGGGGTGTGCAGAGCGTGCGCTCGGTCGGGGGAGGGGGTGTGCAGAGCGTGCGCTCGGTCGGGACGGGGGTGTGCAGAGCGTGCGCTCGGTCGTCAGCGGGCGCGGGCGGACTCGGCCCGGCGGACGCGGGTGAGCCACGCCATCGCCGGGTCGAGGCTGGGGTGGTCCCAGGTGAACCCGGCCCGGCTGAGCACCGTCGGCAGGGCGCGCTGGCTGGTGAGGATCTCGGCGGCCATCTCGCCCAGCACGAGGCGCAGGGCGACGGTCGGGGCCGGGACGGGGGCGCGGCGGTTGAGCTTCTCGGCGAGGGCCTGGACGACGGCCGTCTGCTTGGTCGGCACGGGGCCGGTGAGGTTGACCGGGCCGGTCACCGCGGGATGGTCGAGGAGGAAGAGCATCGCGCGGACGTGGTCGTGGAGGGTGATCCAGGACCAGTACTGGTCGCCGCGGCCCAGGGGACCGGCGAGGCCGGCCTTGGCCAGCGGCATGATCCGGGCGACGGCGCCGCCGTGCGGGGCGAGCACGATGCCGGTGCGCAGGTGCGCCACGGAGGCGCCGGCCGCGTCGGCGGGTGCGGTCGCGTCCTCCCACTCGCGGCACAGCTCGGCCAGGAACCCCTCGCCCGGCCCGCTCTCCTCGGTGAGCAGGTCGGCGGCCCGGTCGCCGTAGAAGCCGACCGCCGACGCCGAGAGCAGGCGTGGCCGGGAGCCGGCGGGCAGGGCCGCGACCGCGCGTGCGATGGTCCTCGTCCCGGCCAGCCGCGACGACGCGAGCAGGCGCTTGCGCGCCGCGGTCCACCGCTGGTCGCCGATCCCGGCGCCGGCCAGGTGGACGACCCCGTCGACCCCGTCGAGGACCGCGGGGTCGAGGTCGGTCCCCGGCTCCCAGGGCACCACGCGGGGCGGGGGCGCACCCGGGGGCGCGGACGGCATACCGGCACCCGAGGACGCGCGAGGGGCGCGGCGGACCAGGTGGACGACCTGGTCGCCGCGCCCCCGCAGCGCCTCCGACAGGGCGGTGCCGATGAGGCCGCTGGCTCCGGTGACGACGAGCGTGCGGCCGCCGGGCGTGGGTCTCGGCACCGTCATGGGCGGAGGGTCAGACCTCGAAGTTGCCGTCCTCCAGACGCTCCTTCATCGCGGTGAGGAACCGGGCGGCGTCCGCACCGTCGACCACGCGGTGGTCGTAGCTCAGCGCGAGGTAGACCATGTCGCGGATCGCGATGGTGGCCTGGCCGTCCTCGTCGGTCACGACGACCGGCCGCTTGACGACGGCCCCGGTGCCGAGGATCGCCACGTTGGGCTGGTTGATGATCGGCGTGTCGAAGAGGGCGCCGCGCGACCCGGTGTTGGTCAGCGTGAAGGTGGCTCCGGAGAGCTCGTCGGGGCCGATCTTGTTGTCGCGCGTGCGCGCGGCCAGGTCGGCGATCTTGTGCGCCAGGCCGGCGATGTTGAGGTTGCCGGCCTCCTTGATCACCGGCACGAGGAGCCCGCGCGGGGTGTCCACCGCGACGCCGAGGTTCTCGGTGGCGTGGTAGGTGATCGTGTCGTCCTCGACGCTGGCGTTGACGATCGGGTGCTGCTTGAGCGCCTCGACCGCGGCCTGGGCGAAGAACGGCATGAAGGACAGCTTGGTGCCCTCGCGCCGGAGGAAGTCGTCCTTGCTGCGCTGGCGCAGCCGGGCGATCTTGGTCACGTCCACCTCGAGCACCGTGGTCAGCTGGGCGCTGACCTGCAGCGACTCCACCATCCGGGTGGCGATGACCTTGCGCAGGCGCGACATCTTCTCGGTCGTGCCGCGCTTGGCCTCCGACTCCGCGCTGGGGGCCGCGGCCGCCGGGGCGGACTGCTGCTGCGCGGGGGCCTGCTGCGCCGGCGTGGCCGGGGCGGCCTGGGCCTGCTGCTCGGCGGCCTTGGCCGCGTCGAGGACGTCCTGCTTGCGGATCCGCCCGCCGACGCCGGTGCCCGTGAGGGAGGCCAGGTCGACGTTGTGCTGGGCGGCGAGCTTGCGCACCAGCGGGGTGACGTAGGCGGAGACGTCCTGGCCGCCGCCCTGCGGGGCGCTCGGGGCCGGCTGGCTCGTGCCCACGCCGGAGGCGGTGCCGGGCTCCTGGTAGGTGCTGGTGCCGCCCTGCTGCGCGGACTGCTCCGCGGCACGCTCGTGCTCCTGGGCGATGCCGCCCAGCCCCTCGTCGTCCTGCTGCTGGTCGTCCTGCGCGCGCTCGGGCTGCTCGGTCGGGGCCTGCGACTCCGGCTGCGGCTCGGGCTCCTCCGCCGCCGCAGCACCCTCCGGCTCGGGCTGCCCGGCCGGCTCCTCGGCCG
>CAZONQ010000315.1:0-2334 GCA_964581125.1 uncultured Ornithinimicrobium sp.
CCCTTGAGGGTGTCCGGCGTGATCCACAGCTCGGCGGCGATGTCGGCCGTCGCCATCCCGGTGAGCAGCAGCCGGGCCACCTCGCGCTCGCGGGGCGTCAGCTCGTGCAGCCGCAGGAGCAGCGGGGCGACGTCGGAGCGGTGGGCCGGCTCGACGAGGACCGCGGTCCGGCCCTCGCCGTCCAGCCGGCTGCCCCGCACGACCAGCCACTCGCCGGTGACGGCCCGCAGGCGCGCGACCGCGGGCGGCCCTTCGGCGCCGCCGTCGGCCAGCGCGCGGGCGTGGGTGGCGACCTCGTGGACGACCGCCGTCCGGTGCAGGTGCTCGTCGTCGAGGGGGCCGAGCCAGTCCAGGGCCTGCCGCGTGCTCGACACGACCTGCCCGTCGTCGTCGAGGACGACGAGCCCCGGCGGCTCCCGGGCGGGGTCGAGCCAGGCCTCCTCGAACAGCAGGCCGCTGCGGATCCCGTGGGCGACGTGCGGCGCCACCCGGGCGACCAGGTCCACCTCGCGGCGGGTGAACCACGGTGCGTCGGCGGTGCGGGTGAGGCAGGCGTGGCCCCAGCACGCCTCGCCCGAGCAGAAGACGGCCCGCAGCTCGTCGCCGAAGCCGCCCGGGGCGTAGACCGCGCGCCACCGTGCGCTCCGCTCGAGCCGACCCTCGGTCGCCGCGCTCAGCGACGCCGCGGCCACGCCGGCCCGGGCCAGGTCGACGAACTTGGTGAAGTCCTCCCTCGTCAGCTCCAGCTCCATGAGGGACAGGTGCGAGGTGCGCGGCACGTCCTCCTCGACGACCGCGTTGAGGAGCATCGTGTCGGGGTCGACGAGGATCCAGCCGGCGGCGTCGTAGGGGACGTGCGGGCGGACCAGCGCGGCGACCCGCCGGAGCAGCTCCAGCGGGTCCTGGGCGCGCGCGCACGCCCGGGCGACCTGCTCGACGAGCCGGTCGTCGTCCGCGCGGGTGCGCGACGTCATACCTCCATCTTCACGCGCGCGCACCCGGCCTGTCCACGACCGGGGCGTCAGAGGTCCCCGTCCGCCAGCAGCCGGTCCAGCGCGGCGTAGCCCTCGTCGACGCCCATCTCCATGCCGCTGGCCAGCCAGGCGTCGCGGTCCTCGAAGGAGTCGCACAGGCTCACCGCGTGCAGGCGGGTGCGCCCGTCGCCGAGGTCCTCGAAGGTCATCGTCTCCAGGGCGACGCCGTCGGGCACGCCCTCCCAGGTGAAGGTCTGGACGAGGCGGTCCTCGCGGACGGTGTGGAAGCAGCCGCGGAAGGAGGTCACCGAGCCGTCGGGGCTCGTGGACGAGTAGCGCCAGGACCCTCCGTCGGTGGCGTCCCAGTGCTCGACGGTGGTCGTGAGCACCGTCGGGCCGACCCAGCGGGCGAAGAGCTCGGGGTCGGTGTGCGCGCGGAAGAGCTGCGCCGGGGTGGCGGCGAAGTCGCGCCAGACGTGGATGGCCGGCACGGTCGGGTCGGCCTCGACGGCGGCCTGGGCGTAGTCGCGGGTGGTGGGGTCGGCGGTGGTCATGATGCGGTTCCTTCTTCCTGGTCGGGTGTGCTGCCGGGTCTGCCGTCCAGCTGGGCCAGCACCTCGTCGAGGCGCTGGAAGCGCTCCTCCGCCCGGCGGCGGTAGCGCTCGATCCATGCGGTCATGAGGTCGAGCACGTCCGCCTCGAGGTGGACCGGCCGGCGCTGGGCGTCCCGGCTGCGGCTCACCAGACCGGCGTCCTCGAGCACGCGCACGTGCTTGGAGACGGCCTGGAGACTGACGTCGTAGGGCGCGGCCAGCGCGCCGACGGTGGCGTCGGCGACGGAGAGGCGCGCGACGATGTCGCGCCGCGTGGGGTCCGCCAGGGCGGCGAAGACCCGGGAGAGCTGGTCGGTCATGGCACCTTCCTCAACTGATCGGTTGACAACGACGGTAGACCTGTGGGAGTCGTTGGTCAACCATGTGGTTGAGGACGACGGATGTGATCTGACTCACAGGCAACGTGTGACAGGCTTCGTCGCGTCTTGTGGGTGTGAGCAGGAGGTCCCCGGCGTGAGGCTGTTCGGCCGGTCGGCGCAGCAGGCGGAGGCGGAGGCCTACGTCGAGGCGGCCATGCCCCGGCTCGTCGGCCTGGCGCACGCCATGACCGGCAGCAAGGCCGACGCCGAGGACCTCGTCCAGGACACGCTCGCGACCGTGCTCACGAAGTGGTCGCGGGTGCGGGAGGCGGACAACATCGACGCCTACGTGCGCAGGACCATGGTCAACACCCTGGTCTCGCGCAAGCGTCGGCGCAGCTCGACCGAGGTCGTCTCGCACGAGACGGTCACGGCCGACTGGTCGGC
>CAZONQ010000316.1:0-2330 GCA_964581125.1 uncultured Ornithinimicrobium sp.
ACCCGTGCCGCTGCTCGAAGGCCATGATCTTCCAGTAGACGTCGCTGCGCAGCAGCTGCCGCGGCCAGATCCGGCGCACCGCCGGGTGCTGCGCCCCGAAGGCGCGCGAGCACCAGAACCAGTCGGTGTCCCAGCGCCACAGGTAGTCCTTCGCGGTGAGCAGGTCGCGCCGCTTGTGCTGGATCGAGCGGTAGTAGGGCTCCGCACCGGTGTAGTCGCTCGGCCGCAGGCCCTCGGTCGAGGACGACCACCGCCCCAGCGTGAGGTAGGCCTCCTGCCCCGAGAAGACGACGCCGTCGAGGAAGTCGACGCGCTCCCCGTCGTGCTCCTGCGCCGTCATGACCCGCCCGACGGTCGCCATGACCTCGTCGAGGTCGGTGAAGCGGTGGTGCTCGATCAGCACGTAGGGGCTGGTGCGCTCCAGCTCGATCACCAGGCCCAGCGCGTAGCCGAGCGAGCCGTAGGAGTTGGCCATCGAGACGAAGAGGTCGGCGTGCGGGCCGTCGGGCGTGGCGGTGACGACCTCGCCGGAGCCGGTGAGGACGTCCATCTCGACGACCGACTCGTGCGGCAGCCCGCTGCGGAAGGAGGTCGACTCGATGCCCAGCCCGACCACCGCTCCCCCGATCGTGATCGTGCGCAGCTGCGGCACGACCAGCGGCATGAACCCGTGCGGCAGCAGCTCGTCGACCAGCTGCTCGTAGGTGGTCAGCCCGCCGACCCGCGCCAGGCCCGCCTCGGCGTCGACGTCGAAGACGCCCCGGCAGGCCGACAGGTCCAGCCGGGGCGCACCGGTGTCGGCGCGCTTGCGGAAGAGGTTGGACGTCTTCTTCGCCAGCCGCACCGGGGCGTCCTGCGGGAGCGCGGCGTACGACTCCCTCGCGGAGCGCACCGCCGCCTCGTAGGAGGGCGTACGGGCCGGACCCATGCCAGCATCATGGCCGATGAAGCACCGGCTCCGCATCCGACCACGAGGGTATGACGTACATCACTCCCGCCGGGGGACGGGCCCGGACGAGTCGCAGCCGTCTGTGGGAGGTCGCGAAGATCGAAGGTGTATTCAAGGTAGTCACCGCAGATCATGCAGAGTTGGCGGACCGATGGCTGACTCGTATGGCAGATCGTTCGCCCTGGTGATTTGGCTCTCGCGTCTGCGACCGCCTACCGTTGCAGCCACCCCACCCAGGAGAGGACCTCATGACCGGCCGACGAATGTGCACGACGCCAGGACCCGCGACGCCGACGTCGCGCGGCATGCGTCGCACGAAGCACTCCTCGTCGACCCTGCACCGGTCCGCCTGAGCGTCCCCCGCCCGCGGCGCGTCACCAGCTGACCGCGGCCCGCGTCCTGCAACGGACGCGAACCTCATACCCCCGAGGGCCTCCTGAGCGCGTCGCCGCGTCGGGCCGGCCCCACCCGCCCCTGCCCGAAAGAAGCACCGCGTGATCACCCTCACGAACATCGGCAAGACCTTCCCGGCCACCCGCCGGCAGGCCGCCGTGACCGCCCTCGACGACGTCAGCCTGACCGTGGACCGCGGCCAGGTCATGGGTGTCGTCGGGCCGTCCGGGTCCGGCAAGTCCACCCTGGCGCGCGTCGTCAACCTGCTCGAGCGGCCCACGACCGGCACCGTGACCGTCGACGGTCTCGACCTCACCGCGCTGACGTCGGCCCGCGAGCTCAACCGTGCCCGGCGCGGCATCGGGATGATCTTCCAGCAGTTCAACCTGCTCGACTCGCGCACCGCGCTGGCCAACGTCGAGCTGCCGCTCGAGCTGGCCGGCGTCGGTCGCGGCGAGCGCCGGACCCGGGCCACCGAGCTGCTCGAGCGGGTCGGTCTGGCCGACAAGCTCGGGTCCTACCCCTCGCAGCTCTCCGGCGGCCAGCGCCAGCGCGTCGCGATCGCCCGCGCCCTCGCACCGCGGCCGAAGGTGCTGCTGTGCGACGAGGCCACCTCCGCGCTGGACCCGGTCTCGACCGCGTCGGTCCTCGAGCTCCTGCGCACCCTCACCGACGAGCTGGACCTCACGACCGTCCTGATCACGCACGAGATGGACGTCGTCAAGCGGGCCTGCGACCACGTCACGCTGCTCGAGTCCGGCCGCGTCGTGGACTCCGGTGCGCTGAGCGACGTCGTCCACCGCCCGCACTCGCCGCTGGCCACCCGGCTCCTGCCGCCCCCGGCACTGCCGGCCGGCGACCAGGTCGTCGAGGTCACCGTCGGGGGCGACGGCCACGACGCCGTGCTCACCGACCTGATCCGCAGGTATAACGTGCAGGTCGCCGTGCTCGCCGGCTCGGTCGAGACCCTCGGCGACCAGCGCTTCGG
>CAZONQ010000317.1:0-2310 GCA_964581125.1 uncultured Ornithinimicrobium sp.
GCATCCACAACAGCCTCACCCGGATCCTGATGAAGCCCAGCCACCTGATCGGCGGCTACGCCCAGCTGGCCTACTTCTTCAACTACATCGGCCCGACCGGCAACAACCGCGACGAGGTCACGACGATCCGCAGGCGCACCGCCCCGGTGACGTACTGACCCACCCCGAGCGCACGACATACGCGAAGAGGAGACGACGACATGCGAGTCATGGCACAGATGGCCATGGTGATGAACCTCGACAAGTGCATCGGGTGCCACACCTGCTCGGTCACCTGCAAGCAGGCGTGGACCAACCGCTCGGGCATGGAGTACGTCTGGTTCAACAACGTGGAGACCCGCCCCGGGCTGGGCTACCCGCGCACCTACGAGGACCAGGAGGAGTGGAAGGGCGGGTGGATCCGGCAGGACAACGGCCGGCTCAAGCTGCGCTCGGGCGGGCGGCTGAACAAGCTGCTCAACATCTTCTCCAACCCCAAGCTGCCCTCGATCCAGGACTACTACGAGCCCTGGACCTACGACTACGACACGCTGCTCAACGCCCCGGCGCAGGAGCACTTCCCGGTCGCCACGCCGCGCTCGCTCATCTCCGGCAAGCAGATCAACATCGAGTGGTCGGCCAACTGGGACGACGACCTCGGAGGCAGCCAGGAGCACGCGGCCAAGGACCCGATGCTCAAGGGCATCGAGGACAAGGTGAAGATGGAGTTCGACCAGACCTTCATGTTCTACCTGCCGCGGATCTGCGAGCACTGCCTCAACCCCAGCTGCGCCGCCGCCTGCCCCTCGGGCGCGATCTACAAGCGCGAGGAGGACGGCATCGTCCTGGTCGACCAGGACAAGTGCCGCGGCTGGCGGATGTGCGTCACCGGCTGCCCCTACAAGAAGGTCTACTTCAACCACAAGACCGGCAAGGCCGAGAAGTGCACCTTCTGCTACCCGCGCATCGAGGTCGGCATCCCGACCGTGTGCGCGGAGACCTGCGTGGGCCGCCTGCGCTACATCGGCCTCATGCTCTACGACGCCGACAAGGTGCTCGAGGCCGCCGCGGTCGAGGACGAGCACGACCTCTACGAGGCCCAGCGCTCGGTCTTCCTCGACCCGCACGACCCCGAGGTGCAGCGCGAGGCCGAGCGCGCCGGCATCCCCGGCGACTGGGTGGAGGCCGCCCAGCGCTCGCCGGTGTGGCGGCTCATCAGCGACTACAAGGTGGCGCTGCCGCTCCACCCGGAGTACCGCACGATGCCGATGGTCTGGTACATCCCGCCGCTGTCGCCGGTCGTCGACGTCATCAAGGACACCGGTCACGACGCCGAGGACCAGGGCAACCTGTTCGCCGCGATCGACGCGCTGCGGATCCCCGTGGAGTACCTCGCCAACCTCTTCACCGCCGGCGACACCCGGCCGGTCGACTTCGTGCTGCGCCGGCTGGCCGCCATGCGCTCCTACATGCGCGACATCAACCTCGGGCGCGACCCGCAGGAGTCGATCCCGGCCTCGGTCGGGATGAGCGAGGAGGAGATGTACGAGATGTTCCGCCTCCTCGCGCTGGCCAAGTACGACGAGCGCTACGTCATCCCCACCGCGCACGGCGAGGAGGCGCACGCGCTCGAGGAGACCGCCACCGACTGCCCGGTGAGCGGCTACGACGACGAGCTGATGGACATCTCCGGGCCGTTCGGCGAGGGCTCCGGCCGGGGCAGCGCGACCCCGGTCGCGGTGGAGAACTTCAAGATGCTGCAGAGCCGGCAGACCTCCGACGAGCTGCTCTCCGGCGGCAGCAAGCGCGGGCGCGTCAACCTGCTCAACTGGGACGGCAAGGGCGTGCCCGAGGGCATGTTCCCCGCCCGGGAGGTGCACATGGACGGGGCGCGGCTGGAGGACTCCGCGAAGGGGGAGGACTCCCGATGATGCCGTGGCGCCGGCACCGCCGGACCCGCCCGAGCCTGTCGCCCCGGCACCAGGCCGACGCCTGGCAGGCCGCCTCGCTGCTGCTCGACTATCCCCAGGAGCAGCTCGTCGGGCAGCTGCCGCTGCTGCGCGAGGTGGCCGGCGGCCTGCCGCCCGCCGTGGGCGAGCCGCTCGGCCGTTTCGTGCGGCACGCCGCGGCGACCGACCTGCGCGAGCTGCAGCGGGACTACGTCGAGACCTTCGACGTGACCCGCAGGTGCGCGCTGCACCTGACCTACTTCCTGCACGGCGACACCCGCAACCGCGGCGTCGCCCTGGTCCGGTTCAAGCAGCTCTACCGCCAGCACGGCGTGGAGCTGCCCGACCGCGCGGAGGGCGGCGACGCCGAGCTGCCCGACCA
>CAZONQ010000318.1:0-2303 GCA_964581125.1 uncultured Ornithinimicrobium sp.
GATCTGAGGAAGTAGGGCATGTCCGAGCAGACCCCCGAGAACGACGACCGCCTCGCCGGCGGCGACCCCTCCGCGGAGGACCTGTCCCCGGAGGTGGCCGAGGAGACCGAGGACGCTGCCGTCGACGTCGACGTCGACGCTGACGAGGCCCAGGCCGAGGTCGAGGTCGTGGCGGACGAGGTCGTGTCCGACGAGGACGAGACCGAGGACGAGGCGGCCGTCGACCCGCTCGAGGAGTTCAAGGAGGTCCTGCGGGGCAAGTACGGCGACTGGTACGTCGTGCACTCCTACGCGGGCTACGAGAACCGCGTCAAGCTCAACCTCGAGACGCGCATCACCAGCCTCAACATGGAGGACCACATCTTCGAGGTGGAGGTCCCGATGGAGGAGGTCAGCGAGATCAAGAACGGCCAGCGCAAGCTGGTCCGCCGTGTCCGGATGCCCGGCTACGTCCTGGTCCGCATGGAGCTGACCGACGAGTCCTGGGGTGCCGTGCGCCACACCCCGGGCGTCACCGGCTTCGTCGGCAACGCCCACCAGCCGGTGCCGTTGTCGATCGACGAGGTCGTCAGCATGCTCGCCCCGACGTTCGAGGCCGCCGCGGCTCCCGCCGCCAAGGGCGCGAGCCCCGCCGAGGGCCTCGCCCCGGCCGCCGCCCAGCCGGAGGTCGACTTCGAGGTCGGCGAGTCCGTCACCGTCATGGAGGGTCCGTTCGAGACCCTGCCCGCCACGATCTCCGAGATCATCCCCGAGAGCCAGAAGCTCAAGGTGCTGGTCTCGATCTTCGGCCGGGAGACCCCGGTCGAGCTGTCGTTCAACCAGGTCGCCAAGATCTAGCGTCCGGCAGCGCCCCGTCCCGCGCCGACCGGTGCCGGGACATGCAACCGGGTCATCGCCCACGGCGTCGGCCCACGACATACGAAGGAAGAGGCACCATGCCCCCCAAGAAGAAGGTCGCAGGCTTCATCAAGCTGCAGATCCAGGCCGGTGCGGCCACGCCCGCGCCGCCCGTCGGCCCCGCGCTCGGTCAGCACGGCGTCAACATCATGGAGTTCGTCAAGGCCTACAACGCCGCGACGGAGTCCCAGCGCGGCAACGTCATCCCGGTCGAGATCACGGTCTACGAGGACCGCTCGTTCACCTTCATCACCAAGACCCCGCCGGCCGCCGAGCTGATCAAGAAGGCCGCCGGCGTCGCCAAGGGCTCCGGCGAGCCGCACAAGACCAAGGTCGCCAAGATCACCGACGCGCAGCTCACCGAGATCGCGGAGATGAAGATGAAGGACCTCAACGCCAACGACATCGACATGGCCAAGAGGATCATCGCCGGCACCGCCCGCTCGATGGGCATCACCACCGAGTGACACCACCTGTGGCAGGGCCTGCGCTGGCCCGTCCGACCACAGCTCCACCTCACCACCTCTAGGAGTGACATGAAGCGCAGCAAGGCATACCGCGCCGCCGCGGAGAAGATCCAGGACGGCAAGCTCTACACCCCGGTCGAGGCCGTGCGCCTGGCCAAGGAGACCGCCTCCACCAAGTACGACTCGACCGTCGAGGTCGCCCTCCGCCTGGGCGTCGACCCGCGCAAGGCCGACCAGCTGGTCCGCGGCACCGTCAACCTGCCCAACGGCACCGGCAAGACCGCCCGCGTCGTCGTGCTGGCCAACGGCGACAAGGCCGAGGCCGCCCGCGAGGCCGGCGCCGACTGGGTCGGCTCCGACGACCTCATCGAGAAGATCGGCGGCGGCTGGACCGACTTCGACGCCGTCGTGGCGACCCCGGACCTCATGGGCAAGGTCGGCCGCCTGGGCAAGGTGCTCGGCCCCCGCGGCCTCATGCCGAACCCCAAGACCGGCACCGTGACGATGGACACCGCCAAGGCCGTCTCCGACATCAAGGGCGGCAAGATCGAGTTCCGCGTCGACAAGCACAGCAACCTGCACTTCATCATCGGCAAGGCCTCCTTCGACGAGAAGGCCCTGGTGCAGAACTACGGCGCGGCGATCGACGAGATCCTGCGGCTCAAGCCGGCCTCGTCCAAGGGCCGCTACATCACGAAGGCCACCATGGCCACCACGATGGGCCCGGGCATCCCGCTCGACCCCTCGCGCGTGAGCAGCCTGCTGGAGACCGCCTCCGAGTGACGCGCTGAACCACCACCGGCTCCGGCCGGTCACGGACGCCCCGACGGCCAGACGCTGGCCGCCGGGGCGTCGTCGTCTCTGTCTCCCCTCCCCCCGTCCCGACCGGGCGCACGCTCTGCACGCGCGATCTCCCGACCGGGCGCACGCTCTGCACGC
>CAZONQ010000319.1:0-2296 GCA_964581125.1 uncultured Ornithinimicrobium sp.
GCTTGTCCCACATCGCCTGCACGACGACGTCGTCCTCGATGAAGGGGTGCGACTCGGGATAGCCGGTGACGCTCACCTCCTCGAACGGGTCGCCGAGCGCCCCGAGGTCGCGCAGCAGGTCGAGCGCCTGGACGTAGTCGCCCGCGGGCACCTCCGCGTCGCCGGCCGGCACGAAGACGCGCCGCACGCCGAGGCCGCGCAGCCGCTCGACGATCTCGGCCAGCTCGGCGCGCCCGCTCACCATCCGCGCCGCCAGGTGCGGCACCACGTCGTAGCCGGCGCTCGCGAACCGCTCGGTCAGGTCCATCGTCGCGCCGAGCCCCTTGCCCGGCGAGGCGGTCACCGCGAGCGTCACCGACGTCGGCACGTGCTCGAGCACCTGGTCGGCGATGCCGGCCGTGGGCAGCACCTCGTAGCGGGCGCCCTGCAGCAGGTCGCGGACGGTCGACGGCACCGGGCTCATCGGGTCCCCTCCTCGCTCAGCAGGGCGACGAGCGCCCGCTCGAGCCCCTCGTGCCCGACGGGGACGACCTCGAGCGGCAGCCCCAGCTGCTCCGCGGCGCGGCGGGCGAGCCGCTCCAGCCCCGGCGTGCGGTCCTGGGCCAGCCAGACCGCGCGCGTGTAGCGGGCGAAGTAGTCGTCGCGCAGCTCCGGCCACCGGTCGAGGCCCAGCTCGCGCAGCACGGTCCGCCCGAAGGACCGCACGAGGAAGTCGGTGAGCACGTAGGTGCCCGGCTCCTCCTCGAGCAGGGCCCGCATCCGCTCGCGCCCGGCGTAGAGGTCGTAGCAGTGCAGCCCGGGCAGCCGCCTCAGGCCGCGCCGGGCGCACAGCTCGTCGAGCGCGCCGTAGGTCCCGCAGTCGGCGTAGCCGACGACGACCCTCGCGTAGCGGCCCTCGAGCTCGTCGACCAGCCGCTCGACCGCGGCCGCGATCTCCTGGGGCCGGTTGTGCAGCAGGGGCGGCAGCGGGTGCACGTCCACCGGCAGGGGCGGGGTATGCCGTGCGCTCACCTCCGCGGCCGGCTGCGCCAGGGCGCCGCACGCCACGAGCGCGACGCGGCCGGTCCGGCGCGGGCCCGAGGGCGGGGCGGCCTCAGACCGGGAAGGGGAGACGGTCGACGAAGGCCTCGTTGAAGTCGGGGCGGTCGGAGAGCTCGACATAGCGCACCTCCTCCAGCAGCGCGTCCGCGCCGGCCCGCTCGCGGGCGCTGAGCAGGACCATCTTGGCGCCCTCGCCGGCGACGTTGCCCGCCGAGACGACCCGCAGGACCGGCAGCCGGGGCACCAGGCCGATCCGCACCGCGGACGCCGCGGAGAGGTAGCTGCCGAACGACCCGGCCAGCAGCACCTGCTGCACGTCCCGCTCCTCGACGCCCATCTCCTCCAGGAGCAGCGACCAGCCGGTGGAGATCGCGGCCTTGGCGAACTGCAGCTCGCGCACGTCGCGCTGGGAGAGGTAGACGCCGTCCTCGGGCCGGGCGTCGGGGGCGGGACGGTGCAGCACGAAGACGCGCTCCAGCCCGACGGTCGCGAGGCGGTCGGCCAGGGCGGGCGCGACCTGCGCGGCGACCTCCTCGGCGACGAAGCGCCCGCTGGCGTCGAGCAGCCCGACCCGGACCAGCTCGGCGACCGCGTCGACCAGGCCGGAGCCGCAGAGGCCGCGCGGCTCCACGTCGCCGATGACCTGGAGCGCGACACCGGCGTCCGGGTCGGCGTCGGTGCCGGCGTCGGGCGTGAGCCGCACGACCTCGACCGCCCCGTCGGCCGCGCGCATGCCGCACCGGATCGACCCGCCCTCGAAGGCCGGCCCCGCGGGGGCGGCGGTGGCGAGGATGCGCTCGCCGTCGGCGAGCGCGATCTCGCAGTTGGTGCCGACGTCGACGAAGAGCCGGAGCCGGCTGTCCCGGTCCATGCCGGAGGCCAGCATCCCGGCGACGACGTCGCCGCCGACGTAGGCGCCGAGCGCCGGGAAGAGCACGGCCTGCGCGGCGGGGTGGACCTGCAGGCCCAGCTCGGCGGCCCGGACCGTCGGCCAGTCCGCGCTGGCCATGACGAAGGGGGCGACGCCCAGCGGCTCGGGGTCGACGCCCAGCACGAGGGCGGTCATCGTCGCGTTGCCGGCGAGCGCCACCTGGTAGACCTCGTGCGGGTCGACCCCGCCCTCGGCGCACACCTCCTCGGCCAGCTCGCGCAGCGTGGCCTGCGCCAGGTCGCGGAGGCGGTCGGCCGCCTCCGGGTCCATCATCGTGGCGCTGATCCGGCTGATGACGTCACCGCCGTAGGGCTGCTGCTTGTT
>CAZONQ010000320.1:0-2293 GCA_964581125.1 uncultured Ornithinimicrobium sp.
GGGACGACCGCGGGGGCTACGGGCGTCGCCGCTGGGCCGACGAGGACCGCTCGGACTGGCGCGAGGAGCGCCGCGAGCGCGAGGCCCGCGAGGAGCGGGGCGGCCGCACCGAGCACGTCTGGCGTGCCCGCCGCGACGAGCGGGAGGGTCGCCAGGACCGGCGCGGCTTCCACGAGGGCCGGGGCTGGGAGGAGCGCCGCCACCGCGACGACGACCGCTTCGGCGAGCCGGAGCGCCGCGGGCCGCGCCGTGACGACCGCCGCTTCGACGACCGGCGCGGGCGGGACGACCGCCGCGGGGGCCGCTTCGAGGACCGTCGGCGCTCCGACGACCGCCGCTTCGACGACCGGTCCGCCCCGTCCCCGGAGGACGAGCGCGAGGCGGCGGAGGCCGCATACCAGGAGCACCTGGCGAGCGGCGCCCGGGAGGACGCCGGCGCGACGGTGACCGAGGACAACGGCTTCGCCAGGCTGGGCCTGCACGACGACCTCGTCGCGGCGCTCGCCCGCACCGGGATCACCCAGCCGTTCCCGATCCAGGCCGCGACCATCCCCGACGCCCTCGCCGGCAAGGACCTGCTCGGCCGCGGCCAGACCGGGTCGGGCAAGACGATGGCCTTCGGGCTGCCGATGCTGCACCGCCTGGCGGGACGTCCGCGGGCCGTGCCGCACCGGCCGCGCGCCCTCGTCCTGACGCCGACGCGCGAGCTCGCGATGCAGATCGTCGACGCCCTCGCGCCGCTCATGCGCGCGGTCGACAAGCGCTTCCTGCTCGTCGCCGGCGGCATGTCCTACACCCCGCAGCTGGCCGGCCTCGAGCGCGGCGTCGACGTGCTCGTCGCCACTCCCGGCCGCCTCATCGACCTCGTCGAGCGCTCCGCCGCCGACCTGTCCGAGGTGGAGGTCGCGGTCCTCGACGAGGCCGACCACATGGCGGAGATGGGCTTCGTCGAGGCGATCAAGGAGATCCTCGACCTCACCCCGGCCGACGGCCAGCGGCTCCTCTTCTCGGCCACGCTCGACCACGGCGTCGACCAGGTCGCCGAGACCTACCTGACCGACCCGGTCACGCACTCGACCGACGACGTCGCCGCGTCCGTGGACACGATGGAGCACCACGTCTTCCTCGTCCACCCGCACCACAAGAGGCCGATCACCGCCGCGATCGCCAACCGGCCCGGACGCACGGTCGTCTTCTGCCGCACCAAGCTCGGCGCCGACCGGGTCGCGATGCAGCTGCGGGAGTCCGGCGTCTTCGCCGCCGCGCTGCACGGCGGGCTCAACCAGGCCCAGCGCACGCGGGTGCTCGACGCCTTCAAGCGGGGCGACCTGCCGGTGCTCGTCGCCACCGACGTCGCCGCGCGCGGCATCCACGTCGACGACGTCTCGCTGGTGCTCCAGGTCGACCCCCCGGCCGACCACAAGGACTACCTGCACCGCTCCGGCCGCACCGCCCGCGCGGGCGACGAGGGCGTCGTCGTGACGCTCGCCCTCCCGCACCAGAAGAAGCAGGTCGCCCGGCTCCTCGACGCCGCCGGCGTCGAGACCGCCCCGCAGCAGGTCGCGCCCGAGGACGTCGCGGTCATCGAGACCGCCGGCGGCTCCGTGCCCGACGCCGAGCCGGTCCCGCAGAGCCGCCTCGACGACATCCTGCGGCCGCCGCGCCGCCAGGTCGGTCGGGGTCGGTATGGAGACCGCTCCGGTCGCGACGGACGTCGCCACGGCGACGGGGGCCGCGGAGGCTACCGCGGCGACCGGGGCCGCGGAGGCTACCGCGGCGACCGCGACCGCTACCGCGGCGGCCGCGACGACTCCCGGGGCCGGGGCGGCTACTCCGCCCGCCCGCGCCGCGACCCCGACGCGCCCCGCGACTCCCGCCCCGACTGGCGCCCCCGCGACTGACCCGCGGAGGCGGGCCGCCGGACGGCCCGGCGCGGGCGCCGCGACCCGGCCGGACGCGCGTGGTGACCAGCGTCACCGGGGGCGGTACGGCATACCTATGCATCCCTGGGCATAAGATGTGCACGATCTGCGCGCAGCGGCCCCGTGGCCGCGCCGCCTGACCCGAGACCCCGACCCCGGAGGCAGCATGACGACGACCGCGACGACGTCGACCGTGCCCGCGATCGACCCCTCCCTGCAGCACGTCTACACCGAGGTGCTGCGGCGCAACCCCGGCGAGCACGAGTTCCACCAGGCGGTGGAGGAGGTGCTCACCACCCTCGGGCCGGTCGTCAAGCGGCACCCCCACTACCTGGCCGAGCGGGTCATCGAGCGGCTGTGCGAGCCGGAGC
>CAZONQ010000321.1:0-2293 GCA_964581125.1 uncultured Ornithinimicrobium sp.
AGCACCGGGCGCAGGTGCCGCCGGAGATGTGGGACCAGTTCGGCCCGGGCGCGGTGGGGGTGGGCTGGGACGGCGCGCTGCTCGGCCTGGCGCTGCACGTGGCGGGCGAGAGCCTGACCGGGTCGCCCGAGGAGATCGCGGCGGACCCGGCAGTGAGGGAGTTCAACAGGGCCGCGGCGCGACGGTGGGGCTTGGCGCACGCCGCTGCGGGCGCTGACGAGACGGTGGTCGAGGCGAACGTCGCGGCGACGACCGGCTTCTACGTGCCGGAGGGTCCGGAAGCGCCGGCCTGAGGCGCGCCGGCCGCGCCCGGCGGCGAGGGGTGTCCGTCGAGAGAGATCTCCAGCCCGACGGCCCGGCCGCCGTGCGCGCGGCCCGCACCGAGGAGCATGAGGAGGCGGAACAGCCGGAACTGGTTGCCGTACCTGGCGGTCAGGGCATGCGTGGCCACCCGCAGCTCCGCGCGGGGAAGGATGCGCGCGTGGCCCGGTCGCCACGGTCCGAGCGGGTCGCCGTCGAAGGTGGCGGCGGCGACCCAGACGCGGGCGTCACGGCGGATGCGCCGGACCTTCCACGACCGGCCCGGCGTGCAGGCATACCACCGACCGCCGGCGGGGGCCAGCCAGATCGGGGTCGAGCGGGTGGAGCCGTCCCGACGGAGGGTCCGGAGGGCGAAGAAGCGGTCGCCGTCCGGGTCGGCCCGGAACTGCAGGCGTGGGGAGCGGTCACGCACGGATGACTCCGACCAGGTGACCGGGCCCGACCTGGCCCGGTCCTGCCTGGGGCCGCCCGGGCCGGTAGAGCGCGGAGCCCGGCACGTAGGCGCCCGCGGCGCGGTAGTAGACGTTGGTGACGCCGACGAGGACGACCGAGGTGACGGCATACATCGCGCTGCTGAGGGCGGGGACAAGGTCGACGGGCAGGGTGTAGGCCATGACCACCCGGGCGGCCGAGTCGAGCAACGTGCCGGCGCCCCAGAGCGCCGTGGAGACGCGCCACATCCGGCGGAACCGCGGCGCCTGCTCCCACAGGGCGTCCCAGTCGTCCGGCCACCCCAGCCGTCCCTCCAGCAGCGGGCGGGAGAAGTGGAAGGCCAGCGGCCGCCGGGCTCGCAGCGTCCCGAGGAACCAGATGCCGGTGACCGCGGTCAGCCAACCCTCCTTGGCCAGCAGGAACCGGTCGCTGCCGGTCAGCAGCGACACGCCCACGCTGACCACCATCGTGGTGAGGACGAAGACCGCGATCGCATCCAGCCGGCGCTGCGTCACCACCACGACCACGGCCGTCACTGCGGAGACGAGCGCGCCGGCCAGCAGCGCGAGGTAGACGCCGACCCCGGCGCCACGCAGCACGTAGAACAGCACGAGGGGGACGACCAGGTCGAGCACCGACCGCGCCGCCGCGGCCGCGCCGCGGTCTCCTCCCTGCCGGACCACCTCGCTCATGACCGGGTCCGCGCGGTGCCGGACTCGAACAGGGCGACCAGCTCGCGCGCGTAGTGCGCGCAGTCCAGGTCAGGCATCGACTCCAGCAGGAACGGCAGCCCGTCCACGGCGCGCTGGACGACGGTGGCCATGACGACCGGGTCGAACTCGCCGAGCTCGCCGGCGGCCTGACCGTCGCGCAGGATCTGCTCGACCGTCGAGACCACCCGGCGGTCGGTGCCGGCGTCGTAGTCGAGCGCGCCGGCCAGCAGGATCTCCGTCAGCGCCTTCATCTGCGCGCGGTGCGTGTCGACGAACCCGACGACGCCCTCGATGTAGGCGCGCAGCCGGGCCGTGGCGCTCTGGTGCCCGCGGAGCTGGTCGGTCATGAACGCGCCGATCGAGGCCATCACGTGCTGGGCCGCCGCCGCGATCAGCTCGTCCTTGCTGGCGAAGTGGTAGGAGATCAGCCGGGTGCTGGACAACGCCGCACGCTCGGCGATCCGCGCGAACGACGCCCGCCCGTAGCCCTCCTCGGCGATGACCTCGATGGTCGCGGCGATGATCTGCGCACGCCGGGCGGCGGCAGCGGGAGAGCGTCCGAGGTCTGTTACTTGCACGAGTAAGACGTTACTCGTGCAAGTAACTGAGGGCAAGTGGTGGGAAGTCAGGACCGCGAGGGAGGGCGGATCTGCGTGGGGAGCGGCGGCTGCCCGGTCGGGGTGTGCAGAGCGTGCGCTCGGTCGGGAAGGGGGGTCGGGGGTGTGCAGAGCGCGCGCCCGGTCGTCAGCAGAAGCGGGGCAGGTGGTGGGCCAGCTGCTTGCGCCACCAGGGCCAGTCGTGGGCGCTGTCGTGGCCCCAGACGTCGA
>CAZONQ010000322.1:0-2285 GCA_964581125.1 uncultured Ornithinimicrobium sp.
GGTCGATCTCGTGGAACATCGACTGCTCGTTGAGGCCGAAGGTGTAGTTGCCCCGACCGTCGAACTGCTTGGGCGACAGCCCGCGGAAGTCGCGGATGCGCGGCAGCGCGAGCGAGAGCAGGCGGTCCAGGAACTCCCACATGCGGTCGCCACGGAGCGTGGTGTGCGCCCCGATCGGCATGCCCTCGCGCAGCTTGAACTGGGCGATCGACTTGCGGGCCTTGGTCACGGCCGGACGCTGCCCGGTGATCGTGGCCAGGTCGCGGATCGCGCCCTCGATCAGCTTGCTGTCGCGGGCGGCCTCGCCGACACCCATGTTGACGGTGATCTTGACCAGGCCCGGCACCTGCATCGGGTTCGTGTAGCCGAACTCCTCGACCAGGGCCGGCGTGATCTCGTCGGCGTAGCGCTGCTTGAGCCGCGGGACGGCGTGGCCGCCCTGGACGGTCTCGTTCATCGTGTCAGTCATCGGTGAATCACAGGTCCTTACCCGAGCGCACCGCGACGCGGCTGCGCACCGTCTTGGTCCGACCCTCGCGCTCCTCGGTCTCGACGCGCGTCTTGATCCGGGTGGGCTTCTTGGTCTCGGGGTCGACCACCATCACGTTGGAGACGTGGATGGGGGCCTCCTGGACCTGGATGCCACCGGTGTTCACGCCGCGGTCGCTGCCGGCACGCGTGTGCTTGGTGATGCGGTTGACGCCCTCCACCAGGACCCGGTCGGTCTCGGTGTAGACGGCGATGACGCGGCCCTGGAGGCCCTTGTCCTTGCCCGCGATGACCTGCACGAGGTCGTTCTTCTTGATCTTCATCTTCGCCATGGCTCAGATCACCTCCGGCGCGAGCGAGACGATCTTCATGAACTTCTTGTCACGCAGCTCGCGGCCCACCGGGCCGAAGATGCGGGTGCCCCGGGGGTCACCGTCGCTCTTGAGGATCACCGCAGCGTTCTCGTCGAAACGGATGTAGCTGCCGTCGGGACGACGGCGCTCCTTGCGGGTGCGGACGACGACCGCCTTGACGACGTCGCCCTTCTTCACGTTGCCGCCGGGGATGGCGTCCTTGACGGTGGCCACGATGGTGTCCCCGATGCCCGCGTAGCGGCGCCCGGAACCTCCGAGCACGCGGACGCACAGGATCTCCTTGGCACCGGTGTTGTCGGCGACACGCAGTCGCGACTCCTGCTGGATCACTGTTCGTTCTCCTAATGTCGGCAGGTTCTCCGCCCCGCCGGAGCGGGACCGAGCCTGGCCGAACGTTGTGGACGGGTAGTTGTTACTTGGCCTTCTCGAGGATCTCCACCAGGCGCCAGCGCTTGGTCGCGCTGAGCGGGCGGGTCTCCATGATGAGGACGCGGTCGCCGACGCCGGCGGTGTTGCCCTCGTCGTGCGCCTTGACCTTGTGGCTCTTGCGCATGACCTTGCCGTAGAGCGCGTGCTTGACGCGGTCCTCGACCAGGACGGTGACGGTCTTGTCCATCTTGTCGCTCACCACGTAGCCCTGGCGGGTCTTGCGGTAGTTGCGGTCGCCGCCGTGCCCGAGGGCCTTGGCGTCCGGCTCGTGGGCCTCCACGGCCTCGACGTCGGTGGACTCCACCGCGGTGGTGTCGGTGCTCACAGTGTTCTCGCTCATCCTCAACCGACCTTCTCGTCGCTCGTCCCGGCCTCGCGGCCGATGCCGAGCTCGCGCTCGCGCATCTCGGTGTAGATGCGTGCGATGTCCTTGCGGACCGCACGCAGGCGGCCGTGGTTCTCCAGCTGGCCGGTGGCGGACTGGAACCGCAGGTTGAACAGCTCCTTCTTGGCCTCCGACAGGGCGTCGGCCAGCGGGCCGGGCTCCAGGCCCCGAAGCTGCTCGGGGGTCAGGTTCGACGAACCGACTGCCATCAGATGTCACCACCCTCACGCGTGACGAAGCGGGTCTTCATGGGGAGCTTGTGCATCGCCAGGCGCATGGCCTCGCGGGCCACGTCCTCCGTGACGCCGGAGAGCTCGAAGAGCACGCGCCCCGGCTTGACGTTGGCGACCCACCACTCGGGCGAGCCCTTGCCGGAGCCCATGCGGGTCTCGGCCGGCTTCTTGGTCAGCGGACGGTCGGGGTAGATGTTGATCCACACCTTTCCGCCACGCTTGATGTACCGGGTCATGGCGATACGAGCGGACTCGATCTGCCGGTTGGTGACGTAGGCCGGCTCCAGGGCCTGGATGCCGTAGTCGCCGAAGGCGATCGTGGTGCCGCCCTTGGCCATGCCGCTGCGCCCCGGGTGGTGCTGCTTGCGGTGCTTG
>CAZONQ010000323.1:0-2275 GCA_964581125.1 uncultured Ornithinimicrobium sp.
CCCTCGGCCGCGGCCATCTTCATCGGCTGCACGTCGGTCATCACCTTGCCCTGCAGGTCCCCGGAGACGGTGACGGCCAGGCCGGCGATCAGCAGCGCCCAGGCGCCGAGCTTGGCGCCCCTGCGGTACATCGGCTTGTCGGCCGCGGGGGTGCGGTCGGTGCTGCGCCACAGGTGCCACAGGCAGAAGGCGAGGACGAACGCCGCGCCGGTCATCCAGGCCGCCGACAGCACGTGCGGGAAGGCGACGAGCTGGACCTTGTTGGTGAGGACGGCGAGGAAGTCGGTGAGCTCGGCGCGGCCGGTCTCCTCGTTGATCTCGTAGCCGACCGGGTGCTGCATGAAGGAGTTCGCCGCGAGGATGAAGTAGGCCGACAGCACCGTGCCGACGTGGACCAGCCAGATGCAGGCGGCGTGCAGCTTCTCCGGGATCCGGCCCCAGCCGAAGAGCCACAGCCCCAGGAAGGTCGACTCGAGGAAGAAGGCGAGCAGCGCCTCGATCGCCAGCGGCGCGCCGAAGATGTCGCCGACGAAGCGGGAGTAGTCCGACCAGTTCATCCCGAACTGGAACTCCTGGACGATCCCGGTCACCAGCCCGAGCGCGAAGTTGATCGCGAAGAGCTTGCCGAAGAACTTCGTCAGGCGCAGCCAGCCCGGGTCGCGCGTCTGCAGCCACCGGGTCTGCATGATCGCCACCAGCAGCGACAGCCCGATGGTGATCGGGACGAAGAAGTAGTGGTAGACGGTCGTGATGCCGAACTGCCACCGTGCGAGCTCGAGGGCGTCCAACGCGGTCTCCTACGGACGAGGGCGTACTACGTTACGTCGTAAAGATAGCCCATCCGGGGAGCCGGGTCCGGCGATTTAGAGGAACTGTGACCGACCTGACAGCGTCAGCCCGTCAGCAGCGGCAGGAGCAGCAGCCACGGCGTCGCCAGCGCGACGAGGCCGGCGACCACCAGGCTCGCGCGCAGCAGCGGGGGCGCGGGGTCGCCGGCGAACGCGCGGAGGCGCACCGCGACCTGCGCGCCCCCGACGAGCGTGGTGCCCATCGGGGCGGGGTATGCCGTGCGGTCGCCGCTCCCGGCGTGCCCGCCTCCGGCCATCGCCACGAGGGCGTGGGCCAGGGGGACGACGCCGACCCTGCTCGCGGCGGCCCGGTCCGCCAGCATCTCGGCCAGCAGGTGCACCTCGCGCAGCGCGTCCTCGGCGCGCCAGCGCGGGGGGACCGCCTCGTGGAGCACGGTGAAGAGCTCGAGCAGCAGGTCGTGCCGCTGGTCCAGGTGCGCCTGCTCGTGGGCGAGGACGGCGCCGAGCTCGGTCGGGTCGAGCCGGTCGACGGCGGACTGGCTCAGCACGATCCGGTCGTGCCGGCCGGGCAGGCAGTAGACGGTGGGGTTGCCGCGGGCGAGGACCGTGATGCCCTCGGCACGGGCGTCCGGGCGGTCGATGCGCTCGCCCATGAGGTCGACGAGCTGCCGGTGGCGGGACCGCATCCGCCGCAGGTCGGTGCCGATGAGGTGGCCGGAGACGAGGAGCCGGACGACCATGAGCCCGGAGACGACGTAGGCCGCGGTCAGCAGCCACGGCCGGTCGTTGGGCAGCGCCACGGCGGCGACGGGCGCGGCGAGCAGCGCGAGCAGCACGCCGGCCAGGCTGACCGACTGCCAGAGGAAGAGCGCCTCGCCCGGCGCGGTCCTCAGCCAGGCCTGCCGGGCGAGCAGGTGGGGGACCGCCAGGACGGTGAGCAGCGCCCCGAGGAGGAGCGCCGCGGTGACGAGGACGCCCGTCACGCCGCGCTCAGCCGTGGCGGCGTTCGACCTCGGCGAGGGCCGCGCGCAGGTCGTCGAGCTCGGCCGGGCTGGCGTCGTCCAGGAAGTGCATCATGGCCAGCTTGCGGTCGGCCTGGACGTTGTCCAGGGTCGAGCGCAGGGCCGTCGCGGCCAGCTCCTCGCGGGAGGAGGCGGCGGTGTAGCGCCAGGCCCGGCCGTCGCGGGTGCGCTCGGCCAGGCCCTTCTTGGCGAGGCGGTCGAGCACGGTCATGATCGTCGTGTAGGCGAGGTCCTTCTCGCCCTCCATCCGGTCCATGACGTCGCGCACCGACAGCTCCGGCCCGTGGGACCAGAGGGTGTCCATGACGACCCGCTCGAGGTCGCCGAGGGTGTGTGAACGCTGACGCATGCCGCCAGTCTACTGCCACGACGCGTAGTAGTCACGCGCCTCCCCTGTGCGACCGGGCGCGCGCTCTGCACGGTGCGAGGGCGTGCGGGGGCGTG
>CAZONQ010000324.1:0-2271 GCA_964581125.1 uncultured Ornithinimicrobium sp.
GCGGTCGTCGAGGCCTACCTCGGCGCCGACCACTCCGCCGAGCGGATCCTCGAGCGGGCCGCCGACGAGCAGGAGGAGGCCGCCCGTGACTGAGACGGCCGCGACCACCGTCCCCGGGGGGTCCGCTGGGGGCGCAGCCCCCGGGGTGTCGACCTTCCCCCGGCTCCTGCGCGACCTCGCGGCCACCCGCCCCGACGACGTCGCCATGCAGGAGAAGATGTACGGCATCTGGCAGCCCATCACCTGGGCCACCTACGCCGACCGCGTCCGCGACACCGCCCACGGCCTGGCCTCCCTCGGCGTCGAGCGCGGCGACATCGTCGCGGTCCTGGGCGACAACCGCCCCGAGTGGGTCATCGCCGAGCTGGCCGCGCAGAGCATCGGTGCCGCCGTCGTCGGCATCTACCCCACCTCGATCGGCGACGAGCTGCGCCACATCCTCACCACCGCCGCCGCCCGTGTCGTCGTCGCCGAGGACCAGGAGCAGGTCGACAAGCTGCTCCGCCTCCGCGAGGACGAGGCGGCCCGCGAGCCGGTCGCGGGCGAGGACCCGCTCCTCGTCGAGCACGTCGTCTTCTACGACCCGCACGGCCTGGAGTCCTACGACGACCCGTGGCTGCTCGACTTCACCGACCTCGAGGCGCGCGGCCGCTCCTGGGGCGAGGGCCACCCCGGCTGGTTCGACGAGCAGGTCGACGCCGGCAGCCCGGACGACGTCGCGGTCATCTGCACGACCTCCGGCACGACGTCCAAGCCCAAGCTGGGCGAGCTCTCGCACGCCAACCTCCTCGCGATGGGCGAGCACCTCACCGACGTCGACCCGATCGGGCCGAAGGACCGCTACGTCTCCTTCCTGCCCTTCGCCTGGATCGGCGAGCAGATGCTCGCGGTCGCCTGCGGCCTCACCCGCGGCATGACGCTCTCCTTCCCCGAGGACTCGGCCACCCAGCGCAGCGACCTGCGCGAGATCGGCCCCGACGTGATGTTCTCCCCGCCGCGCATCTGGGAGTCGATGCTCTCCGAGGTCCAGGTCCGCATCGACGAGGCCGGCTGGCTCAAGCGGTCGGTCTTCGGATGGGGGTATGACGTGGGGGACAAGGTCGCCAACCTCCGGGTCCGCGGCCAGCGGCCGGGGATCGGGCTGCGGCTGGCGCACGCGCTCGCCGACCAGGTGGCCACCCGCCCCGTGCGCGACCAGCTCGGGCTGGCCCGGATCAAGCGCTGCTACACCGGCGGCGCGCCCCTGGGGCCGGACGTCTTCCGCTTCTTCCACGCGATCGGGGTCAACCTCAAGCAGATCTACGGCCAGACCGAGATCTGCGGCATCGCGGTCGTGCACCGCGACGACGACGTCGCGTTCAACACCGTCGGCACCCCGATCGCCGGGACCGACCTGCGGATCAGCGACGACGGCGAGATCCTGCTGCGCTCCGCGTCGGTCTTCCGCGGCTACCACCGCAACCCCGAGGCCACCGCGGAGACCGTCGACGAGGAGGGCTGGCTGCACACCGGCGACGCCGGCTACCTCGACGAGCGTGGCCACCTGGTCGTCATCGACCGGCAGAAGGACGTCCTCACCGCGCCGGACGGCACCCGCTACTCCAGCGCCTTCATCGAGAACAAGCTCAAGTTCAGCCCCTACGTCGAGGAGGCCGTCGTCTTCGCGCCGGCCGCCGACGAGCCGGAGGGCGGCATGACCGCGCTCATCACGCTCGACCCGGCCACGGTCGGCAGCTGGGCCGAGCACGAGCGCCTCAGCTACACCACATACACCGACCTCGCCGCCAAGCCCGAGGTCTACGACCTCGTCGCCGAGGAGGCGACCCGGGCCAACGAGGACCTGCCCGGGTCCATCCGCGTCACCCGCTTCGTGCTCCTGCACAAGCAGCTCGACCCCGACGACGACGAGATCACCCGCACCCGCAAGGTGCGGCGCAACGTCATCGCCGACCGCTACGGCGACATCATCTCCGCCCTCCAGCAGGGCGCCGACCACGTCGACATCAGCAGCCGGGTGACCTACCAGGACGGCACGAGCATCGAACGGGAGCTGACCCTGCGCATCTTCGACCTGACGACCTACTCGATCCCCGAGGGGCGCGGCCGGCGCCCGGTCTGGAGCGGGCGCCGATGAGCGACAGCGTCGTGAGGACACGAGCCTGCGAGGCCCGGAACGGCGCGCGGAGCTCCAAGGAGGACCGGTGAGCACCTTCCTGAACCTGCTGGCCTACGGCCTGGCCGACGGCGCGATCCTGGCGCTCGCCGCGCTCG
>CAZONQ010000325.1:0-2258 GCA_964581125.1 uncultured Ornithinimicrobium sp.
CGCGCCTGGTACCAGAAGTAGCCGTCCTCGTCCCGGATGAAGGTGTCGCCGGTGAGGTTCCACCCGTCCTGGACGTAGACGGTCTGCCGCTCGTCGGCGAGGTAGCGGCAGCCGGTCGGACCCTTGACCGCGAGCCGGCCGGCCACGCCGTCGGGAGCGTCGTTGCCGGCCTTGTCGACGATCTTGGCCTGGTAGCCCGGGACGGGACGACCCGTCGAGCCGGGGCGGATGTCGTCGTCCGCGGAGCCGATGAAGATGTGCAGCATCTCGGTCGAGCCGATCCCGTCGATGAGGCGCAGCCCGGTCCGGTCGTAGATGTCCTGCCACGTCGCCCTGGGCAGGTGCTCGCCGGCGGACACCGCGCGGCGCAGGCCGCGCAGCGCGCCCGCCCTCCCCCTGGCCACCATCGCCTTGTATGCCGTGGGGGCCGTGAAGCAGACCGTCGCGCCGTGCTCCTCGATGAGGTCGGCGAGCTGCTCGGGGGTGGCCTTCTCGACGAGCAGCGTGCTCGCGCCGACGCGCAGCGGGAAGACCACGAGACCGCCGAGCCCGAAGGTGAACGCGATCGGGGGCGTGCCGACGAAGACGTCGTCCGGCGCCGGGCGCAGCACGTAGCGGGAGAAGGTGTCGGCGTTGGCCAGGATGTCGCGGTGGAAGTGCATCGTCGCCTTGGGCCGGCCGGTGGTGCCGGAGGTGAAGGCGAGCATCGAGACGTCGTCGGCGGCGGTGTCGACGTCGTCGAAGGTGGTCGGCTTGTCCTGGGCGAGGGCGGTGACGTCGTCCAGCCCGTCGACGGTCCCGCCGTAGGTGAGCGTCCGCAGGTCCGGCACCTGCGCACCGAGGAGGTCCTCGGTGAACCGGTGGTCGCACAGCGCGATGTCGAACCTGCCGATCTCGGCGATCGTGGCCAGCTCCCGCGGGCGCAGCATGGGCATCGTCGGCACGACGACCCCGCCGGCCTTGAGCACGGCGAACCACACCGCGACGAGCCACGGGTTGTTGGGGCCGCGCAGCAGGACCCGGTTGCCCGGGACCAGGCCGAGGTCGTCGACGAGCACGTGCGCGACCTGGTTGGCGCGGTCGCGCAGCTCGCCGTAGGTCCACCGGGTGCCGTCCGGCGCGAGCAGGCACGGGCGGTCGGCGCCTCCCGGCATGCCGTCGATCACGTCGTCGAGCAGGACCGTGGCGACGTTGAGGCGCTCGGGGTAGCGCACCTCGGGGACGTCGAAGACCAGGTCCGGCCACAGCTCGCGCGGCGGCAGGTTGTCGCGGCAGAAGGTGTCGACGTGCGCGCTCGGCGTGAGCTCGGTGTCCGGCATGCGTGGCAGACCTCTCGTCGTGGCACCTCGGCGACGGTGCCCGGGTAGTTCCTTAGTATGTTTGATCCGTGACGACAGTCAAGGGCACGACATCACAGGCCGACCGGGGACCCCGGGCCGGGGCGGGCGCCGACTCCGGCCTGCGCGCGCTCATCGTGACGATCTACGGGCTCTACGCCCGGGAGGTCGGGGGCTGGCTGAGCGTGGGCGCACTCATCCGGCTGATGGCCGAGCTCGGCGTGGACGAGCCCGCGGTGCGCTCCTCGATCTCCCGGCTCAAGCGCCGCGGCATCCTCGAGGCCGAGCGCATCGACGGCCGCGCCGGCTACGCCCTGTCGGCGCACGCGCGGGAGATCCTCGAGGCCGGCGACCGCCGCATCTTCCGCCGCCGGCGCGGCACCCTCGACGAGGGGTGGGTGCTGGCGGTCTTCAGCGTGCCGGAGTCGGAGCGGCGCCGGCGGCACACGCTGCGCTCACGCCTGGCGTGGCTGGGCTTCGGCTCCGTCGGGCCCGGCGTGTGGATCGCGCCGGCGCACCTCTACGAGGAGGCCCGCGACGTGCTGCTCCGCGAGGAGCTGGCGGAGTACGTCGACCTCTTCGAGGGCCGCTACCTCGGTTTCGCCGCAGCGCCGGAGCAGGTCGCGCAGTGGTGGGACCTGGAGGGGCTCGACGCGCTCTACGCCCAGTTCTGCTCCGAGCACGAGCCCGTGCTCGCCCGCTGGCGGGCCGGGCGCGGCAAGGACGAGACAGGTATGGCGTTCGCCGACTACGTGCGCGTCCTCACCGCCTGGCGACGCCTCCCCTACCTCGACCCCGGCCTCGCCCCGGAGCTGCTCCCCCGGGACTGGTCCGGGACGAGGGCTGCCGACCTGTTCTTCGCGCTGCAGCGGCGGCTCGAGGAGCCGTCGCACCGGTTCGTGGAGGGCGTGCGGCAGTAGG
>CAZONQ010000326.1:0-2256 GCA_964581125.1 uncultured Ornithinimicrobium sp.
GGGCGCTCGCCTCCGAGCACGACGTCACCGAGGTGATGGTGCAGCCGGTCGCGGGCGCGTATGAGGTGGAGCCGCTCGACCGCGACCCCCACCGTGAGCGCACGGTCGTCGAGCTCACCGCCCGCCTCGCCTCCTGACGCCCCGGTGGGGCGCGTGCAGACCGTGCGCTCGGTCGCTGGGTGGGGTGACCGGGCGCGTGCTCTGCACGGTGGGGCGCGTGCAGACCGTGCGCTCGGTCGCTGGGTGGGGTGACCGGGCGCGTGCTCTGCACGGTGGGGCGCGTGCAGACCGTGCGCTCGGTCGCTGGGTGGGGTGACCGAGCGCGTGCTCTGCACGGTGGGGTGCGTGCAGACCGTGCGCTCGGTCGAGCCGTGGGGTGACCGGGTGCGTGCAGATCGTGCGCTCGGTCCAGTCGTGGGGTGACCGGGTGCGTGCAGACCGTGCGTTCGGTCGCCGAGGGGTGACCGGGCGCGTGGTCTGCGGCCCGCTAGGCTGCCCACCATGGGGGAGACCGCCGCCGTCACGGGCGCCACGGGTGGGATCGGATACTTCGTCGCCGAGCAGCTGGCGGCCCGCGGGATGCGGGTGGTGCTGCTGGCGCGGAGCGCGGCGAAGGCGACCGCCGCGACGACGAGCATCAGGCGCCACGTGCCGGGCGCTCGGGTCGACGTCGTGCCGCTCGACCTGGCCGACCTCGGGTCGGTGCGGCGCGCCGCGGAGGCGCTGACCGGGGGTGCGCCGCTGCGCGTGCTCGTCGCCGACGCGGCGCTGGTCAGCTATGGCCTGGTGCCGGCGCGCCCACGCCTGTCCGCCGACGGCCTCGAGCTGCACCTGGCGACGGCGCACCTCGGGCACTACGCGCTGGTCGCGCGGCTGCTGCCCCGGCTGGAGGAGTGGGGCACGCGCGTGGTGCACGTCGGCAGCCTCAGCCACCGGGTCCCCCTGGGGCGGGCGCCGTGGGCGGTGCTCGAGCGTCCTCGCCGCGAGCCGTCGTTCGTCAGCTATGCCCGGTCCAAGGTCGCGGTCACGCTCTTCGCGCTCGAGCTCGCCGCGCGCCTGGCCGCCCGCGGCTCCTCGGCGTCGTCGGTGCTCGCCCACCCCGGGACGGCGGTGGACGTGCTGACGCCGGTGCGCGACGGCATACCCGCCTCCCAGCCGACCGACCTCAGCCCGGTGGGCCGGCTGCTCGTCCGCGGGATGCACGGCAAGGACGCGGGAGCCGCGGTCCTCGTGCGCGCGGCCACGGACCCGGGGCGGGCCGACGGGCAGGTATGGGGTCCCGGTGGCCGTTGGCAGCTGGCCGGGGAGGCGGTCCGGCTGCCGGCGCCCGCTCCGCGGCCCGAGCTGGCCGCCGAGCTGCTGCGGGTCAGCGCCGAGGTGAGCGGCGTGCCGCTGCCGTGAGTGCTCAGCCCTGGCCGCCGAGGTCGACCGAGAAGGCCTCGTAGACCAGGTCGTTGCCGCGCTGACGGTGCCGGACGAGCTCGCCCACGAGCGTGGTCACGTCCTCGCGGAAGGCGGCCAGGCCGGCCGCCGGGCCGTCGCCCTCCAGGGCGGAGACGGCCGCGGCGAGGCGTGCGCCGAGCGCACGGTGCTCCTCGCGCTGCTGCTCCACGGCGGGGGAGAGGCGGGTGTCCTCGGCGAGGACCACGTCGAAGAGCCCGCCCTCGCGCTCGGTCAGCTCGACGTGGTCGCGGAAGTCGTGCTCCAGCTCGACCAGCGCCGTGTGGACCCGCTCCCGCCACAGCTGGGTGCCGAGCGGGCGGGCGAGGGCGTCGTCGACGGCGGCCGCGGCCTCCCGCAGCTCGGAGCGCTGCGCGTGGACGCGCTCGAGGTAGTCCCGGAGGGCGGCTCGCTCGGTGGGGTCCATGCCCCATCGTCGGCCACGTGCGCGGCGGAGTCCAGCCCTCGCGCCGCGCGCTGCCGGGTCACCAGTCGGTCGGCTTCTCGCCGGTGAAGAGCCACACCTCGAAGAAGTGGTCCAGGTCCTGCCCGGAGGCCTCCTCGGCCATCGCCACGTAGTCCGCCGTGGAGCCGGTGCCGCCGGAGAGCTCCTGCGTCCAGCGCAGGGTCAGCTCGCCGAACGCCGCGTCCCCGATCTTCTCCCGCAGGGCGAAGAGCATCGCGGCGGACCGGCTGTAGTTGGGGCCGGCGAAGAGGTTGAGCGGGCCCGGGTCGCCGATGACGACGTCCCAGAAGGAGTCGTCGGCCGGGGTGGCCATGACGCCGTCGAAGGCGGCCTGGGCGGTGCGACCGCCG
>CAZONQ010000327.1:0-2252 GCA_964581125.1 uncultured Ornithinimicrobium sp.
CGCCTGCGCCCGTTCGAGCAGGCCCTGGCCTCCTCGGCCGACGCCGACCACGTGGTGCTGCACCGCCTGGCCGACGCCATGGGCGTGCGCCTGGGCACCGAGAGCATCGCG
The DNA here is from genome assembly GCA_964581125.1 of uncultured Ornithinimicrobium sp. Taxonomy (GTDB): domain Bacteria; phylum Actinomycetota; class Actinomycetes; order Actinomycetales; family Dermatophilaceae; genus Ornithinicoccus. The sequence continues at coordinate 112 of CAZONQ010000327.1, forward strand.
GACGTCCGGCGCGAGATCACCGAGCTCGGCCTCGCCTCGACGCGCCCCGCGGCGCCGCAGGTGGCGCCCGCCGGGCCGGCCTCGCCCGCCGAGGGCCAGGCCGTGCTCGCGACCTGGCACCACCTGCTCGACGCCGGCTCGATGCAGGACGGCGAGCCCTTCCTGGCCGGGACCGCGCCGCGGCCCGTCGCCCGCGTGTCGGCCGCGACGGCCGCCGCCCTGGGCGTCGCGGACGACGACCTGGTCCGGGTGTCCACCGACCGTGGCGAGATCGTCCTGCCCGCGGTGGTGACGGCCATGCACGACGGCGTCGTGTGGGTGCCGACCAACTCCGTCGGCTCGGCGGTCCGCGCGACCCTGGGCGTCGACGCCGGAGCCGTGGTGACGATCTCGAGAGGTGAGGCATGAGCACCAGCCTGCTGACCGCATACCCGGACCTGGTGGCCGCGCTGCCGACCGGTCCGGTGCTGCTGACCGCGGACGAGCCGCTGGCCGACTTCAGCGACACGCCCTGGTGGCTCTCGCTGGTCAAGGCGCTCTTCCTGTTCGTCTACGTGATGCTCTCCATGGTGATCGTCATCTGGTTCGAGCGGCGCGTCATCGGCCGGATGCAGCAGCGTCCCGGACCCAACAGGTTCGGCCCGATCGGCATCCTGCAGACCCTCGCCGACGGCGTGAAGCTCTTCCTCAAGGAGGACATCCGCCCCAAGAACGCCGACCTGGTGATGTACTTCGCGGCCCCGCTCATCGTGGCCTCGATGGCGTTCGTCTCCTTCGCGATCATCCCGCTCGGTGGGGCGGTCAGCATGTTCGGCCACACCACGCCGCTGCAGCTGACCGACACCCCCGTCGCGGTGCTCCTGGTGCTGGCGGTCGCCGGCGTCGGTGCCTACGGCTTCGTGCTCGCCGGCTGGTCCTCGGGCTCGACCTACCCGCTGCTCGGCGGTCTGCGCTCCACGGCGCAGGTCATCTCCTACGAGATCGCGATGGGCCTGTCGCTGGTGGCGGTCTTCCTGTTCGCCGGCTCGATGTCGACCAGCCAGATCGTCGAGGCGCAGTCGCGCAGCTGGTTCCTCGGCATCCCGTCGTGGTACGTCGTCCCGCTGTTCTTCAGCTTCGTCGTCTACGTCATCACGATGGTCGGCGAGACCAACCGCCTGCCCTTCGACCTCGCCGAGGGCGAGGGCGAGCTCGGCGGAGGCTTCCACACCGAGTACTCCTCGATGAAGTTCGCGATGTTCTTCCTCGGCGAGTACATCAACATGTTCACCGTCTCCGCCCTCGCGACGACGCTCTTCCTCGGCGGCTGGCACGCGCCGTGGCCGCTCAACACCCTCTTCGACGGGTTCTTCGACCAGGGCTGGTGGGGCCTGCTCTGGTTCACCGTGAAGATGTGGCTGTTCATCTGGTTCTTCGTCTGGCTGCGCGGCTCGCTCCCGCGCGTCCGCTACGACCAGTTCATGAAGGTCGGCTGGAAGATCCTCATCCCGCTGTCTCTGGCCTGGGTCATCGCGGTGATGATGATCCGCGCCGCCCAGGAGGGCTTCTTCGGCGAGGGTCGCTGGAGCGTGGTGGCCACGCTGGTGATCATCGGCCTGTTCGTGCTGCTGGGCATCTTCCTGTGGGACCGCGCCGCCCAGCGCAAGCTGGCCGAGCGGGAGGAGCAGCAGGCGGTGCCGCCGGAGGTCGACCCCTTCGCGCACGGCTTCCCCGTGCCGCCGCTGCCGGGCCAGAAGCTCATCGAGCCGCGCACCGGGATCGAGGCCGCCCAGCCGGTGGCCGCGAGCCCCGGTCAGCCGACGGCCGAGACCGACCAGACCGCACCGGAGGACCACCGTGGCTGACCAGAACGACCCGACCACCCCGAGCCGGCGCGACCCCGCGGCCGCGCCGGCCACCGAGGGCCCCAGGACCGACCCGCGCGGCGGCAAGAAGGAGCCCGGCCTGGTCGAGCAGATGTTCGCCCCGGTCGCCGGCTTCGGCGTCACCTTCGCGACCATGTTCCGCAAGGTGGCCACGACCGAGTACCCCGAGGTCAAGCGCGGCACCGCCAAGCGCTTCCACGGCCGGCACCAGCTCAACCGCTACCCGGACGGGCTGGAGAAGTGCATCGGCTGCGAGCTGTGCGCCTGGGCCTGCCC
>CAZONQ010000328.1:0-2249 GCA_964581125.1 uncultured Ornithinimicrobium sp.
GCGACGTGGTGCGGACGGGCCGGCGCACGGCCAAGGGGGTGGCCGGCTACGACCTCACCGGGCTGTTCGTCGGGTCGGAGGGGACGCTCGGCGTGGTCACCCAGGCGGTGCTGCGGCTGGTGCCGCTCGGCGACCCGGCACTGACGGCGCTCGCCGTCTTCCCCACCCTGGCCGCCACGATGGCGGGCGTCGCCGCGCTGCGGGAGCTACGGCATACCCCGAGCCTGGTGGAGCTGCTCGACGGACCGAGCGTGGACGCCGTGCAGGCCTACGGCGACTACGGGTTCCCGACCGGAAGCGGCGGCGTGCTGCTCGTCCAGTCCGACCGCCCCGGGCACGCCGACGAGGACGTGCAGTCGTATGCCGCCGCCCTCACCGGGGCGGGCGCGACCGACGTGGCCGTCTCCGAGGACCGGGCGGAGGCCGATCTGCTGCTCGAGGGCCGGCGGGTGCTCAACCCCGCGCTGAAGGCGAAGGGGCCCCGCTTCATCGAGGACGTGTGCGTGCCGGTCGGGCGGCTCGGCGCGCTGGTCGAGCAGGTGCACGTCATCGCCGACCGGCACGGGCTCGAGGCGACCTGCGGCGGGCACGCGGGCGACGGCAACCTGCACCCGTGCTTCTTCTACGACGACGCCGACCCGGCCAGCGTCGCCGCGGCCGAGCAGGCGTTCGACGACCTCGTGCGGGCCGCCTGGGCGCTCGGCGGGACGGTCACCGGCGAGCACGGCGTCGGCCAGCAGAAGGTGCCGTGGCTGGCCGAGGAGCTGGGCGAGGCCGAGGTGGCCCGCCAGCGCGCGGTCAAGGCGCTCTTCGACCCGCTGGGCATCATGAACCCCGGCCGCGGCATCGCCTGACGGTCGTCTCCCGGCGACACGCCCGACCCGGAGCGGCCGCAGCGTGCACATGCACGCTCTGGCCGGTCACGCCCGGGCGTGTCGCCGGGACGGACGGGCCACGTGCGGGGATGTTGTGGACAACTCCTGCGGCCGGGTGAGCTCGCCGGGCAGGGTGAGGCATGCTTCACGACGACCACGACGACCACGACGACCACGACAGAGCGGGTGCTGCGTGCCGGGGCCGCGCGCCCTGGACACCGACGGGCCCGTTCCTGCGCAAGGACGGCCTCGCCCGGGGGATGACCAAGCACCAGGTCGACGGCCGCGGCTTCCACCGGCTCTTCGGCAGCGTCCGGGTGCCGGTGCACGCCGGGCTCGGGGCGGTCACGCGCGGCAGAGCGGCGCTCCTCGTCGTCCCCGGCGCCGTCGTCAGCCATCACACCGCGGCCGAGATCTGGGGCGTCGTCGTCCCGGAGACGTCGACCACCCACGTGTCGGTCCCCCGACGCGACGCGCGCCGGTCCCGCGAGGGGCTGCAGTGCCACGTCAGCCCGGGCCCAGCCCTGGCCCGGCGTCACGGCCTCCTCCTGACGACGGCTCCCCAGACCTTCGTCGACCTGGCCAGCCACCTCGACCTGGTCGACCTCGTCGTCCTCGGCGACTCGATCGTGCACAGGGAGCTGGCGTCCCCCGACGAGCTGCTCGATGCGGCCGGGGCGGCGAGCGGTCGGCACACCGCCCACGCCCGGGTGGCTGCCGGCCTCGTCCGGGCGGGCGCGCAGTCCCCGATGGAGACCAGGGCCCGGCTCATGTTCCGCCTCGCCGACCTGCCCGAGCCCACGCTGCAGCACCCGGTCGGCCGGTTCTTCCTCGACCTGGCGTGGCCGGAGCTGCGCCTCGCGGCCGAGTACGACGGGCGCCAGCACGCCGAGGACGACGAGCAGTGGGGCCACGACCTCGGACGCAGGGAGTGGCTCGACGGGGAGGAGTGGCGGCTGGTCGTGCTCCGGGCGACGGACGTCTACGACGCACCCTGGGCCGCGGTGCAGCGGGTCGTCGCGGCGATGGCGGCCCGCGGCTACGAGAAGCGGCTCGGCGACCCGCCGGCGGAGTTCACCCGCCACTTCCCCGGCCGGCCGTGGCGCCAGAGGAAGCGTCGGCGGTGACGCTCCGCCCCACGGTGCGATCCGTCCCGGCGACACGCCCGACCCGGAGCGGCCGCAGCGTGCACATGCACGCTCTGGCCGGTCGCTCCCGGGCGTGTCGCCGGGACGGAAGGGCGGGACGGGCAGCGCGGGACAGGCCGCCGGGACCACCCGGGCACGTCTGGGACAATGCCGGGTATGACTGCACGCTCACTCGATCCCTCGCGCCCGGCGACCCTGCCCGAGCGCCCGTCCGTCGACGGCCTGG
>CAZONQ010000329.1:0-2207 GCA_964581125.1 uncultured Ornithinimicrobium sp.
CGTCGTGGTACTTCGCCCACGCCATCGCGGCGTCACGACCCTCGGCGCCCAGCAGAGTCACCTCAATGTCGGTGCCCTTGAGGTAGCTCCGGCCCCGCCTCACCTCGGTCAGCCCGGCGATCTCGTCCACGACGACCGCGTGCAGAGTGTTCCTCTCGGCGCGCTGCCTGACCCAGCCGATCGCCCAGTCCGCGCCCGTGCGGTGCTCGTCCAGCTCGACGTGCCACAGCCCGTCGGGACGCTGGCCCGCGAGCGCCACCGCGGCCACTGAACGGTCGGGCGCGACGTCGATCGCCAGCGTGAGGCGCTCGGTCGGCATCGACGCAGGGTCGGCGACCGCGGCCCAGGTCTGCGCGTCGATGACGAGGTTCGTGTTCTTCGGATCCCATATCCCGCGGCCCTCACGGTTCCACGAGTCGTCGTCGCCGAGGTTCTCCCGCAGCCGCAGCATGGACTCCATCGGGGTCCGCTTCGGGTAGGACGGGTTCATCGTCGGCCACTGCGAACGGTCGTCCGGGTCGGAGTCCGGGTCGGCTCCCAGCTCCAGCCACACAGCGTTGTCGGCCTTGCCGGCCAGTGCCTTGTCGCGCCGGTAGGTGAAAGCCTCCGAGCGATCCACCGGCCTCGGGGGTGTGCCCATGAAGAAGAGCAGCGCGCCCCGGTCGTGGCGGGCTTGGTTCGTCGCCGCGATCATGTCCTCGAGCGAGCGCGTGTCGAGGATCTGCGCCTCGTCGAACACCTCGACGTCGATCTCGTCGAAGCCACGACCGAAGCCCTCGCCACGGGCGCCGATCATGATCTTCGACCCGTTGCGGAAGGTGATCTCCTGCTCGCCGTTCGACGAGCGGATCGCAGGCTTCCCGCGCCCGTCGATGGCGATGTGCGGAGCCACCTTCTTGCGCCGGCAGATGCCGCGCAGCGTCCCGAACGTCTTGGTCGACGTCCGCAGGTGGTGCGCCGTCCAGATCACCTGCAGGCCGGGGTGCAGGATGCACATGATGACCAGCAGGGCGGCGACGAAGTACGTCTTTCCGACCTGCCGCGGGATGCTCAGGCCGATACCGCCGACGGTGGCCGCGTACTTGCCGTGCTTGTCGTAGCCCAGGACGACCGTCCCGAGCTGGGCCTGCCACCAGTCGAAGCCGATCCCGAGCTCGCGCCCCTTGGCCTCGACCCGCGGCCAGGCCGTCTTGACGATCGTCGGCGGGTAGGAGAAGTGGCGCGCGACCTCAGACAGCCGAGGCGTCGAAGTCTGCGTCCTCGACCTCGGCGTCACGCTGATCGTCCTCCTCCGCCTCGCTCAAGCGACGCGCAGCGCGGATGTTCTCGACCTCTTCGGACACAAGGGAGAGTTGCCGGTGCAACGACGCCTCAGCCGGGCCGGTGGCAGTCCTCAGCGCCTGCACAATGGCACGCTGCTGCGCGAGCTTGATCTCGAAGTGGTCGCCTGACTCCACGGCCTCTTCAAGCGTCATTGGCTTACGCGGCCTAGTGGGCGGCTTCTCGTCGGGAGCCACGGCCCGCAGGCTCGGTTTGGTTGGGGCTGTCCTGCGGGGCATGGCACCACCTCCTAGGCCGCGTTGCGCCGACTGGCATTGCACGACCTGTGGGCCAGCCGGAGATTTTCGGGGGAATGGTCGGGGATGAGCACCCAAGATCGACACTCGATGTGGTCAAGAGTTGGCGCTAGTTTGTCGTTCGGGTCGACGTCCTGCGGCACTTCTTCGCCGCAGAGTTGGCACGTCCAGCCGTCGCGCTCGTAAATTGCCAGACGCTCGGCTCGGCTCACGTAGGCGTTGTTGTCGCCACGGTTGCGGTACTTGCGCGATAGCGACTGGCCCGTCGAGGCTTGGTAGGACGACCGGTAAGAGCGGATCGAGTCCGCTGCCCACCGCCTGCATTCGTCACAACGGCACTTCGCCTCGCGGTAGCCCTTTCGCGTGCCATGCTCCCAGTCGGCGCGACGACAGGAGTTGCAGGTGGCCTCACCGGCGGGCAGTGAGCCTGGCCCTCGCCACAGCATTTTGCCGCAACCAGCGCAAGGGAGGTCAGGTATGGTTGGCATGTCGACTCCTCAACAGTCGGCCAAGGCCCCGGACGGTTGCCGCCGTCGCGGGGTCGCTTCAACAAAAAAAGAGGTAGAGAGGGAGCGTGCCTACACCAGCGGTGCGGCGGCCCTGAGGGCGAGGGGTGCCCTCCCCTGGGTG
>CAZONQ010000330.1:0-2168 GCA_964581125.1 uncultured Ornithinimicrobium sp.
ATGACGCTCATCGCGTACTCGATGTAGCTGCGCTGCATCTCCGCGTTGAGGTCGACCTCCTCCACCCGGTCGGTCTCGCCGGGCGAGCGGTCCACGGGGGCGGTCCGGGGGTCGGGGTTCTCCACCTCGACGTCGGTGTCGTCCGTCGGCAGGTCGGGGGTCTCGTCGTCAGCCACAGTTCACCTTGGTCTTCGAAAGTCGTCGTCAGCAGGTATGTCGTGCGCTCGCCGCCCGGGGGCCCGTCGGCGGCGGGCGTGGGTCCGCTAGATGTCCAGGAACCGCACGTCCTTGGCGTTGCGCTGGATGAAGCTGCGCCGCGAGTCGACGTCCTCGCCCATGAGCACGGCGAAGATCTCGTCCGCGGCCGCGGCGTCGTCGAGCGTGACCTGGAGCAGCACGCGGGTCTCGGGGTTCATCGTCGTCTCCCACAGCTCCTGCGGGTTCATCTCGCCCAGACCCTTGTAGCGCTGCACGCCGGAGTCCTTCTGCAGCCGCCAGCCCTTGGACGTGCCGTCCTTGATGAGCGCGTCGCGCTCCCGGTCGGAGTAGGCGAACTGGTGGTCGGCGTTGGTCCACTTGAGGCGGTAGAGCGGCGGCTGGGCCAGGTAGACGTAGCCGTGCTCGATGAGCGGCCGCATGAAGCGGAACAGCAGGGTGAGCAGCAGGGTGCGGATGTGCATGCCGTCGACGTCGGCGTCCGCCATGAGGATGATCTTGTGGTAGCGGGCCTTGTCGATGTCGAAGTCCTCGCCGATGCCCGTGCCGAAGCCGCTGATGAGCGCCTGCACCTCGAGGTTGGCCAGGATCTTGTCGAGCCTGGCCTTCTCGACGTTGAGGATCTTGCCGCGGATGGGCAGGATCGCCTGGTGGTGCGGGTCGCGCCCCGAGACCGCCGAGCCGCCGGCGGAGTCGCCCTCGACGATGAAGACCTCGGAGACCGAGGGGTCCTTGGACTGGCAGTCCTTGAGCTTGCCGGGCAGGCCGAGGCTCTCCAGGGGGCCCTTGCGGCGGGTGGCGTCCCGCGCCTTGCGGGCGGCGATCCGGGCGTGCGCGGCGTTGACGGCCTTGCTCACGATCGCCCGGCCCTCGCGGGGGTGGGCGTCGAGCCAGGCGCCGAAGCGCTCGGTCATCGCGGCCTGGACGAAGCCCTTGACCTCGGAGTTGCCGAGCTTGGTCTTGGTCTGCCCCTCGAACTGCGGCTCGCCCAGCTTGACGGAGATCACCGCGGTCAGCCCCTCGCGGACGTCGTCGCCGGTGAGGTTGTCGTCCTTGTCCTTGAGCAGCTTGTTGGTGCGGGCGAAGTCGTTGACGAGGCGGGTGAGGGAGGCGCGGAAGCCCTCCTCGTGGGTCCCGCCCTCGTAGGTGTTGATCGCGTTGGCGTAGGTGTGGACCGACTCGCTGTAGGCGGCCGTCCACTGCATGGCCACCTCGAGGCTGAGCTGACGCTCCTTGTCCTCGAGCTCGAAGTCGACGACCTCCTCGTGGATCGGCTCGGCCCGCTTGCTCCTGTTGATGTGCTTGACGTAGTCGAGGATGCCGTCGTCGTAGCGGTAGGTGACCGCGCGGGCCCGGTCGGCCTGGCTGGCCTCGTCGTCCGCCTCCTCGTCGATGGCCTCCTCGTCCTCGAGCCGCTCGACCGGGCGCTCGTCGGTGAGCGAGATCGTCAGGCCCTTGTTGAGGAAGGCCATCTGCTGCAGGCGGGCCCGCAGGGTCTCGAAGTCGAAGACCGTGGTGTCGAAGATGTCGGCGCTGGGCCAGAAGCTGATCGTCGTGCCGGTGACGTCGGCCGGGATCTCCTCGTCCTTGGACAGCGGCGCCTGGGGCACGCCCAGCTCGTAGGCCTGGCGGAAGACGTGACCCTTCTGCCGGACCTCGACCTCCATCCGGTCCGAGAGGGCGTTGACGACCGAGGAGCCGACGCCGTGCAGGCCGCCGGACACCTTGTAGCCGCCGCCGCCGAACTTGCCGCCGGCGTGCAGCACCGTGAGCACGAGCTCGACGGCCGGGCGCTTCTCCACCGGGTGCAGGTCGGTCGGGATGCCCCGGCCGTTGTCGACCACGCGGCACCCGCCGTCGGCCAGCAGGGTCACCTCGACGTGGTCGGCGTAGCCGGCCATCGCCTCGTCGACCGAGTTGTCCACGATCTCGTAGACCAGGTGGTGCAGGCC
>CAZONQ010000331.1:0-2151 GCA_964581125.1 uncultured Ornithinimicrobium sp.
TCACGCACAGCCAGATCCCGGCGCTCAACCAGCTGATGCTGCCCTTCCTCTCCCTCGTCACCGACAGCGAGCTGCGCCGCAACCCCACGGTCAAGGCGGAGCAGGACTCGACCGGCGGCCGGCCGATGAGCGGGCTGATGCTCACCTACCCCGTGCACCAGGCGGCCGACATCCTCTTCTGCAAGGCCAACGTCGTCCCCGTGGGCAAGGACCAGCTCCCGCACCTGGAGCAGACCCGCGTGGTGGCGCGGCGCTTCGACGAGCGCTACGGCCGCGCCGGCGACAAGAGCGCCCCCGTCTTCCCGCAGCCCGACGCGCTGCTGTCCGAGGTGCCCAACCTGCTCGGCACCGACGGCACCAAGATGAGCAAGTCCAAGGGCAACGTCATCGAGCTGCGGATGAGCGCCGACGACACGGCCAGGGCCATCAAGCGCGCCGTCACCGACTCCGACCGCCACATCACCTACGACCCGGCGACGCGCCCCGAGGTCTCCAACCTCGTCCTGCTCGCCTCGCTCACCTCCGGCCGCGACCCGCACACGATCGCCGAGGAGATCGGCGACGGCGGCTCCGGCGCCCTCAAGAAGCTCGTCACCGAGGCCGTCAACGAGCACCTCGCGCCCGTCCGCGCACGCCGCGCCGAGCTCGAGGACGACCCCGCGCACCTGCGCAGCGTCCTCGCCGAGGGCAACGCCCGGGCCGACGCGGTCGCCGAGGCCACGCTGGCCGAGGTCCGCGAGGCCATGCAGATGGTCTACGCCTGACGATGGCGGCACCCCGCGTCGTCGTCGTCGCCGAGCGCGCCGACGGACTGCCCCCGCACGAGGCTGCGCGCGCCGTCGCCGACGGCTGGGCCCGCCAGGCGCCGCACGTCGACGTCGAGGCGCACGCCTCGCACTCCGGCGGCGCCGGCTTCGCCGAGGTCGTCGCCCGCACCCTCGACGCGACCGTCCAGGCGGTCGTCGTCCCCGGACCCCTCGGTGCCGAGGTGCCCGCGGGCGTCGTGCTCGTCGACGGACCGGGCGGCCCCACCGCATACCTCGACAGCGCGGAGGTGTGCGGGCGCCACCTGGTGGGGGCGGACGACCTGCTCGACCCGACGGGTATGACGAGCGCCGGCCTGGGCAGTCTTCTCACCCGCGCTCGCGAGGCCGGTGCGCGACGGATCGTCGTCGGCGTCGGGCCGCTCGCCTGCCACGACGGCGGCCTCGGGATGCTCGTGGAGCTCGGCGCGGGGGAGGACCTCGCCGACCTGCCGGCGCTGCGCGAGGAGTGGGCCGGGACGCAGCTCGTCCTCGCCACGACCACCCAGGCGCCGCTCCTCGGCTTCCACGGCGCGAGCGCGCTGCTGAGCGAGGAGCACGGCGTCCCGCGCGAGGTCACCCAGCGCCTCGAGACGCGCCTCGGCGAGCTCTCCGACCACGTCAACCGGCTGCTCCCGCCGGCGACCGACCTGCTCACGGGCACCGCGCGCCGGCCCGAGCGCGAGCAGGGCTCCGGCGCCGGGGGCGGGGTGGGCTACGCGCTGCAGCTGCTCGGGGCGCGCACCGACAGCGCCGGGAGGTTCCTGCTCGACGAGCTGGGCATCCGGGAGCGTCTGCCGGGCGCGCTGCTCGTGCTCGTGACCGACGCCTACGACGAGGACACGGTGTGGGAGGGCATGCTCGTCGACACCGCCACGGCCGCGCTCGACACCGCCACGCCGACCGTCGTCCTGGCGCGGGAGACGCTCGTCGGCCGCCGTGGCGGCATGGCCCTGGGCGTGAGCGGCGCCTACGAGATGCGGGCCGGCGAGGACCTCGCCGCGCTCGGCGCGCGCGTCGCGCGCACCTGGACCCCCGCGCCGCCGCCAGGTGGCGTAGTCTAAATAGTGGCAACGGCGTCGCCCGTCGACCGGGGAACATTCCCCGCCGACCGCGACGTTGGCCCGGGCAACACTTCCCCTGCAGGAGAGGACCGATCGCATGACCGACACCACCCAGAGCACCGCGACGCACGGCGTCACCCTGACCCCGGTCGCGGCGGACAAGGTCCGGAGCCTGCTGGAGCAGGAGGGCCGCGACGACCTCCGGCTGCGCATCGGCGTCCAGCCGGGCGGCTGCTCGGGCCTCATCTACCAGCTCTACTTCGACGAGCGCACCCTCGACGGCG
>CAZONQ010000332.1:0-2131 GCA_964581125.1 uncultured Ornithinimicrobium sp.
TCCCGTCGAGGACGATCATCGCCAGCGCCGCGGCGAGCACGCCGAGCGCCGCCCATCGGTGGCGGGGGGTCGTGGCGGGCGGCTCCCCGGTCGCCCGCCCCGCTCCCGGGTATGACGTGCGCGTCACCGGGGGGTCACCAGCTCCTGACGGTCGTCGGTGCGGGTGCCGGCGTCGCGGGTGCCGGCGCTGTCGTCGGCGCCGGCCTGCAGCGTCTTGACCTGGCGGCCGACGGCGAGCAGAAGAAGCACGAGGGCCACGGTGAGGGTCATGTGGCCCAGGCCGGAGACGCCGGCCAGGCCGGGGTGGTCGGCCCAGGTGGCGCCGAGGACCTGGAGCGTGCCCTTGAAGCCGAGCATGCCCACGGTGAGGGCGAGGCCGGCGTTGAAGAGGTGCAGCCCCCAGCGCATGCGGCCGTCGCGCGCCAGGCCGGGCAGGACGACGACGAGGGCGAGCAGCCCGAGCACGAACACCGTGCCCCAGACCAGGGCGTGCGTGTGGACGAGGGCCAGCTGGGTGAAGCCGGTGTAGTCGTGCTGGCGGGTGAGCTCGCGGTAGCCCAGCCCGCCGGCCAGGCCGACCGCGGTCCAGACGGCGGCGGAGCGGAAGAGGTAGGTCAGCATGTCCTCGACGCTACGGAGGGGGCGGGCTCCGCCGCGCCCCGAGCGCATCAACCTTTTGATTGGCCCTCGTCCGCCTCCTGCCAGCTGTCCTGCGGGCGGTAGCCCAGCTCGACCATCGTGTTGGTCAGGTCCCACGGGCGGGTCGGGTTGTCGGAGACCACGTAGTAGACGCCGTACCGGACCTCGGCCTGCACCGCCCGCCGCAGCGCCTGTGCCATGTCGCGGGGGCTCACCCACAGCGCGCGGGTCAGCTCGTCGTCGGCCGCGCCGTGGTCGCCGCTCTCCCAGCCGATGCGCAGCGCGATGACGTCGAGGCCGTGCTCGTCGTGGTAGTAGCGCCCGAGCACCTCGCCGACCGCCTTGGAGACGCCGTAGAGGCTGTCCGGCCGCACCGGCTGGTGGGTGTAGACGGGCCAGGCGCGCTCCCGGTCGTACATGCCCATGACGTGGTTGGACGAGGCGAGGACGACCCTGCGCACGCCCGCCCGGCGGGCCGCCTCGAGGACCGTGCGGGTGCCGACGACGTTGAGGTCGAGCACGGACTCCCACGTCGCCTCCGGAGAGGCGTCGCCGGCGAGGTGGATGACCGTGTCGACGCCGGTGAGGGCGGCGGTGGTCGCGTCGAGGTCGCGCACGTCGAGCACGCGGACGGGCGGGTCGGCCCCGTCGTCGGGGTCGGCGTCGGTGAGGACGAGGTCGAAGTCGGTCTCCGGGTCGTCCCGCAGCAGCCGCAGCACGTCGCCGCCGATGTTGCCGGCGGCGCCCGTGACGAGGACCCTGGGGCGGTCGGTCATCCTCCGACGGTAGGTGCACCGCCCCCGTCCGGCCCGTCGAGCAGGTCGGCCCGGCCGAACATCCGGGCCGTGTCCCGCGCGGTCGGGGTGCCGGCCTCGGGGTCCGCACCGAGGTCGAGGAGCATGCGCACGACGTCGTCGTCGCCCTTGAAGACGGCACCCGCCAGCGGCGACTGGCCGCGGTCGTTGAGCCGGTCGACGTCGGCCCCGCGCCGCGCCAGCTCCCGCACCAGCCCGGCGTGGCCGTGGTAGGCGGCGAGCATCAGCAGCGTGTTGCCGGAGGGGTCGGTCAGGTTGGCCGGGGCACCCGCGTCGACGTAGGCGGCCAGCTGCTCGGTCCGCCCCTCGCGCGCCATGTCGAAGAGCACGTGCGCCAGGTCCACGACCTCCTGGTCCGGCCCCGGGGCGCTCTGGTCACCACCGGACGGAGGGTATGGGGTGTCCCGCTCGGTCATCGCCTCTCCTCGGCTGGGCGCTGGCTCGTCCGCTCGTGCTGAGCGTAGGACGACCCTAGGACAGACCCGGTGCCCGTTCCCACCCCGCGACCGGGCCGGGGCGCACCTCGAAGAGCGGGTGCGCACCGGGGAGGGCGCCGCCCGAGGTCTCGGCGAGCTGCACCCCATACCTCTCGGGGTCCCGGACCTGCAGCTTGGCGCCCAGGTGCTCCCACTCGCGCAGCAGCTGGCCGTCGGTGACCGGGACGGAGAAGGTGGCCG
>CAZONQ010000333.1:0-2122 GCA_964581125.1 uncultured Ornithinimicrobium sp.
TGAGCAGGGTCACGCGGGCCTGACGCGGCACGTCTGTGCGGAAACGGTGTGTCACAACCGTCGCTGTGACGACGGATGTGACACACCGTTCCTGCACAAGGGTGGTGGCCCAGGGCAGGGGCCGCCACCGGCTGCGTCGCGGCCGTCAGCGCGCCAGCGCCTGCTCCAGGTCGGCGATGACGTCCTCCGGCGACTCCAGGCCGATCGAGATCCGCAGGATGCCCTGTCCGGGCTTCGCGTCGTCGGTGACCGGGCGGTGGGTCACCGCCGCGGGGTGCTGCAGGAGCGTGTCGACGCCGCCGAGCGACACGGCGTGCACGATCATCCGCACGCGCTCGGCGACGCGGGCCGCGCGCTCGAAGGTGCCGAGGTCGACCGACAGCACCGCGCCGGGGCCGGACATCTGCGTGCCGACCAGGCCGCAGGGGTCGCCGCCCTCCACGCCGGGGTAGAGCACGCGCTCGACGTCGTCGCGCGCGGCGAGCCAGTGCGCCACCACCTGGGCGGTGTCCTGCTGGGCGCGCACGCGGACGGGCAGGGTCTGCAGGCCGCGGTGCGACAGGTAGCCCGCCAGCGGGTGCATGATCGCGCCGGTGATCGCCCGCACCGGCCGGATCTCCCGCGCCAGCGCCTCGGAGCAGGCCACCGCCCCGCCGAGGACGTCGCCGTGCCCGGCGAGGAACTTGGTCACCGAGTGCAGCACGATGCTCGCGCCCAGCTCGAGCGGCCGCTGCAGCACCGGCGTGGCGAAGGTGTTGTCGACGAGGACCGGCACGTCGCCCGCCTGCGCGCAGAGCGCGCGCAGGTCGACGAGGTCGAGCGTCGGGTTGGCCGGCGACTCGACGACGACGAGGCCGGTGTCCTCCTCGAGGGCGTCCGCGACGCCGTCCGCGGTCGCCCACGTCACGCGCGTGCCGAGCAGCCCCGTCGCGAGCACGTGGTCGCTGCCGCCGTAGAGCGGGCGGACCGCCACGACGTGCGGCCGGCCCGCGGCCACCCGCGACAGCAGGGTCGCGGTGAGCGCGGCCATGCCGGAGGCGAACGCGACGGCGGACTCCGCGCCCTCCAGGCCGGCCAGCGCCTCCTCGAAGCGTGCCACCCCGGGGCTCCACAGCCGCTGGTAGACGGCCGTCTGGCCCGGCCGGGGCACGTCGCCGCCGGAGATCAGCTCGTAGGCCTCGCCGCCCTCGTCCACGGTCGGCAGGGGGTAGGTCGTGGACAGGTCGATCGGCGGCACGTGCATGCCCAGCGCGGCGAGGTCGCCACGACCGGCGTGCACGGCGCGGCTGTCGAAGCTCAGGTTTTCGGCGGTCATGGCACCAGACTGCAGACCCTGCGTCGCAAACTCAAGCCCCACGAAGCATCGGTTCCCCGATCCCGTCAGACGCCGAGGGATCTGAGGTCGTGACTGGTTCGCGGTCGGCGCGCGGACGGCATACCCTCGTCCCGTGCCGAAGAATCCGCAAGCCGCCCCCAAGCCCCTCGACGCGACCGACCTGGCGCTGGTGCGCCTCCTCGAGCAGGACGGCCGCACCTCCAACGCCACCCTCGCCCGCGAGGTGGGGATCGCCGAGTCGACCTGCCTCGTGCGCGTCCGCTCGCTGCGGGAGCGCGGCGTCGTCCGCGGCATCCACGCCGACGTCGACCCGGTGGCCGTCGGGCGGCCGGTGGAGGCGATGATCGCGGTGCGCTTCGGCGGGCACCGGCGCAGCCACTTCGAGGAGTTCACCGAGCAGGTGCCGCAGCTGCCCGGCGTGCTGGGCGCCTACCACGTGTCCGGGGCCATCGACTACTACGTGCACGTGGCCTGCGAGTCCGCCGACGCGCTGCGCGACTTCGTGCTCGACCACCTCACCAACCGCCCCGGCGTCCTGCACGCCGAGACCAGCCTCATCTTCGAGTCGCAGCGGGGCCGCGGCACGATGACGCGGCCGGCCGACGCGCCCGGGGAGGGCGCGCCGGAGGAACGGGCTTGACCCTCACGTCCCGTGAGGCACCAGAGTCGTCGGCGTGAACGCGGACCAGCTGATGACGGACGAGGTGCTGACGGTCGGCCAGGTGGCCGAGGAGCTCGGCGTGACGGTGCGCACCCTGCACCACTACGACGAGATCGGCCTCGTGG
>CAZONQ010000334.1:0-2092 GCA_964581125.1 uncultured Ornithinimicrobium sp.
CGGTGATGTGGGCGCAGGTGCTGCACGGCACCAACCTGTCCAACATCGTCAACGGCGTCCGCGTCCACCCGCGCGTCGTGGGCGAGCGCTTCCGCTTCGACCTCGGGTATGACGCGCGCCCGCCCCGTGCGCGCCTCCTGCGCGGGCAGGTGGGTCACCTCGGGCGGCTGGCGCGGCTGTGGGCGGCGCACCCGGGCGAGCTGACGAAGTGGGCGGAGGCGACGGCGTGGACGCTGCGCGGCACGCACGAGCGGCCGCAGCAGGACGGCGCGCCGACGCTCAGCGACCGGGCGCAGGCCTGGGAGCGGGACGTGCGGGCGAGGCTGCGGCCGGGCGCCGGGAAACGGCTGGGGCGGCGGCGCCCGGGTCGGTAGGATGGGTGCCATGACGTCGTTCTTCCGCTACTTCCGCTGAGGTCCGCCCCGACCGCCGCGCCTGTCGAGCCCTGCTCCGGGACGCTGGCGGTCACGAGGTCCCGACCCCAGCCCTGCGCGCCTCCTGCCCCTCGACCGGGCGGTCCGGTGCGCCCCTCCCGGAGGAACTCCCCTTGTCCGCTCCCCCTGTCCTTCCTGCGCGCTCGCGCGCCCAGATCGTCCTCTCGGACGTGTCCGTCACCCGTGGCGCCGCCCGCGTGCTCGACGGCGTCGACCTCGTCGTCACACCCTCCTCGCGGATCGCCGTCGTCGGCGAGAACGGCCGCGGCAAGTCCACCCTGCTGCACGTCCTCGCCGGCACCCTGGCCCCCGACGAGGGGCAGGTCTCGCGCGTCGGCACGGTCGGCGTCGCCGAGCAGGAGATGTCGACCGCCGACGACCGCACGGTCGGCGAGGTGGTCGCCGAGGCCGTCGCCGACTCCCTCGCCGCGCTGCGCGAGCTCGACGACGCGGTCGTCGCGCTGCAGGAGGGCGCTCGGGGCGCGGACCTGCGCTACGCCGCGGCGCTCGAGCGGGCCGAGGCCCTCGACGCCTGGGACGCCGAGCGGCGCGTCCGGGTCGCCCTCGAGGCGCTCGACGCCGAGACCGACTGGTCCCGGCGGCTGTCCGAGCTGTCGGTCGGGCAGCGCTACCGGGTCCGCCTCGCCTGCCTGGTCGGCGGCGAGGACGACGTCCTGCTCCTCGACGAGCCCACCAACCACCTCGACCGGGCGGGTCTGGACTTCCTGACGGCGCAGCTGCGGGCGCGCACCGGCGGCGTCGTGGTCGTGAGCCACGACCGCGCGCTGCTCGCCGACGTCGCCGAGACCGTCGTCGACCTCGACCCGACGTCGGACGGGCGGCCGCGGGTCTACGGCGGCGGCTACGGGGGCTACCGGGAGGGCCGGCGCGCCGAGCGCGAGCGCTGGGAGCAGGAGCACGCCCGGCAGGAGGAGGAGCGCGCCCGGCTCGAGGAGGACCTCGTCGCCGCGCAGGGCCGGCTCGTCACCGGCTGGCGCCCGGACAAGGGCACCGGCAAGCACCAGCGGGCCACCCGCGCCCCGGGCCTGGTGCAGAGCGTGCACCGCCGCAGGACCGCGCTGGAGGAGCACGCCGTGACCGTGCCCGAGCCGCCGCAGCCGCTGCGGCTCCCGCAGCTGCCCGGCCGCAGGGGCGCGGCGCTGGTGACGGCCGAGGAGGTCACCGTCGGGGGCCGCCTCGTCGAGCCCGTCTCGCTGACCGTCGAGGGCGGGTCGCGCCTCCTCGTGACCGGCCCGAACGGCGCCGGCAAGTCCACGCTGCTGGGGGTGCTCGCCGGCGAGCTGGCCCCCTCGACGGGACGGGTGCACCGCTCCCCCGGCGCCCGGGTCGTCCTGCTCGGGCAGGAGACCGAGCTGCCGCCCGGCCGGAGCGCGAGCGAGGTCCATGCCGCGCACGTCGACCGGCTCGTCGCCAGGGGTGCGCTCCCGGCCGCAGAGGCGGTCGGGCTGTCGTCGCTCGGGCTGCTGCGGCCGCGCGAGGCGGGCAAGCGCGTCGGCGAGCTGTCGACCGGCCAGCAGCGCCGGCTCGACCTGGCCATGGCCCTCGCCTCGCGGCCGCACCTGCTCCTGCTCGACGAGCCGACCAACCACCTGTCGGTCACGCTGGTCGACGAGCTCACCGAGGCGCTGGGGGCCACC
>CAZONQ010000335.1:0-2084 GCA_964581125.1 uncultured Ornithinimicrobium sp.
GACGGACTCGTGCTCGCCGCGACGGTGAGGCAGGATGGCAGCCATGAGCGAGATCCCCACGGTCACCGTGACCGACCTGCCCGACGACGCTCTCATGGTCGACGTCCGTGAGCCGGGAGAGTGGGCGGCGGGCCATGCCCCGGGCGCGGTCCACATCCCGCTGGGCGACATCCCGGCGCGGCTGGACGAGCTGCCCGTGACCGACGACTCCCTGCCGGTGGTCTGCCGCACCGACGGCCGCTCCGGCCGCGCCGTGCAGTGGCTCGTGCAGCAGGGCTTCGACGTCGTCAACGTCGAGGGCGGCATGCAGTCCTGGGTGCGCGAGGGCAAGCCGCTGGCGAGCGAGAACGGCCAGGACGCGACCGTCCTCTAGCCCGTCGCCGGGGCCGGAGCCTCAGACCTGTCCCGGCGCGGGCGGGGTGAAGACCCGGCCCTGCCACCCGAACTCCCGGGCCGCCTCCACGTTGCCGGGCCGGTCGTCGGTGAAGTGCACCTCCGCGCGCCCGACCGTGCGGCGCAGCCGCTGCTCGATCTCGGCGTGCGCGACGGCGAAGGCCTCCGGGGCCGGCTTGGCGAAGCCGAGGTCGTGCGCGTTGAGGAGCATCGGCACCAGCCGGCCGAGACCCGCGTGCTCGAGCTCCTCGGGCACACGGTCCGTGCCGTTGGTGAAGACGAAGGCCGGGGTGCCCGCGGCGACGAGCGAGTCGACCAGGGCCACGGTCGGGTCCACCGGGGTGCCGTGGTCGGCCAGCCACACCGAGATCAGCCGCTCGACCGCCTCCTCGGCGTGCGCGTCGGCGAGCAGACGGGCGCGCACCGCGCCCATCCAGTCCGCGTGGCGGGCCCGCCCGGTGACCATCGCCCTCGCCTCCGGCAGCGCGAACGCCAGCTCCAGCACGGCGCCGGCCTCGAGGCCGAGCTCGGCCTCCGCCCGCGCCAGCTCGCCGCTGGTGTCGAAGGTGCGCAGCACGCCGTCCAGGTCGAGCACGGCGACGCCGGCGCGGCGCAGGAAGGCGCCGATCCGCCACGGGACCGGCCGGACGACGCGGTGCACGACGACCTCCTCGTAGGGGACCCGCACCTCTCCGCGCCGGGTGGTGCGGAGCGTCAGGCCACCCGCGTCGTGCGAGACGACCGTGCCGACCACGTCGCTCGCGGAGCCGTCCGGGAGCCGGCGGCGGACCGTCACGCGCTGCCCGGGGGACACCTGGTCGATCCGCTCTGCTCCCATCTGGCCCACTCTAGTGCCGTGGCTAGAGCGGTCGAGACGGCGCGATCGACACCCCTCAACCCACCCCGATCACGAACTATCTGGACATCTAGCGACAACGCAAGACAACGGCATACATCTCCATCGAGACCGACGATCGAGCCGTCTGCGTGTCTCTGACGACATCGCTAGACCACCGCATACAGTCCGAGCGTGGACCCGATCAGGAACCCCTACGCCCCCGGCGCCGGACAGCGCCCGCCCGAGCTCGCGGGCCGCGACGAGCAGCTGGAGCGCTTCCAGGTGGTCCTCGAGCGGATCCAGCGCGGCCGTCCCGAGCGGTCGATGATCCTCACCGGGCTGCGCGGCGTCGGCAAGACCGTGCTGCTCAACGCGCTGCGGTCGACAGCCGTGCGGACGCGGTGGGGGACCGGGAAGTACGAGGCGCGGCCCGACCAGGGCATGCGGCGGCCGATGTCGGCGGCGCTGCACGTGGCCGTGCGCGAGCTCGGGCACCCGCAGGGCGGCGAGGTCGACCACGTGCTCGGGGTGATCAAGGCGTTCGCGCAGAAGGACCAGCCCGGCGCCAAGCTGCGCGACCGGTGGAACCCGGGCATCGACGTGCCGGCGATCAGCGGCCGCGCCGACTCCGGCGACATCGAGATCGACCTCGTCGAGCTCTTCACCGACGTCGGGGGGCTGGCGGCCGACGTCGGCAAGGGCGTGGCGATCTTCATCGACGAGATGCAGGACCTCGCGCCGGAGGACGTCTCGGCGATCTGCGCGGCGTGCCACGAGCTGAGCCAGTCGGCGCTGCCCGTCATCGTCGTCGGCGCCGGGCTGCCGCACCTGCCGGCGGTGCTCTCGGCGAGCA
>CAZONQ010000336.1:0-2069 GCA_964581125.1 uncultured Ornithinimicrobium sp.
AGGCCTACATCCAGCGGATGTACGCCCAGACGCGCGAGAGCATCAGCCAGGGCTCGGCCGAGCTGGACTGACGACCGGTCACAGCCGGCGCACCATCGCCACCGCCCCGTAGGGCAGGCTCACCCGGCCGCGCACCTCCTCCGCCCGGCGCGGCGCGTCGTCCGCGTGGCGGGTCAGCTCGAGGTGGTCGGCGAGGACCGCGTCGATCGTGCCGCTGAGGTGGTCGCCCCACCGGTCGTGGACCCGCACGGCCGCCCGGTCGCGGCTCACGGCACGCAGCGCGCCGGTCAGTCCCAGGCGCCGGCCGGCCTCCTGCTCGGTGGCGACCCTGGTGGGCAGACCCTCCACCGCCGCGACCGCGTCCAGCGGCACCAGCAGCTCCCTGCCCCGGCCCGGGAGCGTGCCGCCGTGGTCGAGCAGCAGCCAGTCGGTGCCGGTGTCGCGCAGGACCCCCTCCACCCGGCCGACGCCCGCGACGCGCAGCCGCAGCGGCCCACCCTCCGCGGCGACGAGCCGGGCCAGCAGGTGCACCTGGCCGCGCTCGGCGCGGGTGTGCTCGGCCACCTCGAGCCGGCGCTCCTCCCGCTCGAGCTGCTCCTGCTGGGCGGCGAGGTCGGCGAACAGGTTCTCCCAGCGCATGGGGACATGGTGCCAGCCGCCACGTCCCGGACCGGACGGCCCGTCCACAGGGTCGCTCATGGGGGTTGTCCCGCCGCGTTCGAGCACGTAGATTGCCGTCATCAGACGCAAACGAACTCAAACGAACGCATCTGGCCCAACTTGAGAGGTGCCGGGTGCCTGGAGGGGTGATGGCGATGGTCGGCGCATCCGCGAGGGCGGCCGGTCTTGGTGCGGCCGCGACCGCCGCGACAGGACGGCTCGCCTGGTGGCTGCTGGAGGGGGCGCTCGACCACTGGTCCGGCGCGCTCACGAGCGTGGCGGTGGAGGAGTCCTTCTCCCTGCTCGCCTCGGCCGCGGCGGCGGCCGTCGCGGCGTGGGCGACGCTGTTGTTGGCCAGGGCGACGCTGGCCCTCCTCGACGAGGCCGTCCGGGGGCGCCGGGGGACGGTCGGCCCGGGACTGACCGGCCGGGTGGCGGCGGGCCTGCTCGTCGCCGCCAGCCTCGGCGGCGCGCAGGCAAGCGCCGTCGCGGCGGTGCCCGTGCCGGCCGCCGTCGCGGTGGTGCCTGTACCGGCCGCCGTCGCGGCCGCGTCCGGCGAGACTCCGGAGAGGGCCGAGGACGTCCCCGTGCCGGGGTGGACCCCGACCACGAGCTCCTCGGGACGGCGCGCGGCCCCAGCCACCTCCGGCGCGGCAGCCGGAGAGGTCGGCCTGGTCAGCACCGCGCCGTCGGCGTCCCGCCCCTCGGACGAACGGGCCGTGGTCGTCGTCCACGCCGGGGACACCCTGTGGGACATCGCTGCCCGTGCCCTCGGCGAGCGCGCCACCGACCAGGACGTCGCCGAGGCCTGGCCGAGGTGGTACGCCGCCAACCGGGAGACGATCGGCGAGGACCCCGACCTGCTCCTGCCCGGTCAGCGGCTCGTCGCTCCGGCCTCGGAGACGGGCCGGTGAGCGCCACGACCCGGGCCCGTGGCCTGGTCGAGGGCAGCAGCGCCCTCGCGGACGTCGGGCCCGCACCTGCTCGGTCGGACGACCTGCGGACCGGCGGAAGGGCCCGGACCGCCCCGCCTGTGCTGCGCGTGCTGCCCGCACCGCGCACCGAGCCCGTCCCCGAGGGACCCGACTGGGGCGGGGCCCCGGCAGGGGCGGAGGCCCCGCCCTACGTCCAGGCCCACCTACCCGTCGACCTGCGGCCCGGCCCCGACGACGACGCGTTCTTCGGACCGCAGCCGACGGCCACTCCGGACCTGCCCGACGCGGCGGCCTGGGCCAGGCGGATGGTGCAGGCGCTGCTCGAGACCTACGACGGCACGCGCAGAGCCGACCAGCTCTCCCGGTGGGTGACCCCCGACATCCGGGAGCGGGCACGGCGACGCGGTCTGCTGGCCCGCCGCCGGGGACGGCGCACGAACCGGCCGCCGGTCGTCCGCTCGGTCCACCCGACCT
>CAZONQ010000337.1:0-2042 GCA_964581125.1 uncultured Ornithinimicrobium sp.
TCTGGTAGCCGGTGCACCGGCACAGGTTGCCGGCGATCGCCTCGCGCGCCTCCTCGGGCGTGGGGTCCGGGTTGTCGTCGAGGTAGGAGGTCACGGTCGTCAGGAAGCCCGGCGTGCAGAAGCCGCACTGGAGCCCGTGGCACTCGACGAACGCCTGCTGGACCGGGCCGAGCGTCCCGTCCGGCTCCGAGAGGCCCTCGACGGTCGTGATCTCGTGCCCCTGCGCGGTGGCGGCGAGCATGAGGCAGGCACGGACCGGGCGACCGTCGAGGAGGACGGTGCAGGCACCGCATACCCCGTGCTCGCAGCCCACGTGGGTGCCGGTGAGCCGCAGGTCGTGGCGGAGCGCGTCGGAGAGGAGGCGGCGCCCGGGGACCGCGAGGTCGTGCTCGGCGCCGTTGACCCGCAGCGTGATCTCGAGCAGCTCCTCGGGCTCCTCCGGCGCCTCGCTGGGGTCGAACGGCGGCGTGCTGCGGCGGATGCGGATCCGCTGGGTGGTCATGCGGTCATCTCCTCGGGGGCGTCGAGCAGCTCGGCGAGCAGGCGGCGGGTCTGGACCACCGCGAGGTGCCGGCGGTAGTCGGCGGAGGCGTGGATGTCGTCGCCCGGGTCGACGAAGCCGGCCACGGCCTGCGCGACCGCCTCGTCGCGCGCCGCGTCCGGCCCGGCGAGGTCGTGCCCCTCGAGGACCGGCGCCAGGTCGAGGACGGAGGGGACGTCGGTGACCGAGACGTAGGAGGCGCGGGCGTAGGTGGCGCGGCCGTCCTCGACGCGCAGGGCCAGCGCGGTGCCGGCGACGGCGTAGTCGCCGTGGCGCCGGGAGGTCTCGGTGTATGCGGTGCGCGTCCCGGTCGGGAAGCGGCCGAAGGTGGCGCTCACCGCGAGCTCGGTCGGGTCGACGCCGCTCTCCATCGGGCCGAGGAAGAAGTCGGTCGCGGGCAGCGAGCGCCCGCCGTCGCGGGAGCGGACCTGCACCGAGCCGTCGGTGATGGCCAGGATCGCCGGCATCTCGCCGGAGGGGTCGGCGTGCGCGAGCGAGCCGACGACCGTGCCGCGGTTGCGGACGACGGGGTGGGCCACGTGCCGGAGGGTCTGGCGCAGGAGCGGCTGGGCGGCGGCCGCGGCGTCGTCGGCGAGCAGCTGGGCCTGGCGCACGAGCGCGCCGACCCGGACGGCGTCGTCGGTGACCTCCACCGTGTCCAGGCCGGGCAGCCGGTTGATGTCGACCAGGTGCCCCGGTGCGGCCAGGCGCATGTTGAGCACCGGCACCAGGCTCTGCCCGCCGGCGAGGACCTTGCCGTCGTGACCGTGCTCGGCGAGCAGGTCGAGGGCCTCCTCGATCGTGAGCGGCGCGTGGTAGACGAACGGTGCCGGCTTCATCGCACTCCTTCCTGGTGGTGCTGGCGGGGGTTTGACGGGCTGGCGCCGGGGCCGGGCCGCCGGGCGGGGAGGTCGTGGCTCCCCGCCCGGCGGGGTCTAGGCGTCGACCCTGGGCTGCTCGTCGTCCTGGTCGAGGTCGGGGTTGTCCTCCACGATGAGGTGGCCCTCCTCGGTGCGGCCCAGGACGCGCCGGCCGCGCAGGCCGTAGTCCTCGGCGAAGCCGAGGTTGTCCAGGTCCTGCACGCCGGGCGGCGAGGCGATCGTCGCGGTGCCGAAGTTGGCCTCGCGCATCGACGCCGGCATGAGCCAGGCGACCAGGTGGTAGGCCGCGATGACGACGATGGTGCCGAACGCGATGCCGGCCAGGCTGAAGGTGTCGGAGATGTTGAGCGAGGTGTCGCCGATGGCGATGATGATGCCGGCCGCGACGGGGACCAGGTTGATGGGCCGGGAGAAGTCGACCCTGTTCTCCACCCAGATCTTGGCGCCGAGCAGGCCGATCATGCCGTAGAGGACCACGGTGATGCCGCCGAGCACGCCGCCGGGGACGGCCGAGACCAGCGCGCCGAACTTGGGCGAGAGGCCGAAGACGATGGCGACGAGCGCGGCGCAGTAGTAGGCGGCCGTGGAGTAGACGCGGGTGGAGGCCATGACGCCGATGT
>CAZONQ010000338.1:0-2025 GCA_964581125.1 uncultured Ornithinimicrobium sp.
GACGCGGGCTGGTGTCAGCCGAGCGTGAGCGTCTGGCCCACGACGATGAGGTCGGCGTCGGCCAGGTCGTTGAGGGAGACGAGGCTGTCGACGGTCACGTCGTTGGCCTCGGCGATCTCGGCGAGGGTGTCGCCGCGCTCCACGGTGTAGGTGCCGCCCGAGCCGTCGGCCGGCACGAGCAGGACCTCGCCGGCGAAGATGAGGCGGCCGCCGTCGATCAGGTCGTTGATGCCGACGAGCTCGGCCACGGTGGTGCCGTGGTCCTTGGCGATCGAGGCGGTGGTCTCGCCGCGCTCGATGACGTGCTCGACCAGGTCACGGGCCGGCGCGGCCTGCTCGGCCGGGGCCTGCTGGGCGGGAGCCTGCTGCTGGGCCTGCGGGGCGGCCTGCTCGGCCGGGGCCTGCGGGGCGGCCTGCTCGGTCTGCGCCGGGGCCTCCTGCTGGACGGGGGCCTGCTCGACCGGCTCGGGGGCCGGGGCGGCGGAGCCGCCGGCGGTCAGCCCAGCCTGGACCGAGCACACCGGCCAGGCGCCGGGGCCCTGGGTGGCGAGGACCTTCTCGGCGATCGCGATCTGCTGGGCGCGGGTGGCGAGGTCGGCGCGCGGCGCGTACTGCGTGCCGCCGTGGCCCTCCCAGGTGCCCTGGGCGAACTGCAGGCCGCCGTAGTAGCCGTTGCCGGTGTTGATGCTCCAGTTGCCGCCGGACTCGCACTGGGCGACGGCGTCCCAGGTGGAACCGCTCGCGGCCTGGGCGGCGCCGGCGGTGGTGATGCCGGCGAGCGCGGCGAGACCGGTCGTGGCGGACACCGCGATCACGCGGCGGGTGCTGATGGCACGGTGCTTCATCGGATGTGAACCTCACGGGAGGGGACGGGTGTCGGCCGCGGTCAGGGGCGCCACGGCCAGGTCCCACCGTGCGGGACGGCCGGGGCAGATGCCAAACCAGACGTTCACACGTCATTCACAGAATCCGCCGTGATCTGATCGTGATCTTCCCGTGATCTGCGGTGATTCCCTCAGGATGTGAATCCGCTCACACTTTGCTCCGGGCGCCCCGGTCACCCGGTCCTTGCGCGCCGCGCGCGCGGGGGACGACAGTGAGGGTATGGAGTCCGCCCCCCGCCCGGTGCCCCGCGTCGTCGTCGACGACTCGGCCTGCGACGTCGACGACCTCTCGCCGTGCGGCGGCGTCACGGTGACCGTGCCCGGCGACCAGCCGTGGGACGAGCTGGTGGACCTCGCCGTCCGGTCCTCCTGGCCCGGCGTCGAGGCGCTCTCGGGGCTCGGGGGCGACGTCGCCGGCGCCGTGCGCGACAACCTGTCGGCGCACGGCCAGGCGGTGGCGGACACGGTCGCCTCGGTGCGGACCTGGGACCGGGCGACGGACGCGCAGCGGACGTTCGCGTGGGGGGACCTGGGCTTCGGCGAGGGCAGGTCCGCGCTGCAGGAGCGGCTGCCGGACGGGGACCACCGCTTCCGGGTGCTCGACGTCGCGCTCCTCTTCAGGCTCGGCGACCTGTCCCCGGTGCGGGACCCGGGGCTCGCCCGTCGGCTCGGCGTGCGCCCCGGCGAGCGGGTGCCGCTGGCCGACGTGCGCGCGGCCGTGCTGCACGGCTGACCGGGCGGCGGGGCGGCTACTCGTTGTCGCCGCCGGTGTCGGAGCCGGGCGCTCCCGAGCCCTGCGCGTCGTCGCCGTCCTGGAAGACCCACTGGGCCACCTCGGGCAGGTCCTCGCCGTGCTCGCGGGTCCACTGCCGCGCGCGGACGCGGGTGTCGAGCATCTCCTGGCGCAGGCCGGAGGCCCGCTCGGCCAGGCCGGGGACCCGGTCGATGACGTCGGCGACGAGGCGGTAGCGGTCGAGGTCGTTGAGCATGAGCATGTCGAAGGGCGTCGTCGTCGTGCCCTGCTCCTTGAAGCCGCGCACGTGGATGTTGTGGTGGTTGGTGCGGCGGTAGGTGAGCCGGTGCACGAGCGACGGGTAGCCGTGGAAGGCGAAGATCACCGGCCGGTCGGTGGTGAAGAGCG
>CAZONQ010000339.1:0-2021 GCA_964581125.1 uncultured Ornithinimicrobium sp.
CGGGGTCGGGGGTGTGCAGAGCGTGCGTCCGGTCGGGGTGGGGGTCGGGGTCAGGCATGGCCGAGGGTCCTTCCTGCGGCGCGGGCGGCGCGGCCGAGCTGGGCCGCGACCCGGCTGACGCGCGCCTCGTCCTCGGCGTCCTCGACGTTGGCGGCCAGCGCCGCGACCGTGCCGCCGTCGCCGTCGAGGACCGGCACGGCCACCTCGGCGGGGAGCATCGGGTCGTCGGGGGAGAGGGCCAGGTGGTCGGCGGCGGCCCAGTCGTCGCGCCGCCCGGCGGCCAGCTCCGCGGTCTCCTCGCCGGCGAGCTCGACCGCGCGCTGCCACTCCTCGTCGCCGGCCCGCGCCGCGAGCAGCCGGCCGCCGGCGGTGTCGAGCGCGGGGTGGACGCGGTGCGTCTCGCGGTAGGGACCCCGGTCGTCGCCGTCGACCCGGTCGACGTAGACGACCTCGCCGCGGACCAGCGTCTGCACGTGCACGGTCGTGCCGAGCTGGTCGCGCAGCTGGGACAGGTAGGGCGCCAGCGCACCGAGCAGCGGCAGCCGCGCGAGGTAGTGGCTGGAGAGCCGGGTCAGCTCCGGCCCGAGCGCGTAGCGCGACGAGCGCGGGTCCTGCACGACGAGGTCGGCCAGCACGAGCGAGCGCAGCAGCCGGTGCACCGTCGGGATCGAGAAGCGGCTGCGCTCGGCCAGGTCGGTGAGCTGCTGGTAGGCCGGGCCCTCGCTGAGCAGCTCGAGCAGGGCCACCGCGTTGCGGACGGTGCCGAGGCCACCCCTGGCGGCGGGCTCGCCCCTGTCGTCGACCGCGCTCATGGAGCCATCTTCCACCACACGAGCACCACATACCAACATCTGAGCAAAGTTTCCGCTCCAGATCTCTTGCTTTTCAGATAGTGAAAACGTAGTGTCACGTCTCGTCACCCTTCGATCACCGTCGACCGTGAGGAGGGCCCCAGTGCTGACGAGGGCCTACCAGCATTCGCTGAACGGCAGCAGCCGCCCCGAGGGGCTGCCGCTGCTCGAGGTGGACGACATCTCCCTGCGCTTCGGCGGCGTCAGGGCGCTGACCGACGTGTCGTTCACCATCACCCAGGGCCACGTCCACGCGATCATCGGCCCCAACGGCGCCGGCAAGAGCTCGCTGCTCAACTGCATCAGCGGCATCTACCACCCGCAGGCGGGGCAGATCCGCCTGCACACCGGCGGCGGCGAGGACGAGGAGGGCCGCTCGGTCCCCGAGGGCCAGCACCTGCTCACCCAGCTGCCGCCCTACAAGGTGGCCCGGCTCGGCGTGGCCCGCAGCTTCCAGAACATCGAGCTCTTCGCCCACCTGTCGGTGCTGGAGAACCTCATGCTCGGCCGGCACATCCACATGAGGCACTCGGTGCTGGCCTCGATGCTGTGGTTCGGCCCGGCCCGCAGGCAGGAGATCGAGCACCGCCACCTGGTCGAGGAGGTCATCGACCTGCTCCAGCTCCAGGCGCACCGCAACCAGCCGGTCGGCTCGCTGGCCTACGGCATCCAGAAGCGCGTCGAGCTCGGCCGCGCCCTGTGCATCCAGCCCACCCTGCTGCTCCTCGACGAGCCGATGGCCGGCATGAACGCCGAGGAGAAGGAGGACATGGCCCGCTACGTCCTCGACGTGCACGAGCTCGCCGGCGTCTCCGTCGTCCTCATCGAGCACGACATGAACGTCGTCATGGACATCTCCGACCGGGTCAGCGTCCTCGACTTCGGCCGGCTCATCGCCGACGGCACCCCCGACGAGGTCAAGGCCGACCCCGCGGTCGTCGAGGCCTACCTCGGCGCCGACCACTCCGCCGAGCGGATCCTCGAGCAGGCCGCGGACGAGCAGGCCGTCGAGCAGGCAGCCGAGATCGCGGACCAGCAGGAGGCCGCCCGTGACTGAGACCACCACGGCCAGCCCGACCGCCGACGGTCAGGCCGCCACCAGCGCCGCCCGCTCCACCTTCCCCCGGCTCCTGCGCGACCTCGCGGCCACCCGCCCCGACGACGTCGCCA
>CAZONQ010000340.1:0-2018 GCA_964581125.1 uncultured Ornithinimicrobium sp.
GTAGCCGAACTCGTTGAACGTGGCCACGCTCAGGGTGATGTCGCCGCCCTCGGCGCCGCCCTCGGCGCCGCCGTCGCCGTCCTCGGCGTCCGAGGCGCCTCCGCAGGCGGCGAGGACGAGGCTCAGGGCCGCACCCGTGGCCAGCAGGGAGGTGGTGGAGGTGTTGCGCTGCATGCCGACTCCTTCGTCTGGTTCGGAGCGCCGGCCCTCGACCGGACCTTCGTGAGAGCGCTCTCACACCAGCATGGCGGTGGGCGCGCGCAGTTGTCAAGAGGCCCGGCTCCCCCGGCTCGCCCGCACCGCCGCCCCGGGCGCACGCCCTACCCTGGTGCCGTGCCCGACGACTTCCTCATCGCCCGCAACCCGGAGGAGGGCACGAGCCTGCCCTACCTGCTGCGGATCCCGCTGGGCCCCGACGGCGTCGTGCTCAAGGCGCGCGAGACGTGGCCGCGGACCGGCAAGGTCTACTGCCACCGCGCGGTGGGCTGGCCGCGCGACCCGGACGTCGTCGAGCGGGTGCCGGTGCGCTCGTGCGTGCGCCGGGGCGCCTCGATCGACCTGGTGCTGGACCGGGGCCGGGAGAACCGCTCGCAGTTCGTGCTCACCCGCGTGCGCGGCGGCCGGGAGGCGATCTTCTGGCAGACCGCGCGCACCGCCAAGCAGGCCCGGCCCGCGGTGTCCCTGCCCACCGCGCGCGGCTCCGGCGTGGCCGAGCTGGAGATCCTCGTGGACAGCCACGAGCGCTACGCGTGGAGGTTCGAGCACCAGCAGGCCACGACGACGCGGCAGGCCCTGCGGGCCGGCGACTACGGCGTGCGCGTCGGCGACCGGGTCGTGGCCGCCGTGGAGCGCAAGTCCCTGCAGGACCTCGTCGGCACGCTGACCAGCGGGAAGATGCGCTACCTGCTCGCCGACCTGGCGACGCTGCCGTCGGCGGCGGTCGTCGTCGAGGACCGCTACTCGGCGGTCTTCCGGCTCGACCGGGTGCGGCCCGCGGTGGTCGCCGACGCCCTCGGCGAGTGCCAGGCGCGCTTCCCCGGCGTCCCGGTCGTCTTCTGCGAGACGCGTGCGCTGGCGCAGGAGTGGACCTACCGCTTCCTCGCCGCCGCCGTCGTGCACGCGGGCGAGGGCGCGCACGTCGAGACGGAGGCGAGCCCGCTCCCCTCCGCGGCGGGCCCGCGCCCGGCGGAGGTCCGGCAGTGGGCGCGCTCCCAGGGGTATGCGGTGTCCGACCGCGGGCGCATCCCGCGCGAGGTCCTCGACGCGTTCGCGCGACGCCACGGCTGAGTACGCTGGGAGGATGGCGCTCGACCTCACCGCAGTCCGGCCCGACCCGGCGCTGCTCGACCTGCCCTGGCGGCTGCCGCTCGAGGAGTGGCCGCAGGAGCACCTCGCCGCCCTGCCGCGCGGCATCTCCCGGCACGTCGTGCGCTTCGCCCGGCTCTCCGGCCAGGTGGTGGCGGTCAAGGAGATCAGCGAGCCCCTGGCCCGGCGGGAGTACCAGACGCTGCGCAACCTGCGGCGTCTCGGCCTGCCCGCCGTGGAGCCGGTCGCGGTCGTCTCCGGCCGCGTCGACGCCGCCGGCGAGCCGCTCGACGCCTGCCTCGTCACCCAGCACCTGCGCTTCTCGCTGCCCTACCGGGCGGTCTTCTCCCAGCGGCTGCGGCCCGACACCGCCCGGCGCACGCTCGACGCCCTGGCCGTGCTGCTGGTCCGGCTGCACCTGGCCGGCGTCTTCTGGGGCGACGTGTCGCTGTCCAACACCCTCTTCCGCCGGGACGCCGGCGAGTTCGCCGCCTACCTCGTCGACGCCGAGACCGCCGAGATCCACCCCGCGCTCTCCCGCGGCCAGCGCGAGCACGACCTCTTCATCGCGCACGGCAACATCGCCGGCGAGCTCATGGACCTCGAGGCGGGCGGCCAGCTGGACGAGGGCGAGGACCCGGTCGAGGTCGCCGACCTCATCATGCACCGCTACGACCTGCTGTGGAACGAGCTGACCGGCGAGGAGCGCTTCG
>CAZONQ010000341.1:0-1989 GCA_964581125.1 uncultured Ornithinimicrobium sp.
AGGGAGTAGACGTGGATGAGCGACCCGACGAAGGTGATGAGCATGACGAAGGTCAGCGACAGCGGGTCCATGAGGATCCCGACGCCGACGTCGAGGCTGCCGGCCGCCACCCAGTCCCACAGCGGCAGGTGCAGCGCCCGCTCGTCGGCGGGCAGGCCGCGCAGCTGGACGATCACGAGCAGGCCGACCACGAAGGAGGCCCAGGACAGCAGGGTCGCCACGAGCGGGCCCCACGCGTCGGTCCGCCGGCCGCCGAAGAGCAGCAGGGCCGCCCCGAGGAGCGGGAGGGCGATCATCAGCCACCCCGCCTGCGCGACGCCGCCGTCCACCACGGGGTATGCGGTCCCGCCGGCCGCCGTGGGGGCGACGCCGACCAGATGCGTCAGTTCGAGCACAGACACTTCAGCTCGCTCCTTACAGCTTCAGCAGGTTGGCGTCGTCGACCGAGGCCGACCGGCGCGCGCGGAAGATGGACATGATGATCGCCAGGCCGACCACGACCTCGGAGGCGGCGACGACCATCACGAACAGGGCGTAGACCTGCCCGTCCAGGCTGCCGTGCATCCGGGAGAAGGTCACCAGCGCCAGGTTGCAGGCGTTGAGCATGAGCTCGATGCCCATGAACACGATGATCGTGTTGCGCCGGATCAGCACCGTGATCGCGCCGATCGTGAAGAGCACGACCGCGAGGTAGATGTAGGCCTCGAGCCCCATCAGCGCTCGACCTCCTCGGTCTGGGTCTGGTCGGTGGTGGTCGTCGGCGGGGTGTCGACGACCACCGGGTCCTGGGTGGCGGTCTCCTCGCGGGGGTCCTCGAGGCGGTAGGCGTCGGGGGCGGCCACCTGGCCGCGGGCCACCAGCACGCGCGGCACCGACTCCTCGACGGGCGTGCCGTCGGGCGCGAGGGCCGGGGTGTCGGCGGCGTTGTGCCGGGCGTAGACGCCGGGGTTGGGCTTGCCCGCCATCCACGACATCGAGCGGAGGCGGTCGTAGGACCACTCGCGCTGGCTGCGGCGCGGCAGCAGGCGCTCGCGGTGGGCGAGCACCATGGCGCCCATCACCGCGATGACGAGCAGGGCGGCGAGCACCTCGAAGGGCAGCACCTGGCGCTCGAAGATCTCGCGGGCCAGGGCGGTGACGGTGCCCTCGGCCTGCGCCTGCTCCAGGCCGACGCCGGCCGGCCAGCTGACCTGCGACAGGCCGAAGACCGCGGCGGCCGCGAAGCCCGCACCGAGCACGAAGGCCCAGAAGCGCTGGCCGCCGAGCGTCTCGACGCCGGAGTCGGAGGCGTCGACGCCGATGGTCATGACGACGAAGAGGAAGAGCATCATCACGGCGCCGGAGTAGACGAAGATCTGGATGATGCCGACGAACTCGGCGTCCTGGACGATGAAGACCACGCCGAGACCGACCATGGTCAGGGCCATCGCCATGGCGGCGTGCACGGCCTTGCGGGCGAAGAGCAGCCCCAGCCCGCCCGCCACGGTCACGGCGGCCATCAGCCAGAACATGAAGAGCTCGCCGCCGCTGATCAGCTCAGCTGCGGGAGTGGGGGTCATGCGGTGCCCTCCTCGGTGGTCCGTGCGTCACGCTCTGCGACGAAGTCCTTCTGCTCCTGGGTCGGGCCGGTGACCTGACCGCGGTAGTAGTCGCGCTCCGACATGCCCTCGGCCATCGGGAACGGCGGGGCGACCATGTCCGGCCCGAGCGGGGCGAGCAGCTGGTGCCGCTCGTAGATCAACGGCGCCCGCGAGTCGTCGGTCAGCTCGAACTCGTTGGTCATCGTCAGCGCCCGGGTCGGGCAGGCCTCGATGCACAGGCCGCAGAAGATGCAGCGCAGGTAGTTGATCTGGTAGACGCGGCCGTAGCGCTCGCCCGGGCTGTAGCGCGCGCCGGGGATGTTGTCCGCCGCCTCGACGTAGATCGCGTCGGCGGGGCAGGCCCAGGCGCACAGCTCGCAGCCGATGCACTTCTCCAGCCCGTCCGGGT
>CAZONQ010000342.1:0-1984 GCA_964581125.1 uncultured Ornithinimicrobium sp.
CGCCCCTGTTCGTATAGTTGATTCGTCAACTACTTGAGAAGGTGAGCCCCATGCAGATCGGTCTCTTCAGCGTCGGCGACGTGACCATGGACCCGACGACCGGCCGCACGCCCACCGAGGGCGAGCGCATCGAGGCGATGACCCGCATCGCCCTGAAGGCCGAGGAGGTCGGGCTCGACGTCTTCGCGACCGGCGAGCACCACAACCCGCCGTTCGTGCCGTCCGCGCCCACGACGCACCTGGCGTTCATCGCGGCGCAGACCGAGCGGCTGATCCTGTCGACGGCCACCACGCTGATCACCACCACCGACCCGGTGCGGATCGCGGAGGACTACGCCTTCCTGCAGCACCTGGCCAAGGGCCGCGTCGACCTGATGATGGGCCGCGGCAACACCGGCCCGGTCTACCCGTGGTTCGGCAAGGACATCCGCCAGGGCATCCCGCTGGCCGTGGAGAACTACCACCTGCTGCGCCGCCTCTGGCGCGAGGACGTCGTCGACTGGGAGGGCAAGTTCCGCACGCCGCTGCACGGCTTCACCTCGACGCCGCGGCCGCTGGACGGCACCCCGCCCTTCGTGTGGCACGGCTCGATCCGGTCGACCGAGATCGCCGAGCAGGCCGCCTACTACGGCGACGGCTTCTTCCACAACAACATCTTCTGGAACATGGAGCACACCGCCCAGATGGTCAATCTCTACCGCCGCCGCTTCGAGCACTACGGCCACGGCACCGCGGACCAGGCGATCGTCGGGCTGGGCGGGCAGGTCTTCATGGCGGAGACGGAGGCGGAGGCCAAGAGGCTCTTCCGGCCCTACTTCGACAACGCCCCGGTCTACGGCCACGGCCCGAGCCTGGAGGAGTTCACCCGCGTCACCCCGCTGACCGTGGGCACGCCGGAGATGGTGATCGAGCGCACGCTGGGCTTCGCCGACGCGGTCGGCGACTACCAGCGCCAGCTCTTCCTCATGGACCACGCCGGGCTGCCGACCGAGGTCGTCCTGGAGCAGATCGAGATCCTGGGCACCCAGGTCGCGCCCGCGCTCCGCAAGGAGTTCGAGGCCCGTCGTCCGGCGCACGTGCCCAGCGACCCTCCCACCCACGCCTCCCTCGTCGCGGCCGGGCCGGAGGCCCAGCACCACCTCGTCGCGCCGGCCCGCTCCGCCGCGGGCACCCAGAGCTGACCACCCGCCCGGGGGCGGCCGACCGCCGTCCCCGGGCGCACGCCATACCCGAGGAGTCCCCTGCATGTCCCGCCGCATCGTCGTCATCACCGCCGGCCTGTCCCGCCCGTCGTCCACGCGGCTGCTCGCCGACCGGCTGGCCGACGCGGTCAGCACCGAGGTGAGCGCCCGGGGCGAGGCCGCGGAGGTCGAGGTCGTCGAGCTGCGCGAGCTCGCGCACGACCTCGCCACCACCATGACGACCGGGGGTATGCCGACCGGTGCCGTCCAGCGCACCCGTGACCTCGTCACCTCGGCCGACGGGCTCATCGCGGTGACGCCGGTCTTCACGGCCAGCTACTCCGGGCTGTTCAAGATGTTCATGGACGTCCTCGACACCGACGCGGTCAACGGGATGCCGGTGGTCATCGCCGCGACGGCCGGCACCGCGCGCCACCAGCTCGTCCTCGACCACGCGCTGCGGCCGCTGTTCACCTACCTGCGCGCGGTCGTGGTGCCGACCGGTGTCTTCGCCGCGACCGAGGACTTCGGCGGCGGCGAGGGCGGCGGTGCGCTCGCCGGACGCATCGCCCGGGCGGCCTCGGAGCTCGCCGCGCTCGTCGTGGCCGAGAGCGGGTCGGTGGCCGGCTTCGCCGCCAGCGCCGACGAGCTCGTCCCGCCGCGTCGCCGGCGCTCTGGCAACGACGTGGAGACGGACGTGACCGACTTCGAGACGCTCCTGGGCGAGCTCGGGCAGTAGCGGCGGGGCGTCGGCCGGCCGGCTGCGTGCGCAACCCACTCACGTGGGTGGCTCGTGCACGCGG
>CAZONQ010000343.1:0-1973 GCA_964581125.1 uncultured Ornithinimicrobium sp.
CCCCTACCCCTCGAAGCGGTAGCCCACGCCCCGCACGGTCGAGATCCGGCCGCTGCCCAGCTTGGTGCGCAGGTAGCGGACGTAGACGTCGACGACGTTGGACGCGCCGGTCACCTCGTAGCCCCACACCCGGTCGAGCAGCTGCTGGCGGCTGAGCACCTGGCCGGCGTGCTCCATGAGCTCGCGCGCGAGCGCGAACTCGCGGGCGGACAGCTCGACCGGCTCGCCCTCGACGACGGCGGTGTGCGCGACGAGGTCGAGGGTGACGCCGCCGGCCGAGACCTGCTGGGCCTCCTGGCCCCCGTTGCCGGCCGGGCGGCGCAGCCGGGCACGGACCCGCGCGAGCAGCTCCTCGACGCGGAACGGCTTGGCCAGGTAGTCGTCGGCGCCGCTCTCCAGCCCCGAGACGGTGTCCTCGAGCGAGTCGCGGGCGGTGCACATGATGACCGGCACGGGGTCCTCCATCGTGCGCAGCATCCGCAGCACGGTGAAGCCGTCCATCCGCGGCAGGCCGACGTCGAGCACGACGAGGTCGACGTCCGCCTCGGCCACCGCCTCCAGCGCCGCGAGCCCGTCGCCGACCACCGTGGTGCGGTAGCCGGCGCCGCGCAGCCCACGGTCGACGACGCGGGCGATCCCCTCTTCGTCCTCGACGACCAGGATGTGGTGCATCGCGTCAGGCTACCGAGGTGCGTCGCCCCGGTCCTCCCCGTCCTGCTGATAGACGTCGGGTATGCCGTCCGCGTCCTCGTCGACGCCCTCCACCTCCGCGAGGTGCCGGTAGTGGCGGTTGCGCGCGGTGAGCACCGTCGCGCCGAGCACCGCGGCCGCCACCGAGGCCAGGAAGATGCCCACCTTGGCGTGGTCGCCGTGCACGGTGCCGGTGCCGAAGCTCAGCTCGGCGACGAGGAGCGAGACGGTGAAGCCGATGCCGCCGAGGGCGGCGACGCCGACGACGTCGACCCAGCGCAGCGACGGGTCGAGCTCGGAGCGGGTGAACCGCGTGACCGCCCAGGTCGTGCCGGTGATGCCGACGACCTTGCCCACGACGAGGCCGACGACGATCCCGATGGTCACGGTCGACCCGAGCGCCGAGACGAGCCCGTCGAGACCGCCGACGGTGACGCCGGCGGAGAAGAACGCGAAGATTGGCACCGCGACCCCGGCAGACAGCGGCCGGAAGCGGTGCTCGAGGACCTCGGCCAGTCCGTGCGCGCCGGGCTGCTCCGGCGCCGGCTCGCCCCGGTCGGGCCGCAGCCGCGCCGGGACGACGAAGCCGAGGACGACGCCCGCCACGGTCGCGTGGATCCCGGAGGCGTGGACGAGCGCCCAGAAGACGACGCCGACCGGCAGGAGCAGCAGCCACGCCGAGAAGCGCCGGTAGCGGAAGAGCGGCCGCCGCCCGCGCGCCAGCAGCGCGTAGGCCGCCAGCGGCAGCAGCGACCACAGCAGCATCTCGACGCGGATCCCGGAGGAGTAGACGGACGCGATGATGAGGATCGCGATGAGGTCGTCGACCACCGCGAGCGTGAGCAGGAAGATCCGCAGCGCCGACGGCAGGTGCGAGCCGATGATCGCCAGCACCGCCACCGCGAAGGCGATGTCGGTCGCGGTCGGCACCGCCCAGCCGACGAGGGTATCGGGCGAGCGCAGGTTGACCGCGACGTAGATGAGGGCCGGCACGACCACCCCGCCCGCGGCGGCGGCGGCCGGCACGACCGCCCGGTCCCAGCGGCGCAGGTCGCCGATCATGATCTCCCGCTTGAGCTCCAGGCCGACCATGAAGAAGAAGACCGCCAGCAGCCCGTCGGCCGCCCACGTGCCCAGGCTCAGCCGCAGGTGCCACGGGGCGTAGCCCACCTCGGTGTCCCGCAGCCCGGTGTAGACCTCCGCCCACGGGGAGTTGGCCCACACGATCGCGACGAGGGCGGCGGCGACGAGGAGCAGGCCCCCGACGGTCTCCTTGCGCAGCA
>CAZONQ010000344.1:0-1958 GCA_964581125.1 uncultured Ornithinimicrobium sp.
GGATGTTCTCGACGTCCTCGCCGACGTAGCCGGCCTCGGTGAGCGCGGTCGCGTCGGCGATCGCGAAGGGGACGTTGAGCATCCGGGCGAGGGTCTGGGCCAGGTAGGTCTTGCCGCAGCCCGTCGGGCCGACGAGCAGGATGTTGGACTTGGCGATCTCGATGGCGTCGTCGCCGGAGCGGCCCTCGCCCGCCTGGATGCGCTTGTAGTGGTTGTAGACCGCGACGGCCAGGGCCCGCTTGGCGGGGTCCTGGCCGACGACGTACTGCTCGAGGAAGTCGAAGATCTCGCGCGGCTTGGGCAGCTCGCCCAGGCCGAGGTCGGAGGACTCGGCGAGCTCCTCCTCGACGATCTCGTTGCACAGGTCGATGCACTCGTCGCAGATATAGACGCCAGGGCCGGCGATCAGCTTCCTGACCTGCTTCTGGCTCTTCCCGCAGAAGGAGCACTTGAGCAGGTCGCTGCTCTCACCCATGCGTGCCACTCGGACGTCCCTTCGTCGTCGGTGCCGTCGTGCCTGTCCCCCGACGGTACCTTGCCGGGCTGTCGAGGCACAGCGTATTGCGCCGCCGGCGCAGGCGTGTTGCGCGCTGTCCGCTCAGAGCGCAACGGCGTCAGACGAGCAGCAGCCCGACCCCGGCGGCCACGACGCCGGCCACGAGGCAGCCCGCCCCGGCCCAGATCAGGACGCGCAGGCCGTTGGGCGCGGCCGGGTCGCGACCCACGACGGAGAGGAAGAACCCGGCGGGCATGAGGATCGCGGCGAGGAGCACCAGCCCGGACAGCGGCCGCCAGGGCGCGGCCACGCCGGCGAGGTCGACGAAGAGGGTGACGAGCAGCCCGAGGATGACGAGCACCCCCGCGTGGGCGTGCCCCGCGCGGAAGTAGCTCTGCTGGAGCGGGTTGGCCGGCACCCCGCCCCCGACCACGCGCAGGAGGAAGGTGCCGCCGTAGGCGATGGCGACGACGGTGAGCAGGACCACGCCGCCGGTGGTGGCGGCCGTCGGGGAGAGCACGGGAGGCTCCGTTCGGTCGGGGATGTTTCCACTGGAAAGTTTAGGCGTCGCCACGCGGATGTGTCCAGTGGTAAGTTGGGGAGCCGTGACCAGACCACCCGCCTACCACCACGGCGACCTGCGGCAGGCGATCCTCGGGGCGGCCGCCGCCGCGGTCGCCCGGGACGGCGTCGCGGCGCTCAGCCTGCGCTCCCTCGCCCACGAGGTCGGCGTCAGCCACACCGCCCCGCGCCACCACTTCGGCGACAAGCGCGGCGTCGTCACCGCGCTCGCCGCGCAGGGCTACGAGAGGCTCGCCGCCGAGCTGGCCCGGGCGGACGCCTCCGGGTCCTTCCTCGACGTCGGCGTCGCCTACGTCGGCTGGGCGGTCGCGCACCCTGCGCACTACCAGGTGATGTTCCGTCCCGAGCTCGTCGACGGGGACGAGCCGACGCACGCCGCGGCGCTCGGGGGGCTGAGACGGACCCTGCTCACCAGCCTGGGCGACGGGGCCGACGGCCGGAGCGGGCAGGACGCCGGCGACGACCTGCCCGCCCCGGCCCTGGCGGCCTGGAGCATCGTCCACGGCTTCGTCACCCTGGCCCTGGCCGGGAGCCTGCCGGTGGACGCCGGCGACCGGGTGGCCACGCTCGAGCTGGCGCGGGCCACGCTGTCGCGGCTCGACGTCGCCGCCCCCGGTTGACCCGGGGGGACGACGGAGCCCGCCACCCTGCACGGGTGACGGGCTCCGCGGAGCCTGCTCACGGCATACCGGAGCAGGTCAGTCGTCCAGGGACGCCTTGCGGGAGGCGAGCACCTCGTCGACCAGGCCGTAGTCCTTGGCCTCGGCCGCGGTGAGGATCTTGTCGCGCTCGATGTCCTTGCGGACCTCCTCGGCGGTCTTGCCGGAGTGCTTGGCCCAGGTCTCCTCCAGCCAGGTGCGCATCCGCAGCACCTCGTTGG
>CAZONQ010000345.1:0-1954 GCA_964581125.1 uncultured Ornithinimicrobium sp.
GTGGGCGTCGTCGCGCTGGGCGGCGATGGTGGGTCGGTGCTCGATGGTGGTGAAGAACATCGTGCAGGACTCGCAGATCGTCTCGTAGCGGCAGTCGAGCTCGATCGGTCGGGCGCAGTAGCCGTTGCCGAGGAGGCGTTTGCTGGCTTCGGCGTGGACGGCGCGCATTGCTGGGCCGGCGGCCTCGGCCGGCAGGGTCACCGGCGTGCTCGCGGGCCGGGCGCCGGCGTAGAGGGACTCGATCTTGGCGGTGACCTGGAAGTACTGGTCGGCCACGGTGCGGTCTCCGATGCGGGCGTAGACCATCGTCATGGACAGGTCGTGGTGGCCGAGCAGGGCGGCGATGGCTTCCAGGGACATACCTCGGTTGACGGCCTGGGTGGCCAGCGTGTGTCGCAGCTGGTGGGGGTGGACGTGGCCGAGGCCTGCCGCGGCGGCGGTCTTGGCGACGGCCTTGTCGACGC
This sequence comes from uncultured Ornithinimicrobium sp., assembly GCA_964581125.1. Classification (GTDB taxonomy): domain Bacteria; phylum Actinomycetota; class Actinomycetes; order Actinomycetales; family Dermatophilaceae; genus Ornithinicoccus. Next base: position 465 of record CAZONQ010000345.1, read on the forward strand.
GGGTGGGCGGGATGGGTCGGCCACGGTCGAGCAGGAGCAGGTCGGAGGACTGCCAGGAGGCACGGTGGGTCAGCCAGTCGTCGATGAGGTCTTTGACCTGCGGGTGCAGCGGGATGTACCGGTCGGTGTGCAGCTTGCCCACTGGGGTGCGCAGCCAGTAGCCGGTGCCGATCTGCACGACGGCGTCGATGGTCAGGCCGAGGAGCTCGCCGCGGCGCATCCCGGTGCGGGCCAGGACCTGGACGATGAGACGGTCCAACGGGTCGGGCAGGTCGCGGGCGGCGTTCATGAACGCCGCGGCAGCGGCGTCGTTGAGGAACTTCGGCAGCGGCCGGTCCAGGCGGGGCCGGTCGGTGGCGTAGACGGGGACGCGGACGGGGACGTCGTCGTAGTCCCACTCGATGATGCGGGTGAAGAAGGAGCGCAGGTGGCCCATCCGCATGCCCAGGGTGGTCTTCGACAGGCCCGGCTTGCCGCGGTACCCGGGCCGGTCGGCCAGCCAGGACTTGTAGCCCTCGACGTGCTCGCGGCGCACGTGCGCGGCGGCGGTGACGTCGGAGTGGTCGGCGAGCAGGTACGCGGCGAACTGGCGCAGCGTGGTGTCGAACAGCGCCACCGAGGACGGTCGCAGCGACAGCGCGCACTGGTTCAGGTAGCGGCGCATCGTGGATGCCAGGACGGGTGCGTCGGCGCTGATGTGGTCCCAGTCGACCTGCGCGGCCCGGGTGTGCAGCCAGCGGCGACGCTTGTCCGGGACCGGTGCCTGGCCGCGGTGGAACATCACGGCGTCCAGGCCGAACAGCGGCGTGGACAGCGACCTGTGCGGCACGTTCCCGCCGTGACCGGCGACGGTGTGCTCGAAGAACGTGGCCCGGGCGGTGGTGTACTGCTCCGGGGTCAGCGCTGCCGGAGAGGTCCCGGCGATGACGGCGATGCGGGACAGGTGGGTCCACATCCGCCCGGTCTCCTTGGTGCAGAACCCCAGGTCAGCTGCCTGCTGGCAGAACTGCTCGTACTGCGCGCGGTGGGCCTGCCGCACGTAGCTGCCCCATCGGCAACCGCTGGTGACCACGAACGCCGGGTCGACCTGAAGGCCGGTCGCGACCGCGGCGTGCGCGGCGAACGACGCCACCTCGGTGCGCGCCTGACGCCGCGCTGCGACGGGAGCGTGGTTCCATCCGTCCAGGTCGCCGAAGGCTCGACGGAAGCCGGTCACGCCGAGCCGGCGGCACTTGCGCGCAGCCTCGGTCGTCCCCGCGGTGATGTAGTCGGCGGCGAAGGCGTCGAGGTGCTCGACGCCCGCCGTGGTGCTCGCACGGGTGGTCGTGCTCATGGCCTCGGTCCTTCCTCGTAGAGCCGGTCCAGGACGGCCATGGCCTGCTGGTACTCCGCGGCGAGCCAGTCGTTGGACAGGTGCAGGTAGATCCGGGTGGTGTCCAGGTGCGCGTGACCGGCCTGGGCCTGGATCGCCTCCAGCGACATCCCGGCCT
>CAZONQ010000346.1:0-1936 GCA_964581125.1 uncultured Ornithinimicrobium sp.
TCTTCGGCACCGGCACGCCGGAGCTGCTCCTGCTCCAGGGGGTCCTCGTCGTGGTCACCGCGGCGTGGTCGTGGTGGTGGACGGTGCGGCGGCCGGGGTGGCGCTCCCACGGCCGGAAGATGGCCGTCCATTTCGTGGGGCGCACGGTCCTGGCCTTCGTCCTGACGTGGATCAACCCGTTCTTCGCCCTCTTCGCCTGGGTCGGCTTCCTGGACCACGAGGCCGCGTTCCGCGGCCGCCGGGCCCGATGGGTCGCGCTCCTGGCCGTCGCCGTGACCGTCGCCGGGTCCCAGTCCGGGGGCCTGCCGCCGACCAGCCCCGCCCAGGGCCTGGCCTTCCTCGTGCTCATCGTCGTCAACGGCGGGCTGGCCACCTTCTTCGGCCGCGTGCAGGGCGAGCTGGACCGCCGCTCCGACGTCCAGGCCGCCACCATCGAGGAGCTGGAGCGGGTCAACGCCGACCTCTCGCGCGCACTGGCGGAGAACGCCGAGCTGCACGAGGAGCTCGTCGCCCAGGCCCGTCGGGCCGGCGTCCAGGAGGAGCGCCAGCGCCTGGCCCGGGAGATCCACGACACCATCGCCCAGTCCCTCGCCGCTGCCCTCGCCCAGCTGCAGGCGGCGCGCTCCGAGGCCGACCCCGGCCCGCGTCTGGCGCGCGCCACGGACCTCACCCGCGAGGCGCTGACCGAGGCACGTCGCTCGGTGCTCGACCTCGCGCCCCGGCCGTTGAAGGGCGCCGGCCTCGCCGACGCAGTGGCGGCGGTGGTCTGCGGCTGGGACGCCGAGCGGCGCGAGTGCGCGGAGGTGACGGTGACCGGCGACGTGCGGCCTCTGCACCCCGAGGTCGAGTCCACGGTCCTGCGGGTCGTCCAGGAGTCGCTCGCCAACGTCGCCAAGCACGCCGGCGCCCGGCGCGTCGGCGTGACCCTGGTCTACGACGAGGACGAGGTGATCCTCGACGTGCGGGACGACGGCGCGGGCTTCGACCCCGACGGCCCCGCGGCGCCCGGGTCGTTCGGCCTGCGCGGGATGCGGCAGCGCGCCGAGCGCCTCGCCGGGGAGCTGCGGGTGGAGAGCCGCCCCGGGGACGGCACGGCAGTGTCCCTGCGGCTGCCCGCGGTCGGGCGGGAGGCGGCGGCGTGACGTCGGACGGGGCACCGGTGCGGATCGTGGTGGTCGACGACCACCCCGTGGTCCGCGACGGCGTCGCAGCCGTCCTCTCCTCCGCGCCCGGCCTGGAGGTCGTCGGGCAGGCGGACGACGGTCCCGAGGCCGTTCGTATCGTGGCCCGCCTCGACCCGGACGTCGTCGTCATGGACCTGCGCATGCCGGGCGGCGGCGGCGTCGACGCGGTCCGCGAGATGGCCCGCCGTGGCCTGCGCGCCGCGGTGCTGGTGCTCACCACCTACGACACCGACTCCGACACCGTGGCGGCGATCGAGGCGGGCGCGACCGGCTACCTGCTCAAGGACTCTCCCGCCGAGACGCTCGTCGCCGCCGTCCGGTCGACGGCGTCGGGCGAGACGGTGCTCTCCCCCACCGTCGCCTCGCGCCTGGCCTCGCACGTCCGGCGCCCGCGGTCGCGCTCCGGCCTGAGCGCGCGCGAGCGGCAGGTCCTCGTCCTCGTCGCCCGAGGCATGTCCAACCGCCTGATCGCCAACGAGCTCTTCGTCAGCGAGGCGACGGTGAAGACCCACCTGGCCCACATCTTCGACAAGCTCGGTGCGCCCGACCGCGCCGCAGCGGTCGCGGCCGCCTACGAGCAGGGCATCCTCGGCTGAGCGCGGGCCGCTCGTCCGCACCACTCGCGCTCGTCGCCTATCGTTGCGCCGGGGACGGCCGCCACTCAGCGAACCGTCCACCCGCCAGTCGACCCTGCGCCCCGACCAGGAGATGCCCCGTGCGCCGACCCCTGCTGCTCCTCGCCGCTGCCACCT
>CAZONQ010000347.1:0-1904 GCA_964581125.1 uncultured Ornithinimicrobium sp.
GGAGGCATCGTGTCACCGGACGCGCGCTACTGGGAAGTCAACCCACAAGCAGACCGGTTCTTGGGCAGATCTTGCCGAATGCAGCGGTGCTGCACGTCGCTACGCTGACTGGCACGCCCAGCCCCTGCTCGAGCACGGCGTCATCGCCGGTGCGCGGCACCAACGAAGGAGCGCCAACATGCGCACTCGACTCCCCCTCCTCGCCGCCGTCGCCCTGGTCGCGCTCCCGCTCAGCGCCTGCGGGGACGACTCCGGCGGCGCCTCCGCGGACGGCGACCTGCGCGTCGCCGCGATCTTCTCCGGCCCGACGACCGACGCCGACTACAACGCCCTCGGCCTGCAGGCTCTCGAGTCGATCGAGGGGGCGGAGACGTCATACTCCGAGTCCGTCCCGGTGCCCGACATCGAGCGGGTGCTGCAGGAGTACGTCGCCGACGGCTACAACGTCATCTGGACGCACGGCTCCCAGTTCTACGAGGCGACCGCCAAGATCGCCGAGCAGAACCCGGACATCAACTTCATCGGCGAGTTCGACGGCGAGCCCGAGGGTCAGCCGGACAACGTGTGGGTCATCGACCGCAACTTCCACACCGTCTTCTACCCGCTCGGGTCGCTCGCCGCCGAGCTGACCCAGACCGGAAGCGTCGGCTACCTCGGCGGTCTGTCGCTGCCGTTCTCCTACTCCGAGGTGCATGCCGTCGAGCAGGCCATCGCCGACAGCGGCAAGGACGTCACCGTCAACCCGGTCTGGAGCGGCGACTTCAACGACACCGTCAAGGCCCAGCAGCTCACCACCCAGCTGCTCTCCAGCGGCAGCGACGTCATCATCACCTCGCTCAACCTCGGCGTCGTCGGCTCCTTCCAGGCCATCAACGACACCGAGCCCGGCGAGACCTGGCTGACCGTGAAGTACACCGACAAGTCGCAGAACGGCCCCGAGCACTACGCCGCGACCGTGCGCTACGACTTCGAGGCGCCCCTCGGCGAGGTCATCGGCTCCATCGGCGAGGGTGAGACGAAGGGCCACTACGTCATCGAGTTCGGCAAGGGTGCCCACGTCGAGCTCGGCGACAAGGTCCCCGACGAGGCCCGTGCCGCCGTCGACGCCGCGGTCGAGGGCATCACGGACGGGTCGATCACGGTCGAGCTCGACCAGACCGAGGTCGAGTGAGCGCCGCGACACCCCGGCTGCGCATGACCGGGGTGCAGAAGTCGTTCGGCCCCGTGCGCGCCCTCGACTCCGTCGACCTGGAGGTCGGCGCGCACGAGGTGCACGGCCTGCTCGGCGGCAACGGCGCGGGCAAGACCACGCTGATGAACGTCCTCTACGGCCTCTACCGCGCGGACGAGGGCTCGGTCGAGATCGACGGGGAGCCGGTGACGATCACCTCCCCGAAGGACGCGATCGCCGCCGGTGTCGGGATGGTCCACCAGACGTTCCTGCAGATCGACTCCTACACGGTCACCGAGAACATCGTCCTCGGCTCCTCCGGTCTGGGCGGCCTGCGCCTGGACCTGAGCGGAGCCCGGTCACGGATCGTCGAGCTGAGCGAGCGCTTCGGCCTCGCGGTCGACCCTGAAGCCGTCGTCGAGGAGCTGCCCGTCGGCGTGCGCCAGCGGGTGGAGATCCTCAAGGCGCTCTACCGCGGGTCCAAGATCCTCATCCTGGACGAGCCGACGACCAACCTCACCCCGCAGGAGGTCGACGCGCTCTTCGAGTCGATCCGGACCATGGTCGACGAGGGGATGAGCGTCATCCTCATCACCCACAAGATCCGGGAGACCATGGAGGTCTGCGACCGCATGACGATCATGCGGGACGGACGGCACGTCACCTCCGTCGACCGCGCCGACACCGACGCCGAGCAGCTGGCCGCCACGATGGTGGGCGACCAGGTCGACCT
>CAZONQ010000348.1:0-1898 GCA_964581125.1 uncultured Ornithinimicrobium sp.
TCCTTGCGGGCGTGGAAGGCCTCGCGCTTCTCGGCGCGGGTCGGGCGGACGCGCTCGTCGAGGCGCAGGTCGCTGCCCCGGGCACCGAGGAGCTCGGCGCCGGAGGCCATGGTCGGCTCCCAGTCGAAGACGACGGCGTCGTCCTCGGGGCCGATGAGCACCGTCGACCCGGCGACGGCGCCCGCCTTGAGCAGGGCCTCCTCGACCCCCAGCCGGTTGAGCCGGTCGGCGAGGTAGCCGACGGCCTCGTCGTTGGCGAAGTCGGTCTGCCTGACCCACCGCGTGGGGCGCTCGCCGACGACGCGGAAGACCTCGCCGTCGGAGGTGTTCTCGCGGACGACCTCGAAGCCGCTGTCGTCGACGGCGCGCGGGCGCAGCACCACCCGGGTCGGCTCGGCGACCACCTGCTCCTCACGGGCCCGCCGCACGTGCGCGGCCAGCGAGTAGGTCAGCTCCTTCAGACCCTGGTGGGCGACCGCCGACACGACGTGCACCTCATACCCCTGCTCCTGAAGGTCGGGCCGCACCATCTCGGCGAGCTCCCGCGCCTCGGGGACGTCCGCCTTGTTGAGGACGACGACGCGGACGCGCTCGGCGAGCGGGATGCCACCCAGCCGGCCGTGCGGGACGTACTCCGCCAGCTCGTGCTCGATGACCTCCAGGTCGGTGAGCGGGTCGCGCCCGGGCTCGAGCGTCGCGCAGTCGATGACGTGGACGAGCACGTGGCAGCGCTCGACGTGGCGCAGGAACTGCAGGCCGAGCCCCTTGCCCTCCGAGGCGCCGGGGATGAGACCTGGCACGTCGGCGACGGTGAAGCGCTCTCCCCCGGCCGTGACGACGCCGAGGTTGGGCACGAGCGTCGTGAACGGGTAGTCGGCGATCTTCGGCCGGGCCGCCGAGAGCACCGACACGAGCGAGGACTTGCCCGCGGAGGGGAAGCCGACGAGCGCGACGTCGGCCAGCGTCTTGAGCTCGAGGATCACCTCGGCCTCCTCGCCCGGCTCGCCGAGCAGGGCGAAGCCGGGAGCCTTGCGGCGCGTGGAGGCGAGCGCCTTGTTGCCCAGACCGCCCCGGCCCCCGCGCGCGGCGACGTACTCGGTGCCGTCACCCACGAGGTCGGCCAGCACCTCGCCGCCGCGCGTCGTGACGACGGTCCCCGAGGGCACGGGCAGCACGAGGTCCTCGCCCTGCGCGCCGTTGCGCTCGCCGCCCTCGCCGGGCCGGCCGTTGGGCGCGGTGCGGTGCGGGCCGTGGTGGTAGTCGATGAGCGTGGTCACCTGCGGGTCGACGCGGAGCACGATGTCGCCGCCGCGGCCGCCGTTGCCGCCGTCGGGGCCGCCCAGCGGCTTGAACTTCTCGCGGTGCACCGAGGCCACGCCGTGGCCGCCGTTGCCCGCGCGCAGGTGCAGCACGACGCGGTCGACGAAGTTGGCCATGGGTGGATCCTCTCAGGAACGGCTGGGGGCTGCCGGACGGTCGGCAGATGCGACGACGCCGGCGGGGCCGTGGCCCCACCGGCGTCGCGGTGTCAGTGGTGTCGCGCTCAGGCGTCGACGGTCGCGGCGTCCGCGGCGACGACGTTGACGGTCTTGCGGCCGCGCTTGGAGCCGAACTCCACCACGCCCGGGACCAGGGCGAACAGCGTGTCGTCACGGCCGCGCGCCACGCCCTCGCCGGGGTGGAAGTGCGTGCCCCGCTGACGGACGATGATCTCGCCGGTGCCGACGACCTGGCCGCCGAACCGCTTCACGCCGAGGCGCTGGGCGTTCGAGTCGCGACCGTTCTTGGTCGAGGACGCACCCTTCTTGGTTGCCATCTGCTCAAGCCTCCTTGGAAAGCTGCGGCGACGCTCAGGCGTCGATCGCGGTGATCTTGACCTGGGTCAGCGGCTGGCGGTG
>CAZONQ010000349.1:0-1875 GCA_964581125.1 uncultured Ornithinimicrobium sp.
GCACGCCGGCGACGAGCTCGTCGGGGTCGGCGTTCTTGAGCAGGAAGCCGCTGGCGCCGGCCGCGAGGGCGTCGAAGAGGTAGTCGTCCCGGTCGAAGGTGGTGAGGACGACGACGCGGACGTCGGGGTGCTCGGCGACGATCCGGCGGGTGGCCTCGATCCCGTCGAGCACCGGCATCTGGACGTCCATGAGGACCACGTCGGGCCGCAGCCGGGCGACCGCCTCCAGCGCCGCCGCGCCGTCGCCGACCTGCCCCACGACCTCGATGTCGTCCTCGACGGACAGGATCATCGCGAAGCCCTGGAGCAGGAGCGGCTGGTCGTCGACCAGCAGGACGGTGGTGGCGCTGCTCACGCGGAGATCCTGCCACCGGCGTCCGACGCGCTGGTCGCCCGCCCCTCGAGGGGGAACCAGACGCGCACGCGCCACCCGGGCATCCCCTGGCGGGGGCCGGCGTCGACGCCGCCGCCGAGGTGCGCGGCGCGCTCGCGCATGCCGCGCAGGCCCAGGCCGGTCCCCTGCGTGCCCGGGCGCGGCGACCCGTCGTCGACGACCTCGACCTCGAGCCGGTCGGCGTCCTCGTCCACCCGCACCACGGCCTGGGCCCGCCGGGCCGTGGAGTGCCGGTGGACGTTGGCGAGGGCCTCCTGCACGATCCGGTAGGCCGAGAGCTGGACGGGCGGCGGGACCCGGCCCGCCGCGCCCTGCGCCGACTCGACCACGCGGACGTCGACGCTGCAGGTCGGCGTGGTGGCCCCCGCGGCCAGGCCGGGCAGGTCGTCGAGCGTCGGCTGCGGGGCGCGGTGCGCCGAGGAGGCGTCCTGCGCGGGGTGCGCGGACGGCATACCCTCCTCCTGCTCCTCGCTGCGGAGGGTGCCGAGGAGGTCGTGCATCTGCCCGACCGCCTCCCGGGAGTTGCGCTCGACCGCGGTCAGCGCGGTGCGCGCGGCGTCGGGGTCGCGGTCCATGACCTTGCGCGCGGCGGCGGCCTGGACGCCCATGACCGAGACGTGGTGGGCGACGACGTCGTGCAGCTCGCGGGCGATCCGGATGCGCTCGGCGACGACCGCCTGGTCGCGCAGGCGCCCGGCCTGCGCCTCGATGGTGCGGGCCTGGTCGACGACCTGGCCGGTGCGGCGGGCGCCGTTCCAGGCGAGCTGGCCCAGGACGATCGCGCCGCCGAAGAAGAGGGAGTTGTTGAGCAGCATGAACAGGCCGAAGGCCAGCGGCACGCCGAAGAGCCCCACCTGCTCGGGCAGGTCCGCGGAGAACCGCGCCTCCGCCTGCTCGATCCCGCTGCCGAAGGCGTAGCCCCACGCGACCCAGCCCACCATGAGCGCCAGCACGAGGAGCATGGCGCCGACCATGGCGCGGCGGTCCCTGGCCCACGCGACGCCGGAGAAGAAGAGGAAGAAGTAGAGCGCCTGCATCGGCAGCGTGCTCATCGTCATCGGCAGCAGCAGGCCCAGCGCCAGCATGTGCACGCCCGCGAGCATCAGGACCAGGACCGGGTGGCTGCGGCGGAAGGGGACGAGGGCGGCGGCGGTGACCATGCCGAGGTACTGCCACGGCACGCCGTGCGGCTCGTCCACGAAGGCGCCGAGGCTGCGCACCGTCTCCGCGCCGACCGCGGCGACGAGGAGGGCGGCCAGGGCCAGCCACAGGTCGTTGCGCCGCTCGGCCGCCGTCGGTCCCGGGCGCTCCCAGCCGGTGTCGGCGCCGGACCAGGTCTCGATCATGCTCACCCGTCCAGCCTAGGAGCCGGCGGGGCGCCCGCGCCTCGGTCGCAGGTCGTAGGCCCCGCGACGGAGGCCGCCGTGCAGACCGTGCGCTCGGTCACCCCTCCCGACCGGGCGCGCGCTCTGCACGCCCCC
>CAZONQ010000350.1:0-1869 GCA_964581125.1 uncultured Ornithinimicrobium sp.
CCCCGCGCGCACCTCAGGATGGGGGTATGGAGATCCTTCTGCTGGGCGGCACCGCGTTCCTCGGGCGCGAGGTCGCCCGGGCCGCGCTCGCCCGTGGCCACGCCGTCACCTGCCTCGCCCGCGGCACCGCGCCGGCCCCCGACGAGGTCACGCTCGTGACCGCCGACCGGGACGAGGACGACGCGCTGGCGCCGGTCGCCGGGCGCCGCTGGGGCGCGGTCGTTGACCTCACCCGGCAGCCCGGCCACGCGCGCCGGGCCGTGCGCGACCTGCGGACCGACCACTGGGTGTTCGTCTCGACGGCCAACGTCTACGTCGAGGGGCCCGAGGTCGACCGCGACGAGAGCACCCCGCTGGTCGAGCCGCTGGAGGCCGACGCGATGGAGGGGCCGGAGGACTACGGTCCGGCCAAGGTGGCGTGCGAGCAGGCGTTCGCCGGGTCCGGCACGTCGGCGACGCTGGTGCGGGCCGGGCTGATCGGCGGGCCGGGCGACCTGTCGGCGCGCAGCGGCTACTGGCCGTGGCGGTTCGCGCACCCCGTCGACGGCGGCGGCGCCGTGGCCGTGCCGGACGACCCCGACTTCCCGTGCGCCCTCGTCGACGTGCGCGACCTCGCCGCGTGGATCGTCACCGCGGCCGAGGAGCGGCCCGACGGAGCCTTCAACGCGACCGGCCCGACGACGACCCTGGCCCGGGTGCTGGAGGCGGCGGCCGAGGTGGGCGGCAGCGGGGCCCGGCCGCACCCCATACCCCCGGAGCGGTTGAAGGAGCTGGGCGTCAATCCGTGGATGGGACCGCGCTCGATGCCGCTGTGGATCGACGTGCCCGGTCTGCGCGGCTTCGCCACGATGGGCACGGAGCGGGCGCGGGCGGCCGGGCTGGCGTGCCGGCCGCTCGAGGAGACGCTGCGCGGGGCGCTGGCGACCGAGGAGGGGCGGACCGGCGACCGGCCGGCCGGCCTCACCGACGACGAGGAGCGCGAGGTGCTCGCGGCGGCGGGCTGAGGAGTGTCGGCGCGACGGCATACCCTCGGGTCGTGAGCGGGCTGACCTCCACGGTGACCGGGACCGCGCTGGTCTTCGAGGGCGGCGGCATGCGCGCGTCCTACACCTCCGGGCTCGTGGTCGCGCTGCTCGAGGCCGGGCTGCACCTGGACTGGGTGGGCGGGATCTCGGCGGGGTCGAGCAACACCGCCAACTACGTCTCGCGCGACCCGTGGCGGGCGCGGCACAGCTTCACCGACTTCGCGGCCGACCCGCGCTTCGGCGACTGGCGGACGTTCGTGCGCGGGCAGGGGTTGTTCAACGCGCGCTACATCTACGAGGAGACCGGGCTGCCCGACGCCGCGCTGCCCTTCGACTGGGCGACCTTCAGCGGCAGCCCGGCGCGGGTGCGGATCGGGGCGTTCAACGCCACGCGCGGGGAGCAGGTGTGGTGGGGGCGGGAGGACTTCGCCTCGATGGCCGACCTCATGGTGCGGGTGCGCGCGTCGTCGACGATGCCCGTGGTCATGCCGCCGGTGACGATCGACGGCGAGGTCTTCGTCGACGGGGCGCTCGGGCCGTCGGGCGGGATCCCGCTGCAGGCGGCGCGGGCGGACGGCTACGAGCGCTTCCTCGTGGTGCTGACGCGGCCGCGGGGCTACGTGAAGCGGCCCTCGCGCACGGACTGGTACGTCCGGCGCCACTTCCGCCGGCTCCCCGCCGTGGCCGACGCGCTCCGGGAGCGGCCGGGGCGCTACAACGCGACCCGGGAGGAGCTGTGGGAGCTGGAGAAGGAGGGCACGGCATACCTCTTCGTGCCGGAGGTGATGCCGGTCGGCAACGGCGAGCGCGACGTGGCCCGGCTGCGCGCCAGCCACGCGGCGGG
>CAZONQ010000351.1:0-1848 GCA_964581125.1 uncultured Ornithinimicrobium sp.
CCGGTGTAGCCGTTCACAGCCATGCCAACAGCATACCCCCATGGGGTATTCCTGCCGAACGTGTGCGGACCTCTGCAGTGGGGTCATGCTGCTGCGCGACGCCCATTACCCGGCGGACGAGGCGTCCTCCGTCGAGCTCACCCACGTGCTCCTGACGAGATTCAACATGCGGACTTTCCGCGAGCAGCGGGGCATCGCGGACGTGCAGTCGCTGCAGCAGTGGTTCGACCACCGTCTCGGCGTCTTCGGCGAGGTGTGCCTGCCGAGCGTCGTCCAGCAGTCTATGCGGCCCCACCGGTGGTACGTCGGTGTCGACGGGCTCCAGCCGCAGATGGCCGAGCCGCTGGCCGAGCTGTGCGCCGGGGAGCCCTGGATCGTGCTCGTCGAGCAGGGCGCCGACGACGGGATCTTCGAGCCGTTCGAGCGCGCCATGCACGAGGACGGGCTCGAGGACGCGGCCGTCGTCGTCACCACCAGGCTGGACAACGACGACGCCCTCGCCCTCGACTTCGTCGAGCACCTCGACGCCTACGCCCGCGCCGTGCTCGCTCCGGCCGGCGCCCCGCAGGACTTCTGGCTCGCGTTCCCGTTCGGGGCGCAGCTCAGCGAGGGGGTCTTCCGGTCCTACATGCACACGCACAACCACTTCCTCGCGCGGGTGGTCGTCGACGGCGTCCGCGCCAGCCGCGGCGCGACCGCGCTCGCGGAGCCCCACTCGAAGGTCTTCGAGCTCGACCAGCCGGCCTTCACCCCGCTCACCTCCGCGCCCATGTGGCTCCAGAACGTCCACGGTCACAACGTGAGCAACAAGGAGATGTCGGGACGCCTGGCGCTCGGACCACGCACGAGGGTGGCCCGTCGGTTCGGACTCGCTCAGGGCCGGAACTCGCAGAAGCTCTCGTAGTGGTCCTCGGTGTAGTACCAGACCTCCGGGAGGTCGGGTGTCTCACCGCCGCCGGTGACGATGCGCCGCGCGCCGCGGTGGTCCAGGCCGGGCGTCTCGACGGTGTACTCCCGGTAGTAGCCGCGCCCCTCGTCGGGCAGGTAGCCCTCGCGGTTGCCGAAGGTCGACCCGTCCTTGCCGGGGAACTCGAATGGCCCGCCCGCCTCGACGTCCTCCGCGACGTCCTCCAGCTCCGGCGGCAGCACGTCGTCGCGGCACGCGTCGATGCCGTCCCAGTCGCGGGTGTCCGTGCCGCTCGGCCCGTCCTCGCCCTGCGTCTGCTCCGGGTATGACGTCTCCTCCGGCTCCTGCCCGTCGCCCTGCCGGGCGCCCTGGGTGGGGGAGGCGGAGGTCGGGGACGCCGACGCCGACGGCGACGAGGGCGGGGCGCCCGCCGTGGTGCCGCCGTCGCCCGCGACCGTGCGCGCCACGAGCCACAGCACGACCGCCGCGCAGAGCACGAGCAGCCCGACCATCGCCGGGCGGGAGAGCCTCACCGGCCCGCGTCCTCGCCCTGCGTCCGCTCCGGGGGAGCGCCGAGGTGCGCCTCGCCGAGCGCGACGACGGTCAGGTCGTCGGCGTCGTCGAGCAGCTCGCCGAGGAGCCACCAGGCGCGGCCGTCCTCGCCGGCCAGCCGGCCGGCGTCCTCCCACAGGAGCGCGACGCGGTCCGTGCCCCAGATCTGCGCCAGGTCGCGCAGGGTGTCGGCCATCGCGTCCAGGTTGGTCGCGGCGTTGCCGGGGAGGCGCAGCGCCCGCGCCAGCTCCGCCTGGGCCGTCCGCAGGCCGGCGTCCGCGGGCGTGACCGCGTGCGCGACCGCATACCCCTGGCCCTCCAGGTGCGCACGGACCGGGGCGAGCTGGTCGGCGGGCAGGAGGTGCACCTCAGCTCCCCAGGTGGTCGAC
>CAZONQ010000352.1:0-1841 GCA_964581125.1 uncultured Ornithinimicrobium sp.
GCGACGCCCACCACGCCACCCGACCCCCGACCCAGCCCCACCACCACACCGAACCAGACCAGCACGGTCGCCCCGACCAGCACGACCAGCACGACCAGCCCGGCCGCCCCGGCCACCCCGAGACACCCGACCACCCCCAGCCCGACGACGAGCCCCCACCCTTCTGACCAACACCCTCCCACCAGGCACCGCCCACAGGACCACGGGCCGGCGTCGAGCGGGACGGGGTGCGGGCCCCAGGGGGCAAGAGCGTCAGCCGACCCAGGCCCGCGCGTTGCGGAACATCCGCAGCCACGGGCTTGCCTCCTCGACCGGACCCGAGGTCCACGACATCTGGACGTTGCGCTGGACCCGCTCGGGGTGCGGCATCATCGCGGTGAACCGCCCGTCGGCCGTCGTCACGGCGGTGAGGCCGCCGGGAGAGCCGTTCGGGTTCGCCGGGTAGGCCGTCGCGACCCGCCCGTGGTTGTCGACGTAGCGCATCGCACCGAGCACCGCACCTTCGTCGCCCCGCGCCGAGAAGTCGGCCCGCCCCTCGCCGTGCGCCACCGCGATCGGCAGCCGTGAGCCGGCCATGCCGCGGAAGAAGATCGACGGCGACTCGAGCACCTCGACCATGGAGAGGCGGGCCTCGTACTGCTCGCTGCGGTTGCGGGTGAAGCGCGGCCACGCCCCGGCACCCGGGACGAGCTCGGCGAGCGCGGCGAACATCTGGCACCCGTTGCAGATCCCCAGCGCGAACGTGTCCTCCCGCCCGAAGAACGCGCTGAAGCTCTCGAGGAGCCGCTCGTTGTAGAGCACCGACCGCGCCCAGCCCTCCCCGGCGCCGAGCGTGTCACCGTAGGAGAACCCGCCGCACGCCACCAGGCCGACCGCGTCGCCGAGGTCGAAGCGCCCCGTCTGCAGGTCGGTCATGTGCACGTCGAAGGTGTCGAAGCCTGCCCGGTCGAAGGCGAAGGCCGTCTCGACGTGCGAGTTGACTCCCTGCTCGCGCAGCACCGCCACGGCCGGCCGGGCGCCGAGGTTGAGGTAGGGGGCGGCGACGTCCTCGGCCGGGTCGAACGTCGTCTCGATGTGCATCCCGGGATCGTCGTCCGCCCCGAAGGCGGCGTGCTCCTCGTCGGCGCACTCCGGGTTGTCGCGCAGCGCGGCGATCCGCCACGACACCTCGTCCCACGCCTGCGCCAGGTCGCGCAGCGGCTCGTCGAGGGTGACGCCGCCCGCCCGGACGCGCACCCGACGCTCCTGCGTCGACCGGCCCAGGTGGTGCATGAGCGGCGTGAGCCCGTGCGCGTCGAGGACGTCCCCGGCCTCCTGCAGCCGGTCGGCGGGCACCTCGAGCACGACCCCGAGCTCCTCGGTGAAGAGCCCAGCGAGGTCGTGGCCCGCGGTCGTCGGCACCACGACGTCCACCCCCACGCCCCCGGCGAACGCCATCTCGCACAGCGCGGCCCAGAGCCCGCCGTCGGACCGGTCGTGGTATGCCGTGACCAGCCCCTTCTCCCGCAGCTCGCCGAGCGCGGCGGCCAGGTCGGTCAGCCGGGCGGGGTCGTCGAGGTCCGGCACCGTGCCGCCGAACTCGCCGCGGACCTGTGCGAGCATCGAGCCCCCCAGCCGGTCCCGGCCCGCGCCGAGGTCGACGAGCAGCAGCTCGGACCCGGCGTGCAGCTGCGGCGTGAGCGTGCCCCGCACGTCGTCCAGCGACGCGAACGCCGAGACGACCAGCGACACCGGCGAGGTCACCTGGCGCGGGGTGCCGTCCCCGTCGGTCCACGTGCTGCGCATCGACAGCGAGTCCTTGCCGACCGGCACGCCGATCCCGAGCGCCGGGCACAGCTCCA
>CAZONQ010000353.1:0-1834 GCA_964581125.1 uncultured Ornithinimicrobium sp.
ACGCAGGAGATCGCCTTCACCTTCGCCAACGCGCGCGCCTACCTCGACGAGTGCGTGCGCCGCGGCGTCGACGTCGACCAGGTCGCGCCGACGCTGTTCACCTTCCTGGCGATCACCACCGACGTGCTGCCCGAGGTCGCCAAGTTCCGCGCCGCCCGGCGGGTGTGGGCCCGGCTGATGCGGGAGCGCTACGGCGCCAAGGACCCGCGCAGCGAGCAGCTGCGGATCTTCGCCTTCACCGCCGGCTCGACGCTGACCGCGCAGCAGCCGATGAACAACGTCGTGCGCACCTCCGTCGAGGCCACCGTCGCCGCGCTCGCCGGCGTGCAGACGCTGCACGTGTCGGCCTACGACGAGGCGCTCGGCGTGCCGACCGAGGCCGCCGCGACGCTGGCGCTGCGCACCCAGCAGGTGGTCGCCTTCGAGACCGGGCTCACCACCACCCTCGACCCGCTCGCCGGCTCGTATGCCGTGGAGCAGCTCACCGACGAGCTCGAGTCCTCGATCTGGGCCCTGATGGACGACATCGAGGAGCGCGGCGGGGCGCTCGAGGCGATCGGCTCCGGGCGGTTCGCCCGCGACCTGTCCGAGGCGGCCTACCGACTCTCCCAGCGGGTCGAGTCGGGGGAGAAGATCGTCGTCGGGGTCAACCGGTTCCCGGCCCCGACCGAGCCGCTGGAGGTCTTCGAGATCGACCCGGCGACCGAGGAGTCGCAGGCGGAGTCGGTGCGGAGGCTGCGGGCGACGCGCGACCAGGCCGCGGTGGACGCCGCGCTGACGCGGCTGCGGGCCGACGTGCAGGCGGGACGGTCGGTGATGCCGGCGACGATCGAGGCGGTCAAGGCCTACGCGACCCTCGGCGAGGTCGTCGCGGTGCTCAAGGACGAGTTCGGCAGCTGGCGGCCCAGCGCGGAGTTCTGACGGGCGTGCGTGTCGCGGCTCCGCGGAGCAGGGCTCCCACGGCCGACCGGCGACACGGTTGGCCCGCCGCCGGACAGTGGCTAGCGGCTGGCCTCGTACCGGGTCAGGACCACGCCACCGGGGAAGGTCCGGGTCTCCACCAGCCTGAGGTCCACCCGCGAGTCCAG
The DNA here is from genome assembly GCA_964581125.1 of uncultured Ornithinimicrobium sp. Taxonomy (GTDB): domain Bacteria; phylum Actinomycetota; class Actinomycetes; order Actinomycetales; family Dermatophilaceae; genus Ornithinicoccus. The sequence goes on from CAZONQ010000353.1 coordinate 1,089, forward strand.
CGCGGTGAAGAAGGGTGTGCCGCCGCCGACCAGGACCGGCGCGGTGGCCAGCACGTACTCGTCGACCAGCCCTGCCCGGATGGCGGCGGCGGCGAGCGTGGCGCCGCCGACGTCCATCGGACCGCCGCCCTCGGCCTTGAGCCGGGTGATCTCGGCGACCGCGTCCCCGGTGACCAGGCGGGTGTTCCAGTCGACCGGGATCTCGGTGGAAGAGAACACCACCTTGGGCATGTCCATCCAGCGGCGGGCGAACTCGACCTTCGCCGGCGGGACGCCAGGCTGTTGGTCGGCCGTGGGCCAGAAGGAGCTCATCGTCGTCCACAGCCTGCGCCCGTAGAGGGCCAGGCTGGTCGCGCCGACCCGGTCGGACCACCACTGGAAGAGCTCGTCGCTGGGCACGCTCCAGCCGATGTCGTCGCCGGGAGCGGCGGTGTAGCCGTCCAGGCTCACGTTCATGCCGTAGGTCAGTCTCCGCACGGTGTCAGCCTCCTCGTGGGTGGGTCCTCATGGCTGTGCTGACCATCCTGCCGTGCAGGACTGATCGGAGCTGCAGACCTGGGGCGATCGATCATCGTTCGTCGACCTGGAACTCGACCGGGTGCTGCCGGCCGACGACCACGTTCCATGCAACACCGGTGCAGCGAAGGAAGGATGCAGGCGCGGAGGGCATCACCCCGATTCTCCGACCGACCAGCGGCAAAGTCGTGTGCGTCGCTGCCACACCCCCCGCTGGGAGGCCAGCCGAA
>CAZONQ010000354.1:0-1824 GCA_964581125.1 uncultured Ornithinimicrobium sp.
GTGGTCGACCGGCGGCACCGGGAAGTAGCCGCCCTTGTAGCGGGTCTTGTAGCCCCGGTTGCCGCCCTCCTCGGCGCGGCCGGTGTTCCACGCGGCCTCGATCGAGTCGATGTGGTAGTAGCTGCCCTGCGGCGCGGTCGCGAAGCGGATGTCGTCGAAGACGTAGAACTCCGCCTCGGCGCCGAAGTAGGCGGTGTCCGCGATGCCGGTCGAGCGCAGGTGCTCCTCGGCCTTGCGTGCGATCTGCCGCGGGTCGCGCTCGTAGGGCTCGTCGGTGAACGGGTCGACGATCGAGAAGTTCATGACGAGCGTCTTCTCGGCGCGGTAGGGGTCGAGGTAGGCGGTCTGCGGGTCCGGGATCAGCTTCATGTCCGACTCGTGGATCGACTTGAACCCGCGGATGGAGGAGCCGTCGAACATCTGGCCGGTGTGGAAGGCGTCCTCGTCGAAGCTCGACGCAGGCACGTTGAAGTGCTGCATGACACCAGGCAGGTCGCAGAACCTGATGTCGATGAACTTCACGTCCTCGTCCTTGATGAAGGCGAGGGCTTCCTCGGCGTTGCTGAACATGCTGCCTCCTGCAGTCCTGTTGGCTGGCTCCCACGACAGTACAGTCCGCCCGTTTCGCCACGGTGACCCGAGTGTTTCAGGACTGTTTCACCACTCGTTACCCTTGAGCCGTGACCGTTCCGACGCAGCAGGGAAGCCGCGGACTGCCCCCGACGGGGGTGGGGTCGGTCGCGCCCTTCGGTCGCCGGGTGCTCGCGCTCCTGGTCGACTGGGTGCTCTGCCAGCTCATCGCCATGCCGCTGTTCGGTATGGAGTGGGGCCGGGTCAGCGGGACCGAGGCCTTCTGGCCGCTCCTCCTCCTGCTCGTCGAGAACGCCGTCCTCGTCGCGACCCTCGGCACCACGGTCGGCCACCGGGTGCTGGGCATCCGGGTCGTCGACGTCCGCGCCGCCTCCGCCGGGGCCACGGTGCCGCCGGCGCCGCTGCGCTCCCTGGCCCGCGCCGTCCTCCTCTGCCTCTTCGTGCCCGCGCTCGTCATGGGTCCCGACGGCCGCGGGCTCCACGACCGCGCCGCGCGCAGCATCGTCGTGCGGGGGCGCTGAGCGACGTGCTGCGACGAGCCAGGGGCCGGCTGAGGCTGCGCGAGCGCACGCGGACGCTGCTGCGCGGCCCGGTCGACCGCACCTTCCTTCTCCTGCTGGTCGGCCTCGCGGTCAAGGCCTCCGTGCTCGTCGCGGCGGTCGTCGGGCTCGGGCTGCCCTCGGTCCTCGCCGCGGCGACGGCCCTGCCCCTGAGCGCCCTGGCCCTCGCACCCGGGCTGGCGCTCCACGGACGGGGGCGCACGGCATACCTCGTGGTGGTGGCGACCCTGCTGTCCACGGTGCTGCTCGCCGACTTCGTCAACGTCCGCGCCTCCGGCCGGCTGCTCAGCGTGACCATGCTCGGCGCCGACGCGCCGCTGGACGGGCTCGGCGCGGCGGTGACCGCGATGCTGCGGCCGACCGACCTGCTCTTCTACGCCGACGTCGTGCTCGTGGTGGCGCTGGCCCTGCGCTCGCGGGTGGTCCGCCACCCGGCGCCCCGGCGGGTGCGCGCGTGGCGGACGGTCGCCGTGGCGGGCCTGTGCCTCGCGCTCTTCGGGGTGCAGGTGCTGACGATGACGTCCGACCCCGCCCGGCGCATCGTGTCGCTCTCGCCGCTCGGCTCGCACGTCCACGAGGCCTACGCCGAGCTCGTCGACACCAACCGCGTGCTCGGGCCGGACGACCGTCGACGGGTGGAGGACTGGTTCGCCGCCAACGCCGCCTACCAGGC
>CAZONQ010000355.1:0-1803 GCA_964581125.1 uncultured Ornithinimicrobium sp.
GGCAGAGCTTAAGTCGACAACGGCCACCGGGACCGCGCCACCAGCAACGCCCTAGTGGTGTGTCTCGCAAATAGATAGACCGTTAGGTCGTAGCATGAGGTATGACCTCAGCGGCTGCCCCCCTGTCCCTCTCGCCCGCCCAGCGGGTGGTGCTGGAACGGGTGGCACGGTCCACGGCGTCCGCGCACCGGGAGGTGCTGCGAGCCCGGGTGCTGCTGGACGCCGCCGCCGGTGTCGGCAACAAGACGGTCGCAACGCGGCACGGGGTGAGCCCGGTGACGGTGCGGGCGTGGCGCAGGGCCTTCGAGGTCGACGGGTTGACCGGCTGGGGCAAGGTCGCCCCCGGCCGGGGGCGGAAACCCACGATCACCGCCGAGCAGGTCGCCGAGGTCGTGGAGCTGACCACGACCACCACGCCGCCGGGACACACGCACTGGTCGTGCCGCACGATGGCCAAGCGGGTCGGGCTCAGCCCGGCCAGCGTGCAACGGATCTGGTCCGAGCTCGGACTGGCCCCGCACCGCGTCGACACGTTCAAGGTCAGCATCGACCCCGCCTTCACCGAGAAGCTGATCGACGTGGTCGGGCTCTACCTGGACCCGCCGGAGAAGGCGATCGTGCTGTGCATGGACGAGAAGTCCCAGCTCCAGGCCCTGGACCGGACCCAGCCCTCGCTGCCGATGGTCCCCGGGCGGGCCGGCACGATGACCCACGACTACAAGCGCAACGGCACCACGACCCTGTTCGCCGCCCTGGACGTGCTCACCGGAAAGGTCATCGGCCAGTGCCTGCCCCGGCACCGGCACGAGGAGTTCCTGACGTTCCTCAAGACCATCGACGCCCAGGTCCCCCGCGGCCTGCACGTCCACCTCATCCTGGACAACTACTCCACCCACAAGCACGAGGCCGTCGCCCGGTGGCTGGAGCGACACAAACGGTTCCACCTGCACTTCACCCCGACCTCCTCCTCCTGGCTCAACCAGATCGAGCGCTGGTTCCGCGACCTGGAGGACAAGAACCTGCGCCGCGGGATCTTCGGCTCCGTCCCCGACCTGGTCGACAGCATCCAGACCTACATCGACGCGAACAACGCCGACCCCCACCCCTACACCTGGACCGCCACCGCCGAATCCATCCTCGCCAAGGTCCGACGCGCCCGCCAGACCCTCGACCGAGTAGTCAGCTAAACTGAGACGCACCACTAGCGATCCTTGGTCGCTAGGCTCGCAGGATGAGTTCCGTGATCGCCGGCCTGCACGACCTGCTGGGCGACCGGGTGGTCACCGATCCCTCGGTCGCGGCCGGCTACGGGGCCGACGCCTACCCGCAGGCGGCGACGCTGACGGGCGAGGAGTTCACCGTCGTGCGCGCCCGTTCCCGGGAGGACGTCGTCACCACGCTGCGGTATGCCGCGCAGCACCGGGTCCCGGTCGTCCCGCAGGGTGCCCGGTCGGCCACGACCGGCGCGGCCTGCGCCGTCGCGGGCGGCATCGTGCTGTCGACCGAGCTCATGCGCACCGTCGAGATCGACCCGGTCGAGCGGGTCGCGGTAGTAGGCCCCGGCGTCATCAACACCGACCTCAAGGCCGCCGCGGCCGAGCACGGGCTGGCCTACCCGCCCGACCCGGCCAGCAGCGCGATGTGCTCGATCGGCGGCAACGTCGCGACCAACGCCGGCGGGCTGTGCTGCGTGAAGTACGGCGTGACCGCCGACTACGTCCGCGGCCTCGAGGTGGTGCTGCCCGGCGGCGACGTGGTGCGGACGGGCCGGCGCACGGCCAAGGGGGTGGCCGGCTACGACCT
>CAZONQ010000356.1:0-1797 GCA_964581125.1 uncultured Ornithinimicrobium sp.
GGCTGCCCTTCCGGGCCTTCGTGCTCGACGGCCCGGGCGACGGCGCGCGGCTCGTCGTCGACGTCGCGCACCGCTGGTGAGGCGGTGACGCACCGCCGGTGAGGCGGGCCGGCCGGGCGAGCGATGAGTTCTGCGCGCCCGGCCGGTCTGTGCAAGGGTCGAACCCTTCGAGGAGAGGACCCCTTGCGATGGCACGCACCGTCACCGCCCACCTGTTCCACGCCGTCAACGGCGTCGTCGAGTCGCCCGACCAGTGGCAGTTCGACTCCTTCGGCCCGGAGGAGATGGCCGGCATGGGCCGGGCGATCGCCGACGTGACCGACGTGGTCATCGGCCGCACGCTCTGGCAGGAGTGGGCCGACTACTGGCCCGGCGCGTCCGACCCGTTCGGCGAGTTCATCAACCCGGTCCGCAAGCACGTGGTGAGCAGCACCCTCGACGACGTGTCCCGCTGGCAGGGCTCCACGCTCGTCGAGGGCGACCCGGTCGAGCACGTGCGCGCCCTCGCGGGCAACGGCGAGGCGGGCGACATCGCCGTGACCGGCGGCATCGAGACGGTCCGCTCGCTCTTCCTGGCGGGCGTGGTCGACACGCTCACGCTGACGACGCACCCCGTCGTGGGCGTGGGTCGGCGGCTCTTCGACGAGAGCGTGCCGGTCACGCGCCTGGAGCTGGTCGAGGCCACGAGCACGTCGACCGGCAACGTCGTGCAGGTCTACCGGCTGCGGGACTGACGGGCCGCTCTGGCCAAGATCACCGGGCGGCTCGCCGGGACCGATGGCTCGGACCACATCGTTCCTCCCGGGCTGTCGATCCGCCGACCGCCCGTTCGTCATGGTGATGACCGATCACGACGACCCGGAAGGACCACCCTCATGAAGTACGTCATCCTCATCCACTCCAACCCCCAGCCGTGGGGGCACCCGACGGACCAGTTCACCGAGGAAGGTCGCGCCCTGGGGCGGGAGTGGCACGACTCCACCGGCGCCACCTTCGACGAGCACCTGAAGGAGATGAGCGAGCGCGGCGAGCTCGTGCACGCCGAGGCGCTCGGCGACCCCCGCGAGTCACGGCTCTTCGGCTGGACCGCGGACGCGCACCCGGTCAGCGACGGCCCGTATGCCGAGACCGCCGAGCACCTGGCCGGGTTCTTCGTCATCGACGTCCAGAGCCAGGAGCGGGCCGAGCAGATCGCGGACTGGTTCGCCCAGCCCGGTGGAACGGTCGAGCTGCGTCCCTGCTGGCGCGGCTGACGCCCCGACCCCGCACGAGAGGAGGGCGCAGATGAGGTTCCTCATGCTGCTCATGTCGGAGGGCGAGATGCCGCCGTGGGAGGAGCAGACACCGTAGGAGCAGGAAAACGCGATGCGCAAGCACGACGACTTCGGCGCGGCCTGCGAGGCGCGCGAGGTCGTCAGCATCCTGTCGGCGGAGGCGCTGGACGGCACCCCGTCCGTCGTGCGGGTGCGCGGCGGCCGCCGAGAGGTGACCGAGGGTCCCTACGCCGAGGCGGTCGAGCACCTGGGGGGCTTCTACCTCGTCGAGGCGCCCGACCTGGCGACCCTGCTCGAGCTCGCGACCGCGCTGCCGGCCTACGACCTGCAGATCAGCCCCGTGGGTGAGGCCTGATCGTCGCGCGGCGGCCAGCGCCGCGTGCAGGTCGCACCTGTCAGAAGTTGACCCGCGCCCCCAGCACGAGGAGCGCCACCGACGGCGCTGGTGGCGCGTCGACGGGACGGCTCCCCCGCGCGCACCTCAGGATGGGGGTATGGAGATCCTTCTGCTGGGCGGCACCGC
>CAZONQ010000357.1:0-1790 GCA_964581125.1 uncultured Ornithinimicrobium sp.
GCCACCGCGCCCAGGACGAGCACGAGCAGGACGGGCAGGCCGGCGTGCAGCCCGACCAGGTGGTGGTCGGCAATGCCGTAGAGGCCCGGCGCCGCGTGGGCCTCGACCGCGTGCCGGAAGCCGTCGCTGAAGACCCCGAGCCCGAGGTGGACCAGGGCGAAGGCCACCGCCACCCCGGCCCACGACGGACCGGAGGGCAGCGTGGCGACCGCGACCCCGAGGACCAGCGCGAGCAGGAGGACGGACGCCCCGACCAGGAGCCGGACCGGCGTGCGGGCCGACCCGACGAGGTCCCGGCGCAGGAAGGTCAGCACCAGCCGGCCGCCGGGCCCGACCGCCCGCCAGCGCCCCGGCCGCACCGGGAGCGCGCGGTAGGTGGCCGCCGCCCCGGCCAGGTCCCCCGCCCCGCCCGCCGTGGTCGCGCCCTGCCACCGCAGCGCCTGGTCGAGCAGGACCGGCCCGCGCAGGCGGTCGAGCAGCCGCGGCACCAGGCCCAGCCCGGTGACGAGCACCCCCAGGAGGAGGAGCAGCGCGGCCGGCACCGTCCACCCGCCCGGGAGCAGGGCCCGGCCGGCCAGGAGCAGCAGCGCCACCACCCCGGCGCAGGCCGGGACGAGGTTGGCCGCGCGGCGCAGGCCCCGCCGGGAGAGCGCCTGCCCGGCGAGCCAGACGACCGCGACGACGCCACCGAGTCCGGCGCAGGTCAGCGCGCCGGTCGCCAGGGTCGCGATCGCGCCCGCCGAGCCGAGGTGCAGGAGCGCCGCGCCGGGCACCGCCCCGAGCGCGGCGGCCGCCACGACGAGGACGAGCAGACGTGTCACGAGGAGACCGCGCAGGCTGCTGCGGCGGGGCCGTGGCCCGCCGGCCAGCACGTGGATCCGCAGCGGGCTGGCCAGCACCGGGCCGCGCACGGTGCCGACCGCCAGGGCCACCCAGACCAGCAGGCTCGCGCCGGCCGCGACGAGAGCAGGAAGGTCGTCGCGCGCCAGCACCGTCCCGAGCCCGGGCGCGGCCAGCAGCACGGCGAGCCCGCGTAGCGACGGGCCGACGAGGAGCACCGTGACGAGGACCAGCACGTAGACGCGGTAGGCCTTGCCGCCCGACCCGGCGGGCGCGTCGGTCCGCCCGCCGACGCCCACGCCACCCCCTGCGCCGTTCATGCCGCGGTCAGCTCCAGCAGGTCGGCGCCGAGGCCGTCGACGAACCTCCGGTCGTGGGTGGCCAGGACGACAGTCACGCCCGTCTCGACCCGCGCGCGCAGGGCGGCGAGGACGGTGCCGACCCGCCCGTCGTCGAGCCCGTGCTCCGGCTCGTCCAGGAGGAGCACGCCGCCGGGCCGGGCGAGGGTGAGCGCCAGCCTCAGCAGCTGGGCCTGCCCCGTGGACAGCTGGTGCGGGAAGCGGGCGGCGAGCGGCTCCATGCCGAGCTCGGCCACCAGCCCGTCGACCAGGCGCGCCGCCTCGTCGGCGTCCTGGCCCCACGTCCGTGCGACGAGCAGCAGGTGCTCCTCGACGGTCAGGTCGCGGGCGGTCGGCGGCGGCCCGACGAGCGCGGCGACGTCTCTGCGGAAGTCCGCGTCCCGCTCGTCGCAGGGCCGTCCGCGCGCCTGCGCGGAGCCGCCGGTCGGCGCGAGCAGCCCGGCGAGCACCCGCAGCAGGGTGGTCTTGCCCGACCCGTTGTCGCCCACCACCGCCAGGCAGCGCCCGGCCTCCACGTCGAAGGAGACCGGCGCCAGCGCGGCCCGACCGTCGATGTCCACGCGGACCTCGCGCACCTCGACCGTGCTCACG
>CAZONQ010000358.1:0-1790 GCA_964581125.1 uncultured Ornithinimicrobium sp.
GGTAGAAGTGGTCCTCCCACAGCGTCAGCCCGTCCTTGGTCTCGACGCACTCCTGGGCCACGCCCGGTCCCATCACCTCGGAGAGCCCGAAGATGTCGGTGGCGTGCATCCGGCACTCCGCCTCGATCTCCTCGCGCATCGCCTGGGTCCACGGCTCGGCGCCGAAGACGCCGATCTTCAGCGAGGTCTCCGAGGGGTCGAGGCCGAGGCTCTTGACGTGGTCGACCATCGCCAGGAAGTAGGACGGCGTCACCATGATGACGTCGGGCTCGAAGTCCTGGATGAGCTGGATCTGCTTCTCGGTCTGCCCGCCGCTCATCGGGATCGCGGTGCAGCCGAGCCGCTCCACGCCGTAGTGCGCGCCGAGCCCGCCGGTGAACAGGCCGTAGCCGTAGGCGACGTGCACCAGGTCCCCCGGCCGCACGCCCGCCGCCCGCAGCGACCGCGCCACGAGGTCGGCCCAGACGTCGATGTCCTTCCTCGTGTAGCCGACCACCGTCGGCCGGCCGGTCGTGCCCGAGCTGGCGTGGACGCGCACGCACTGCTCCCGGGGCACCGCGAACATCTGGAAGGGGTAGTTCTCCCGCAGGTCGGCCTTGGTCGTGAACGGCAGCAGCCGGACGTCCTCGAGGCTCCTGATGTCGTCCGGGTGCACGCCGCGCTCGTCCAGCTGCCGGCGGTAGTGCGGCACCGCGTAGGAGCGCCGCACGCAGTCCTGCAGCCGGGCGAGCTGCTCGGCCCGCAGCTGGTCGACCGACCAGCGCTCGGCGTCGTCGTAGAGGTCGGGCCGGGGCTCGATCGTCGGCAGTGACATGGGGCACCTCTCTCGCGTGCGTCTTTGTTGGAGGGTATGCCGTCGCGCGCCGTGCGCGCAGGGGTGGCCCCGGGTGCCGCCCGGGGTGGCCCCGGGTGCCGCCCGGGTGCGTCAGCGCGGCGGGAGCGAGCGGCTCCTGCCGCGGAACTCGGCGACGACGACGCCGTCCGCCTCGCGCGTCACCGTCACGTCGGTGATGCCGCTGCGCCCGTAGGTCACGCGCTCGCGGCCCTCGGCGAGCAGGACGTCGCCCAGGCGGCACGAGGTGAGGAAGGTGATCTCGCACCCCGCCGCCACGGTGAGCCGCCCGGTGGCGTTGCAGGCCAGGGCGAAGGTCGAGTCGGCCAGCGTGAAGATGTAGCCGCCGTGCATGATGTCGTGCCCGTTGACCATGGTCTCCACGACCGCCATCCGGGTGCGGGCGTGGCCGAGCGGCTGGGCGCCGGTGGTGTCCACGCCGACCTCGAGCGCCTCGATCCCGAGCGCGGCCGAGGCGCCGTCGTCGGCCCACATGGCCCGGACGTGCGTGAGGTCCGGCTCGCTCACAGCGCCTCGCTCGCCCGGTAGCGCCCACCGGGGTAGGCGGCGTCGAGCTCGGCGAGCTGGGCCCGCACCGTGTCCGCGCCGATCTCCTCGAGCCACTCGAACGGGCCCTTGGGGTAGTTGGTGCCGAGCCTCATCGCGGTGTCGACGTCCTCGGCGCTCGCCTCCCCGCGGTGGACGAGGTCGACGCCCTCGTTGACGAGCATCGCCAGCGTCCTGGCCACCGGGTCGGTGCGGACCGGTCCGCCGACGAGACGTGCCGCGGCGGCCTCGTCGGGCGTGGCGTCGACGGCCCTGCCCTGCTCGTCGTAGCGGAAGACGCCGTGCCCGGTCTTGCGGCCCAGACGGCCGGAGCGGACCAGGTCGCGCTGGTAGTCCGTCGGCGCGTAGCGCGGGTCCTCGCCGGTCTGGTGCCAGACGGACTCGCCGACGG
>CAZONQ010000359.1:0-1789 GCA_964581125.1 uncultured Ornithinimicrobium sp.
CCCGCGTCCTTGCGCGTGGGGGTGCCGTTCTCGTGGGGGTATGGGGCGCCGCCCGCCTCAGCGGGTGCGCAGCTGGACGAGGTGGCCGACCACCGCGGGCACCCAGCCGGTCTCACGGCGCATCCAGCGGACCGCCACCAGGTTGTGCGGCACGACGACGAAGTCGCCCGCGCTCGCGCCGAGGTCGGTGCCGAAGACGTCCGTGACGACGGCCCACGCCAGGTCGGTCCGCCGCACCAGGTGCTCGCCGATCCCGATGGCGTAGCGCTCGACGATCGCGTCGTGGTCGTCGCCCTGCCGCGCGACCCAGGAGGCCAGCGCCCGGTCCAGGCCGGCGCCGAGGGACGCGAGGTCGTCGACGTCCACCCCCTCGGCCTCGAGGCCGGCCAGCGCCGCCGCGATCCGCGCGCGCTCCTCCTCGCCCGGCCGGCTCGACTCGGGCGTGAGGGGCAGCTCCTCCGCGGCACGCGTCCCGCGGTCCGGCAGGGTGCTGACCCGCGGCGGCTCGGGCTCCGCCCGCGCCGCGTCCGGGCCGCCGGTGGCCCGTCTGATCCGGTCGAAGAGACCCATCGCCCCAGCCTACTGACGCTCCGCCCGCGGCGCCCGGCGTGAGGTCGCCCGCGGCGCCCGGCGTGCGGCCGCCCGGCCCGACGGAACGCGTGGAGCGCGTCCAGGGACGTTTGACCGGGCGGTCAGTCAAGACCTATCCTGAAAGGACCCGATCCGCCTCAACGTTCGACGGGTCCTTGCAGAAGAATCGAGGCACCACCATGCAGAAGTGGACACGATGGCAGGACTGGGTGGCGCTGGTTGCCGGCGTCTACGCAGCTCTCTCACCGATCTGGACCGACACGAGCACGACCACCACCTGGACCATGGTCGTCCTGGGTGCGCTCATCGCGCTCGCGTCCCTGTGGTCGCTCGCCCTGCCGGACGACCGCAACTCCGAAGCGGCGCACGTCGTGCTCGGCGTGCTGCTCTTCATCGCTCCGTGGGTGCTCGGCTTCGCCGACATGATGGGGATGGCGTGGACGGCCTGGGTCGTCGGCGTGATCGCCGTCGTCGCAGGCGGCTGGGCCATGCCGATCAGCAACCGGCTCCACGCGGAGCACCACCCCGCCCCGACCCACTAGCGGCGCCGTCGGTGGGCGGGCCCCAGCGGTCCGCCCGCCCCGGCACGGCCGAGGAGGACCCATGCCCAGCGACCGTCGCACCGCGATCCTGGACGCCGCCGAGCGGTTGTTCGCCGAGTCCGGCTTCGACGCCACGTCGACCTCGCGGGTGGCCTGCGAGGCCGGGGTCCCCAAGGGCCTGGTCTTCTACTACTTCCCGCGCAAGATCGACCTGCTGCTCGCCCTCCTCGACGAGCGGCTGCCCACGCACGCGCCCTCCGAGGCCGACGCCGTCGTCGAGCACGGCGACCCCGCCGCCTCGCTGGTCCGGCTGGACCGGCACCTCGACCTGGGCGAGCACACCTCGCTCACGCTGCGCACGATCCTCTTCCGCGAGTCCGGCACGCACCCCGAGGTGGGCCGACGGCTCCGCGCGCTCCGGGCCAGCCTCGTCGCGCTGACCGAGGCGGTCCTCGACCGCGCCGTCGGCACCGCGCTCGACCCGCAGGTGCGCGCCGAGGCCGCCCACACCTTCGTCGCGGTCATGCTCGACCGGGCCGCCACCGGCCGGGCCGGCGGGGCCGCCCCGGACGCCTCCGGCCCCGCGCGCCTCCTCTCGCTGGCGGTCCGGGCCGCACACTGACGCGGCGGGTGCCGAACCCACCCACGTGAGTGGC
>CAZONQ010000360.1:0-1752 GCA_964581125.1 uncultured Ornithinimicrobium sp.
ACCTCGTCGCCCTCGCGGCCGTCCCGTTCAGCGCGACCTGGGTCGCCGCGGACGTGCCCGCCTCCCTGCTCCTCGTCCTCGCCGCCACGAGCGTCGGGGTCATCGGCACGCTCATGGCCGGCTGGGGCAGCGGCAACAAGTACTCTCTGCTCGGCGGCATGCGCGCGGGCGCCCAGCTGGTGTCCTACGAGCTGCCGATGGTCCTCGCCGCGGCCTCGGTCGCGCTGGCCGCCGGCACGCTCTCGCTCACCGGTGTCGTCGAGGCCTGGTCCTGGTGGTGGCTGCTCTGGCAGCTGCCCGGCGCCCTCGTCTTCCTCGCCGCCAGCGTCGCCGAGCTGCAGCGCACGCCCTTCGACGCTCCGGTCGCCGACGCCGAGATCGTCTTCGGCCCCCTGACCGAGTACACCGGCCTGCGCTTCGCCTTCTTCCTCCTCGCCGAGTACGCCGGCATGGTCGTCATGGCCCTGCTGTTCACCGTCCTCTTCCTCGGCGGCTGGCGCGGCCCGTGGGGCGACGTCGGCGCGGTCGGGGCGCTGTGGACGCTGCTCAAGGCGACCGCGGTCGGCACCCTCTTCCTCTGGTTCCGCGTCGCGTGGCCGCGCGTGCGCGAGGACCAGCTCCAGCGGCTGGCCTGGCTCGTGCTCCTGCCCGTGGCCCTGCTCCAGCTCGCGCTCACCGGCGTCGGGATCGTGGTGGTGTCATGAAGGGCCTGCTCAAGGGGATGACGACGACCGCCAAGGTCCTCGCCCGCGGCGCGCACACCCGTCAGTACCCTCACGTCGAGCCGGAGCTGCCCGAGCGCTCCCGCGGCGTGGTGGCGCTCCTGGAGGACAACTGCACCTCCTGCATGCTCTGCGCGCGCGAGTGCCCGGCGTGGTGCATCTACATCGACTCGCACAAGGAGACCGTCCCGCCGGAGACCGAGGGCGGCCGCGCACGCCAGAAGAACGTCCTGGACCGCTTCGACCTCGACTACTCCCTGTGCATGTACTGCGGCATCTGCATCGAGGTCTGCCCCTTCGACGCGCTCTTCTGGGCGCCCGACTTCGCCTACGCCGAGGGCGACATCCGCAACCTGCTCCACGACAAGGAGCGGCTGGGCACCTGGATGGAGAACGTCCCGGAGTCCACGTGGCCGGAGGGCTACGAGGGGTATGACGTGAGCCGGGGTGAGGAGTGAGCGGTCTCGACGTGCTCTTCGTGGCCGTCGGCCTGCTCACCGCGGGCTCCGGCCTGCTCGCGGTCGTCTCCCGCCAGGTGCTCCACGCGGCGCTGTGGCTGGTCGTGGCGCTCGCCGGCCTGGCCGGCTGCTACCTCGTCCTGGGCGCCGAGCTCGTCGGGCTGGTCCAGCTCCTCGTCTACGTCGGCGCCGTCGTCGTCCTCATCCTCTTCGCGCTCATGCTCACGCGCACCGGGGGCGTGCCGGTCGTCACCACCCGGGCCCAGCGCGGGGGCGCCGCCCTCGTCGGCGCGGGCACGACCGTCCTGCTCGGCGGGGCGCTCGTCGCCGGCTCGGGGTGGTCCGCGGTGAAGGTGACCGGCCCGACGAACACCGACGTCGCCCGCGGCGTCCTCGGCACCTACGTCTGGCCCTTCGAGCTGCTCTCGGGGCTGCTGCTGCTCGCGCTCGTGGCCGCCGTCGCGGTCGCGCGCGCCCCGGTCGGCGGCAAGGAGGGGGAGGCATGATCCGTCCGGCCCTGCCCTACCTGCTCGTCGCCGTCCTCGCCGGGCTCGGCGTCTACGGCATCCTCG
>CAZONQ010000361.1:0-1739 GCA_964581125.1 uncultured Ornithinimicrobium sp.
ACACGTCAGGCGGGCCGGGAACGGTCGTGTGCTCCACCCCTGGCGTCAGTAATCCTGACGGTCAGGCGATCCGCTGATTAGAAGGCAGAGGCCCGGTAATAGAGCGGGTGCAGCAGTCGCCGTGGCCTGCGCAAACAACGGTCCCTGACGCAACGAACGCTGGTCGCGGCGGTGCTGTGGTGGCCAATTGGTGGCCACGTGCAGCCTTGCTCCGCTCTCTCACACGGGGCGGGTGCAGCAACCGGCGAACGGGTCCTCGGGCAGCTGGGGCGGACCGTACTTGAGCGCGGCGCGCAACTACGACCACCAGAGTTCGGCATCTAGTTTTGAGCTGAGCATCAAGCAACATCTGTACGGGTCAAGTCCGGTGGAGTGGTGTACGAGTGTGATCCCTCGGTGAGGGGTTAGGCGGTCAGGGCGGGGACGAGGGTGGTGCTCACCTCCTGGGTCGGGTCGGCCGGCTCGGAGGCCTCGGTGAGGGCGGCGCGGCAGCGGGTGAGGACGTCGAGGCCGATGTAGCGGCGTTGCTCGGCCCAGGCGTCGTGCTGCTCGGCCAGCACGGCACCGACGAGGCGGATGATCGACTCGCGGTTGGGAAAGATGCCGACGACGTCGGTGCGCCGGCGGATCTCGCGGTTGAGCCGCTCGTTCGGATTGTTCGACCAGATCTGGCGCCACACCTCCTTGGGGAAGGCGGTGAACGCCAGGATGCCCGTTCGCGCCTCCTCCAGGTGGCCCGCGACCGCGGGCAGCTTGCCGGCCAGGGCGTCGATCACCCGGTCGAACTGGGCCTGCACGCTGGTCGCGTCGGGCTGGTCGTACACCGAGTGCAGCAACGCCTTCACCCACGGCCAGCTGCTCTTCGGCGTGGCGGACATGAGGTTGGCCGCGTAGTGGGCGGGAGCACGCGCTGCCACGCCGTTCCCGACAGCGTCGCGCCGATCGCCTCGACCAGGCCGGCGTGGGCGTCGGAGGTGACCAGTCCCACCGGACCGGCCGCGGTCAGGCCGCGGGCGACCAGGTCGCGGAAGAAGCCCAGCCAGGAGGCGGTGGTCTCACCGGTGGCGACCTGGAGGCCGAGGATCTCCCGGTACCCCTCGGCGTTGATCCCGGTCGCCACCAGTGCGGACACCTTGACCACGCGCCCGCCCTCGCGGACCTTCAGCACCAGCGCGTCGGCCGCCACGCGTGTACGGCCCGTTGTCCAGCGGTCGGGTGCGGAAGGACTCCACGTGCTCATCCAGTTCCTGGGCCATGGTCGAGACCTGGACTTGGACAGCCCGGTGATGCCCAGGGCGGTCACCAGCTTGTCCATCCGGCGGGTCGACACCCCGAGCAGGTAGCAGGTCGCGACCACGGTGGTCAGCGCGGCCTCGGCGCGGCGGCGCCGCTCCAGCAGCCAGTCGGGGAAGAAGCTGCCTTCGCGCAGCTTGGGGATCGCCACGTCCAGGGTGCCGACGCGGGTGTCCAGGTCGCGGTGCCGGTACCCGTTGCGCCGGTTCGTGCGTTCGGTGGTGCGGGTGCCGTAGTCGGCGCCGCACACCGCGTCGGCCTGCGCCGAAAGCAGGGCGTTGGTGAAGGTCTGCAGCAGCTCGCGCATCAGGTCCGGACTGGCCTGTGCCAGCTGGTCGTGGAGGAACTGCTCAGGGTCGATAATGGGGCCAGCGGCCATCGTGGTGCTCCTTCTCGAGTCGGTTGTGAGAGATCACTCGAAGGATCACACCGGTGGCCGCGCCTAC
>CAZONQ010000362.1:0-1737 GCA_964581125.1 uncultured Ornithinimicrobium sp.
CCCGTCCCCGCGGCGCCGGCCCCCGGCCGCCGCCGCGCGGCTGCCCCCGCCGCCCGCGCGGACCGCCGGCGTCCTCTCTCGACCAGCCGGTCGTCGACCGCTCGGCCTGCGAGATCCGCTGGAGCAGCTCGGGGTTGACCCGGGTGGTGCCCCCGCGGCCGCCCTCGGTGACGAAGAGGTCGAACAGGTGCGTCCCGACCATCATGTGCTGCCACAGCGGCACCGGCCGGTGCTCGGAGACGATGACCTCGGTCCCCTCGCCGCCGCGCACGGACCGCAGCCAGTCGCCGAACTCCTCGGCGTTGCTCACGGTCGCCGACAGCGAGATCACCTGCACCGACTGCGGCAGGTGGATGATGACCTCCTCCCACACGGCACCGCGGAAGCGGTCGGCCAGGTAGTGCACCTCGTCCATGACCACGAAGCCGAGCCCGCGCAGGGTGGGGGACGCGGCATACATCATGTTGCGCAGCACCTCGGTGGTCATCACCACCACGGGGGCGTCGCCGTTGATCGAGGAGTCGCCGGTCAGCAGCCCGACCTGCGAGGCGCCGTGGCGGGCGACGAGGTCGTGGTACTTCTGGTTGGACAGCGCCTTGATCGGGGTGGTGTAGAACGCCTTGCGCCCGGTCTCCAGGGCCATCGCGACGGCGAACTCCCCCACGACGGTCTTGCCGGAGCCGGTGGGCGCGGCGACGAGCACCCCGGCGCCGTCCTGGACGGCGCGGATCGCCTCGAGCTGGAAGTCGTCCAGCTCGAAGTCGAGCGTGGCGGCGAACCGGCCGGCCGGGCTGGCCTCCCAGGCGGACCGCTCGCGGGACAGGGCGTAGCGCTCGGCGGGGGTGGACATGCCCTCAGGCTATGCCAGCGGGGGCGCGACCACCTGCAGCGACGACGGCGCCACGCGCACGGTCAGCGGCAGCGGGCCCAGCGGCTCCCCGTCGCCGTGGGCGAGGACGTCCGCCGGTCCCTCCACGCGCACCCGGGTGGCCGGCCGCACCTCGACCTCGGTCATGGAGGTATGGCGTCCCGCCCGGACCGCGCGCAGCAGCGCCAGGGCGCGGGCCGGGGTGACCGGCCTGATCACGACCAGGTCGAGCAGCCCGTCAGTGGGGTCGCTGCCGGGCGACAGGTGCAGGCCGCCGCCGAGGTAGGGCATGTTGGCCGGCACCACGACCAGCGCGTCGAGGTCCTCGGCCTCCTCGTCGTGCGGCCCGGTCACCGTCAGCCGGTAGCGCAGCGGCGGGGTCCACCGGAGCCGGGCGATCTCGACGAGGGCCGCGACGGTGTAGCTGGCGGCGCCCAGCCGGCGCGGCAGCCGGGTGGCGCGGCGGGCGATCCGGGCGTCGAGGCCGGCGTTGACCGACCCGAGGACGTGGCGGTCGAGCTCGGCCACGTGGAGGGTGTCGACGGTGCGGCGGTGGCCTGCGACGAGGGTGCGCAGGGCACCCTCCCGGTCGCGGGGGACGCCGAGCGAGCGGGCGTTGTCGTTGCCGGTCCCGGCGGGCAGGATGCCGACGGCGGTGCCGGTGCCGGCGCACAGGTCGGTCGCGAGGCTCACCGCGCCGTCTCCGCCCGCCACGGCCAGCACGTCGACGCCTCCGGTGACCGCCGCCCGGCACCGCGCGCGGGCCTCCTCGAGGGAGCCGGCCTCGATCTCGAGCACGTCGTGCCCCGCGGTCCGCAGCCGGGCGACCGCCTCGGCACCCAGGGCGGCGGCGCCGCCGCGCCCGGACC
>CAZONQ010000363.1:0-1730 GCA_964581125.1 uncultured Ornithinimicrobium sp.
GCGCTGGCGCTGCTCCTGGGTTATGCCATCGGCCGCGCCGCGCGGCTGCCCGAGGCGTCGGTGAAGGCGTCCACCTTCGAGGTGGGCATCCGCAACGCCGGCCTGGGCCTGCTGCTCGTCTTCAGCTTCTTCGGCGGCCTCGGAGGTATGGCGCTCGTCGCCGCCTGGTGGGGGATCTGGGACATCATCGCCGGGCTGGCCGTGGCCGCCGTCTGGAAGCGGCGCACGGGCGTGAGCGCGAGGTCCGACGCGGCTGTCGCGGAGGTCCCGTGAAGGTTCTCGTCACCGGCGGCTCGGGCTTCCTCGGCTCCTCCGTGGTCCCCGGCCTCGTCGCGGGCGGGCGCGACGTCGTGAGCGCCGACGTGCGCGACCCTGCCCGCCCGGCCCCCGGGGCGGTGCACGTGCGCATGGACGTGACCGAACGGCATACCGTCGACCGGGTGGTCGGCGAGCACCGCCCGGAGGTGGTGGTGCACCTGGCCAGCGTCGTGACGCCCGGCAAGCGGTCCGACCGTGCGCGGGAGCGGGCGGTCGACGTCGACGGCACCCGGCACGTGCTCGACGCCTGCCGCGCGCACGGGGTGCGGCGGATCGTGGTGTCCTCCAGCGGTGCGGCCTACGGCTACCACGCGGACAACCACGTGCCGCTGACCGAGCACGCGCCGCTGCGGGGCAACGTCGAGTTCGCCTACGCCGACCACAAGCGGCAGGTGGAGGAGATGCTCGCCGCCGAGCGCGAGCGGACCCCGCAGCTGGAGCAGGTGGTGCTGCGCATCGGGACGATCCTGGGGGAGCGGGTCGACAACCAGATCACCCGGCTGTGGGCGGGGCGCTTCATCCTGCGGCTGGCCGGGGCGGAGTCGCCGTTCGTGCTGGTGTGGGACGAGGACGTCGTGCGGGTCGTGCTCGCCGCGGTGGACTCGCCGGTGACCGGCGTCTTCAACGTCGCGGGGGAGGGGACCGTCACGGTGCCGGAGATCGCCCGGGTGCTCGGCAAGCGGACGCTGGTCGTGCCCGAGCCGCTGCTGCGGCGGGCGCTCGCGGTGGGTCGGCGGCTGGGGCTGACGGAGTACGGCCCGGAGCAGACGGTCTTCCTCGCCCACCGTCCGGTGCTCGACGCCTCGCGGCTGCACGAGCTCGGCGTGGAGGTGGCTCCGACGCGCGAGGTGCTGCGGAGGTATGCGGAGGTGCGTAGGCGGACCGGCTGACGTCTGCCGCCGGGCCGCAGGCCGAAGAGCGACAGGTCGGCTCCTGTCGCCAGTCGTCGTCGGCCCGTGCGGCTGCGCGTGGCGACGAGGTAGGGGTCAGCCCATCATGCAGCTCATGAGCGGCCCCATGAGCTCGTTGGTCGCCTCCTCCTCCTTGCCCTGGAAGATGAGGGAGAACATGCCGGTCAGCGCCTCGTCGTCGAGAGCGTCGGAGACGCACTCCTTCTGCTCGTCGGTCATGGTGTCGTCGGCGGCAAACTGCTCGGCCATCATCGCCTGGGCGTCGACGCAGCCGATGATCACGGCGGCGGCGTTGTCCGCGTCCGCCTCCTCCATGGTGACGTCGGTGACGGAGTCGTCGACGGTCAGGTCGTCGTTCAGCATGCCGTAGCTCTTCAGCTTGTCGACGCCGA
The DNA here is from genome assembly GCA_964581125.1 of uncultured Ornithinimicrobium sp. GTDB lineage: Bacteria > Actinomycetota > Actinomycetes > Actinomycetales > Dermatophilaceae > Ornithinicoccus. The sequence continues at coordinate 1,622 of CAZONQ010000363.1, forward strand.
TCTTGTCCACCAGGCCCTCGCCGACACAGTCGGCCTGCTTCTCGTCGACGGTGAACTCGTCGTCCGAGGACTCCATCATCGACTGCGAGATCGCATCGGCGGCCTTGGC
>CAZONQ010000364.1:0-1724 GCA_964581125.1 uncultured Ornithinimicrobium sp.
ACGTCCGCGGCGACCCAGGTCGCGCTGAACGGGACGGCCGCGAGGGCGACGAGGTAGGGCACGAGGGCGACCGCCGGCGCCAGGCGGAAGACCGGGCGGTCCGCCGCGGCGGGGGTGACGTCCTCCTTCTGAGCGAACTTGATGCCGTCCGCGACCAATTGCAGGATGCCGTGCGGTCCGGCCTCCATCGGCCCGAGACGCCCCTGGGCGTGGCCCATGAACTTGTGCTCGAGCTGGCCCAGGCCGAGGGGCAGCACGAGGAAGGCCGCCAGCACCACCACGGCCTTCAGCACGACCTCGACGAGGAGGGGAAGCTCGGACACCATCGGCATCACACTAACGAAGACGACCGACGGACCGCGGCCCCCGCGCCGGGCAGAGGTCGTGCTCCCGCCCCGGGGCGGGTCAGACGTGGGCGACGAGGGGCGTGCCGCCGCGGCGGGGGCGCGGCGGCCGGGGCTCCTCTTGACGGCGCGGGCGGCTGGACTCCGCCCGTCGGAGCGCGAGACCGAGGGTGAGGTCGCGCTCCCGCTCCTGGGCGATGCTGCGGCCGACGAGGTGGTTCATGAGGTGTTCCATGGCGGGTCCTTGGGCTGGGAGGGACAGGGATGTGACGCCATACTGACATCAGTGTGACGCCATAGTCAACACCCACCGCTTGCGTATGACGTCATGGAGGCGTCATACTGGCACCATGGACCTCTCTCCCTACCTCGAATCCGTCGCCGCGGACCTCGACCGGGCCACCGCCCTGGCCGACGACCACGTCCGCGACATCGCCGGCCGGCTGGCCGCCGCCCTCGAGCCGGGCCTGCGGCTCGCGCTCGTGCGGGCCATGTCCGACACGGCAGCCCAGGTCAACACCGAGCTGGACGACGCCGTGGTGACCGTGACGATGGGCGGCAGCGAGCCGCTCGTCACGGTCACGCGCACCGGGTCCGGGCCGTCCGGGTCGGCGGCGCCGACCCTGCCGACGCCGCCCGTGCCACCAGCGCCTCCGGAGCCGGACGCGGACGGCGGCGACACCGCGCGCATCTCGCTGCGGCTCCCCGAGCACCTCAAGGTCCGCGCCGAGGAGCGGGCCGCCGCGGCGGGCCAGTCGCTCAACACCTGGCTCGTCCACACCGTCCGCGCCGCCACCTCCGGCGACGCCACCGCACGCCCCACCACCACCGCCGTCACCGGGGCCCGCCGGGTCACCGGCTGGGCCTGACCCCAGGAGATCCCCATGAGCACCGAGATCATCCCCACCACCCACGACCTCACCGGCTGCACGTCCGTCGTCGTGCGCAACCACCGCGGCGACGTCACCGTCACCCACCGCGCCCCCGGAGCTCCGGGCGAGCCGGACGACGGGCTCGCCAAGGTCCGCCTGCTGCACGCCGAGGGCCTCGACCTGTCCGGCGCGACCGTCCGCGTCGACGACGGCGTGCTGCTCGTCGACGTGCCGCAGCAGGACGTCGGCACCGACGGCCGGCGCCGTGGCTTCTCCTTCGGCCCGCTCACGATCGGCGGGTCCGGCACCGACGTCGACGTGGAGGTCGAGGTCCCGGGCGGCGTCCCGGTCGAGGCGTCGACGAAGTTCGGCACCATCACCCTGAGCGGCTCCAGCGGCGAGGCCCGGGTGCGCTCGGGCGCCGGCAACGTCCGGGTCGACCGCTGCCTCGGGCTCACCGCGTCGACCGGTGCCGGCGACCTGCGGGTCGGCTCGTGCACCGGCGGCA
>CAZONQ010000365.1:0-1701 GCA_964581125.1 uncultured Ornithinimicrobium sp.
CGCTTGGCCTCGGTGACCCAGGCGTTGCCGGGGCCGAAGATCTTGTCGCAGGCCGGCACCGACTCCGTGCCGTGGGCCATCGCCGCGACGGCCTGCGCGCCGCCCACGAGGAAGATCCTGGTGATCCCGCACTCGGCGGCCGCGGCGAGGACGGCCGGGTCGGCGGTGCCGTCGGGGCGGGGCGGCGTGCAGAGCACCACCTCTGGGCAGCCGGCCAGCTGGGCCGGGACGCCGAGCATGAGCGCGGTGGACGGCAGCGGCGCGGAGCCGGCGGGCACGTAGAGACCGACCCGCCGCACCGGCCGCACGACGCGCCGGCAGACGAGGCCGGGAGCGGTCTCCACGGCATACTCCTGGCGCATGCCGGCCGCGTGGAAGGCGCGGATCCGCCCGGCCGCCTCGGTGATCGCGGCGCGCAGCAGCGGGTCGAGGGCGGCGACGGCCCGGTCGCGCTCCTCGACCGTCACCTCGAGGGCGGTGAGGTCGGCACCGTCGAGCCGCGCGGTGAGCTCGCGGAGCGCGGCGTCCCCGCCCGTGCGCACCTGCTCGAGGATGGCGGCCACCCCGGCGGTCACCTCGGCCCCGGCGGCAGCGGTGGCGCGGCGCAGCACCTCGGCACGCTCCTCCGCCGACAGGTCGGTCCAGGTCAGGACGTTCATGCCAGCATCCCCTCCACCGGCAGCACCATGAGCGAGCGGGCGCCGGCCTGCTTGAGGTCCTCGAGCCGCGACCAGGGCACGGAACCGTGCACGAGCGCCTGGACGGAGAGCTCGTCGCGGTCGTCGACCTGGAGCACCGTGGGTTCGTCGCCGGCGGGCAGCGCGGCCAGCACCGTCGTGAGGTCCGCACGCGGCACGCGCAGCATGAGGAGCCTGGACTCCTTGAGGCGCAGGGCGCCGTCGAGGCGGCGGAGCAGGAGGTCGGCGATCTCCTGGCGCCCGTCCTCCAGGGTCGTGCCCGGGCCGGCGATGACCGCCTCGGACTCCAGGACGGTCGTCACGGGGCGCAGCTGGTTGGCGCGCAGCGTGGCTCCGGAGGACACGAGGTCGCAGACGACGTCGGCCTGGCCCAGCCGCGGCGCGATCTCGACCGAGCCGTTGAGCAGGACCGGCTCGGCCTCCACGCCCTGCTCCTCGAGCCACCGGCCGAGCGTGCGGGGGTAGGAGGTGGCGATCCGCAGGCCGGCCAGCTGGCCGGCGCCCCGCCAGCCCTGCTCCTCCGGGACGGCCACGGCGAGCCGGCAGGCGCCCCAGCCCAGCTGGCGCCACTCGCGCAGGCCGGCCGGCCGCCCGGCCGCCTCGCGCTCCAGGGCGTGCTCGACCAGGACGTTGCGGCCCACGATCCCGAGGTCGCAGACCCCGTCGGCGATGAGGCCGGGGATGTCGTCGTCGCGCACGAGGAGCACGTCGACGGGCAGGCTCTCGCCGTAGAGGAAGAGCCGGTCGCGGCTCTCCCGCCAGGTGAGTCCGCAGGACGCGAGCAGCTCGCGGGCGGGCTCTCCGAGCCGGCCGCTCTTCTGGATCGCGACGCGGAGGCGCTCGCGCGGCTGGGTGGGCGGGGTCATCGGGACCTTCCGGGGCGTGGGGGTGTGCGGTGGGGCGGGGGTGCTGCTCAGGCGCGATGCTCGAGGGCGGCGCGGTAGCCGCCGGAGCCGCCTTCCAGGCACCGGGCGATGCGCCCGACCGTCGTCACGCTGACGCC
>CAZONQ010000366.1:0-1687 GCA_964581125.1 uncultured Ornithinimicrobium sp.
TCGGCGCGGTCCTGGCGTGGCCGGTCGCGCGCTCGTAGACCCGGCCCAGGGCCAGCAGCCGCACGTCCGCGCCGGGCGCGGCCACCAGCTGGATCCCGACGGGCAGCCCGTCGACGAAGCCGCCGGGCACCGACAGGGCCGGGCACCGGGTCGCCGAGACGAGCGAGCAGGAGCGCATCCACTCGATGTAGGTCTCCAGGTGCACGCCGTCGATCTCCCGCGGCCACGTCTCGTCGACCGGGAAGGGCATCGTCTGCACGGTGGGGGTGAGCAGCAGGTCGAAGCCGCCGAACCACTCGCGCACCGCCGCGTCCAGCCGCCCGCGCGCCTCGGCCGCCGACATGAGGTCGGCGCCGGTGAGGTCGAGGCCACGCGTGACGTTCCAGACGACGTCGTCGCGCACGAGGCCGTCGTCGCGGTGCTCGGCGACGAGGCGGCGCAGGTTGGTGCCCATGTCGAAGGCCCGCGTCACGTCGAAGACCTCGTCGGCGTCCGACAGGTCCGGCGCCGCCTCCTCGACCGTGGCACCGAGCTCGGCGAGCACCGTGGCCTGGGCCTCGACGAGCGCCCGCACCGCCGGGTCGACCGGCACGCCCCGGCCCAGGTCGACCGACAGCCCGACGCGCACCCCGCGCAGGTCGGCCGGTCCCTCGTCGGCCAGCAGCGCGGCGAAGTCCGCCCCGCCCGCCGGGCACGCCGCCGGCACGGCCGGGTGCGGCCCGGCCACGACGGACATGCCGAGCGCGAGGTCGTCCACCGACCGCGCCATGAGCCCGTGCCGGCTCAGGCTCGCCTCGGGGTTGGGGCTGGGCACGACCGGGACGACGCCCTGCGAGGGCCGCAGCCCGACGACGTTGCACCACGCCGCGGGGTTGCGCAGCGAGCCGCCCATGTCGGTCCCGTCGGCCAGGGCCTGCACGCGCGTCGCCAGCACCGCGGCCGCGCCCCCGGACGAGCCGCCAGCCGACCGCGTCGTGTCGTAGGGGTTGCCGGTCGTCCCGAAGAGCGTGTTGAAGGTGTGCGACCCCGCGGCGAACTCCGGCACGTTGTTCTTGCCGGTCGCGATGACGCCCGCGGCCCACAGCCGCTCGACCATCAGGTCGCTGTGCTCGGGCACGGTGTCCTTGAGGAGCGGGGAGCCGCTGGTCGTGCGGATCCCCGCGGTCGCGAGGGTGTCCTTGTGGGTCATCGGTATGCCGTGCAGCACCGGCAGCTCCTCGCCCGCCGCCGCGCGCTCGTCGGCCTCGGTCGCCCGGGCGATCGCCTGCTCGGCCACCAGGGTCACGACCGCGTTGACCTCGCGGTCGGCCTGCTCGACCCGGTCGAGGTGGTCGGCGAGGACCTCGCGGGCGCCGACCTCGCGGGAGCGCAGCAGGCGGGTCAGCTCGACCAGGCCCAGCTCGTGGAGCGCGGTCACGCGGCACCCCCGCCGCCGGTGGGCACCCGCTCGGCCAGCGCGCGCAGCGCCGCGACGAAGACCTCCGCCGGAGGCGTGACGAGACCCGCCCCGACCTGACCCGTCCCGGCGACCCGACCGGCCATACCGGTGTTGATCTGGGGCAGGACGCCGGTGCGGGCGACGGCGGTGGCGTCGATCGCGACCGGCGCGCCGCGGAACTCCAGGACCGGCACCTGCAGGGTGGGGTGCTCGCCGAGGGTGATCTCGTACATGGTCCGGGTGGTCGTC
>CAZONQ010000367.1:0-1685 GCA_964581125.1 uncultured Ornithinimicrobium sp.
TGACGGGCTCGGGGTCCTCGACGGTCACGCCGTCGGGGTCTTTGTCCACGGGGTCAGGCTCGGCCGCACGGGCCGAAGGGGTGCGCGCCCACTCGTCGGGGAACACGCTCAACCAGGACTCGGGCACCGCCCGCTTCCGGCCGGTCTGCCTGCTGTAGGCCCATACACGTCTCACGGCGCCTCCCTTTGCGGTATGATTGGCAGGCGCTCCGGGAGCCGGAGAACCTTTCGCGAACTAGCGCAGCGCGGCCCAGCCTGGGGTAGTTCCCCGCCACGGCTCGGAGGGAAATCCGAACCACGCCCCTGCGAATGGGCCCGCAGGGGCACACTCACGTCTGGGTCGGTTCGGACGTCAGGCGCAGCAGCACGTGAGCCACGCCGGGATGGGTGCCGGTGCCCGGCAGCCGCATGTCACGGTCCGGCTCGGCCTGCGTCGTCATGGACACCCGGACCTGCACGAAGCGGCCGGTCATCGGCACCCGCGACAGGGCGCCGGAGGGGGACACGTGGCGACGCACCACGCCCGCCAGGACGTCTGCGGCCTCCACCGACGCGCCCACGCACGTGATGACGACCTCGGTGTCCACGGAGTCCGTCGTGCCACACACCGGGGCCTCGCCCGGCGCCCACCCGGCGCCGAGCACCAGGTACGGCACCGGCGGCGTGGTGTGCTCGTCCGGGCCGTCGGCGCGGAACAGGTGCACCGGACGGTTCAGCGGCGCCAGGAAGGTGCGGACCGCCCGCAGGTGCTCCCTCACGACAGCACCCGCGACACGAGCTTGCCCAGCTCGTCACCGAGCGTGTCGGCAGCCGTGTCCATGAATGCCTCCGGCTTCGGGCCTCGCCCGCCGCCACCGTTCGCGCCGCCCCAGATCGAGATGCCCGCCAGGCGCGCGGCCCCGTACCGGCGGTCCGGGCCGACAGACACCTCCAGCGTGTCGCCCTTCCACTCCTCCGACATCGTCACCGTCGGGCCGATCTTGAAGTGCGCGGTCGTGCCGGCCGCCTCCCGCCACTCATCGCGCGCCTCCCGGCCCGCCTTGCGCACGGCCTTCGGGGCACCCTCGTTCACCTCGTCCACGGCCGCGGTCAGGTCCGCGGCCAGGTGGTCCAGGTCGGACATGTCGAAGGAGATCCCGCTCATGCGAAAGCACCCCCCGTCGGGTCGTCCACGATCAGCCGGGTCGCCGTCGCCTGCGTCGCCGCGTGCTGGCCGATGACCAGCACCGTCTCCAGCAGGGTCGTCCCGTCCACGTAGCGGCGGCCACGGTCACCGGGCCTGATCGGGCCGGCCCACACCGACGCCAGGACGGGAATGCGCTCAGGGGCGGGGATGCGCCACATCGCGCGCTCCACCGTAACCGTGCCGGCGCCGACGTCCGGGGTCTGCGGGTGCGGGAAGTACGGCGGCACACGACCGGGACCGTCGTAGATGACCTCGTAGGTGGTCGTCTGGTCGCCGTCGTCGTCGACCTCGGTGCCCGTCGGGCGGTCGATGATGAACCGCTCCGTCATCCGCGACTCGTCAGCCGCCTGCAGCTCGGGCAGGGCCGCAGCGATGTCGTCGGCGATCACGCCCACACCTCGGGAGGCGGCACGGCGTCGGGCTCGCCGACCATGCGGATCGAGAAGACGCCGCCGAGCACCGGGTCGGGGTCGAGCTCGGCCCACAGCGACTCGGGTAT
>CAZONQ010000368.1:0-1677 GCA_964581125.1 uncultured Ornithinimicrobium sp.
GGCGCCGTGGGCGCCGCCGGTGATGGCGAGGAAGGCGCTCTCGAGGGAGCCGCTGGTGATCTCCAGCGCGCTGCCGCCGAGCTCGCCGAGGAGCGCGCGGGCGACGGCGTCGGAGTCGCCGGAGCGCACCTGCACGCGCCGTCCGGCGGTGGTCACCTCGTGCACCTCGGGTATGGAGTGCAGCGCCTGCAGCGCGTGGGTCGCCGCGGAAGGGTCGACCGGCAGGTCCGCGCTGACCGTGCGCCCGCTGGCGCGCGAGCGGATCTGCTCGGTCGTGCCGTCCGCGACCACCCGGCCGTGGGCGACCATGACGATCCGGCGGGCGAAGGCGTCGGCCTCCTCGAGGTAGTGGGTGGCGAAGACGATCGTGCGCCCCGCGCCGGCCTCGGCGTGCATCGTGTCCCAGAAGTCGCGGCGGGCCGAGACGTCCATCCCGGCGGTCGGCTCGTCGAGGACGAGCAGGTCCGGGTCGGGCAGCAGCGCCAGGGCGAAGCGCAGCCGCTGCTGCTCGCCGCCGGAGGCCTTGGACACCTTGCGGTCGGCGAGCCGGGTGAGCCCGGCCCGCTCGATGACCTCCTCGACGCCGGCGTGCTCGGGGAAGGTCGAGGCGATCATCCGCACCGTCTCCCGCACCGACAGGTCACGCAGCAGCCCGCCGGTCTGCAGCACGGCCGAGACCCGTCCCTCGGCGACGGCGCGCCGCGGCGGCCCGCCGAAGACGCTCACCGTCCCCGACGTCGGGCTGGTCAGGCCGAGCACCATGTCGAGCGTGGTCGTCTTGCCCGCGCCGTTGGGCCCCAGGAAGGCGACGACCTCCCCGCGCCCGATGCCCAGGTCGACTCCGTCGACGGCGCGGACGGGCTCGGCGCCCCGGGGCCGGAAGGTCTTGATCAGGCCGCGCAGCTCGACGGCCGGTGTCTCGTCGTCCATGCCACCAGCGTCGGTCGGGGCCGGGCCCGCCCGCCATCCCCAGGCGTCACGAGCTGGCGGTGACAGGTGTCACGCGCCTCACCGGACGGGCGTGAGCGCGTCCTCCCCGGCGAGCACGGCCACGACGTTGTCGGCGGCCAGCCGCGCCATCGCGGTGCGCGTCTCGACGGTCGCCGAGCCGACGTGGGGGAGCAGCACGACGTCGTCGCGCTCCAGCAGCCCGGGGTGCACCGTCGGCTCGTCCTCGTAGACGTCCAGCCCCGCGCCCGCGAGCTCCCCGCGCTCCAGCGCCGCGACCAGGGCCGCCTCGTCGACGACCGCCCCGCGCGCGGTGTTGACCAGGTATGACGTGGGGCCCAGCAGGCGCAGCTCCTCCTCCCCGAGCAGGTGGTGGGTCTGGGCGCTGTGCGGGACGTGGAGCGAGACGACGTGGCTGGCCGCGAGCAGCTCCTCGAGCGGCAGCCGCCGGGCGTCGAGCTCGGCGACCAGTTCGGCCGGGGCGTCGCGCCGCCCGGTGTAGACCACCGACATCCCGAACGCCCTGGCCCGCCGGGCCGTGGCCGACCCGATGCCGCCGAGCCCCACGACGCCGAGCGTCCTGCCCTGCAGGCCCGAGCCGAGGAGGAGGCCCATGCCCCACTGCCAGCCCTGGCCGGACCGGACGAGCCGCTCGGCCTCGCCGAGCCGGCGCGTCGTCATGAGGATCAGCGCCATCGCCAGGTCGGCGGTCGCGTCCGTGAGCACCCC
>CAZONQ010000369.1:0-1669 GCA_964581125.1 uncultured Ornithinimicrobium sp.
GGTAGACCTCGAGGTGGTCCTGCAGGTTCTCCCCCACGCCGGGCAGCTCCACCCGCGGCTCGACGCCGGCGGCGCGCAGCACCGCGGGGTCGCCGACGCCGGAGAGCTGCAGCAGCTGCGGCGTGTTGAAGGCGCCGCCGCACAGGACGACCTCGCCGGCGTCCACGGACCGGTGCCGGCGCCGCGGCCGGACGAGGTCCACGCCGGTCACCCGGTCGCCCTGCCAGCGCAGGCCGGTGACGGTGGCGAGCGTGACCACGTCGAGGTTGGGCCGGTCGCGCACCGGCCAGAGGTAGGCGCGCGAGGCCGACAGCCGGCTGCCGCGGTAGACGTTGCGGTCGAAGGCCGCGAAGCCCTCCTGGCGGTAGCCGTTGACGTCGTCGGTCCGGGCGTAGCCCGCCTGGACCGTGGCCTCGAAGAAGGCCTGGAAGAGCGGGCTGCTCGCCGGCCCGCGCTCGAGCTTGAGCGGCCCGGACCCGCCGCGCCAGGCGTCCGCGCCGGCGAGGGTGGTCTCCATCCGCTTGAAGTAGGGGAGGCAGTGGGCGTAGTCCCAGTGCTCCATACCCTCCAGCGCGGCCCACTTGTCGTAGTCGCCGGGGTTGCCGCGCTGGAAGATCATCCCGTTGATCGAGGAGGAGCCGCCCAGCACCTTGCCGCGGGCGTGGGCGACGCGGCGCCCGCCCATGTGCGGCTCGGGCTCGGTCTCGTAGGCCCAGTCGTAGAGCGGGTTGCCGGAGGGGAACATCAGCGCGGCCGGCATGTGGATGAGCGGGTCGAGGACGAAGTCGGCGCGCCCCGCCTCGAGGACGAGCACGGTCGTGCCGGGGTCGGCGGAGAGCCGGTTGGCCAGGGCGGAGCCGGCGGAGCCGCCCCCGACGATGATGTAGTCGTAACGGTCTCTCATGGCGCTCCTCGGTCGGCGACGGTCCGCCCGCCGAACCAGTCGGCCGGGGCCGGTCGGGTGTTGTGCCAGACGTGCTTGGTCTCGAGGTACTCGAGCAGGCCGGCGACGCCGAGCTCGCGGCCGACGCCGGACTGCTTCATGCCGCCCCACTCGGCCTGGGGGACGTAGGGGTGGTAGTCGTTGATCCAGACCGTGCCGTGCCGCAGCCGGGAGGCGACGCGCTCGGCGCGGCCGGCGTCCTGGGTCCACACCGCGCCGGCCAGCCCGTAGACGGTGTCGTTGGCCAGCGCGACGGCCGCGTCCTCGGCCTCGTCGCGGGTGGCGCCGGAGAACGTCTCCACGGTGAGGACCGGCCCGAAGGACTCGTCCTGCACGCACGACATCGTGGTGGCGCAGCCGTCGAGGATCGTCGGCGGGTAGTAGGAGCCGGCCGCCAGCTCGCCGTCGGGGACGGTGCCGCCGCAGCGCACGACGGCCCCCTCGGCCCGGGCCGCCTCGACGTAGGCCGAGACCTTGTCGCGGTGCTCGTCGCTGATGAGCGGCCCGGTCTCGGCCTGCGGGTCGAACGGCCCGCCCATCCGGATCTGCTCGGCGCGGCGCACCAGCTCGTCGACGACCTGGTCGTGCACCTCCTCCTCGACGAGGAGACGCGCACCGGCGGAGCACACCTGGCCGGAGTCGAGGAAGATCGCGGTGAGGGCGTTGTCGACCGCGGCCGGCAGGTCGGCGTCGGCGAAGACGACGTTGGGGTTCTTGCCGCCGAGC
>CAZONQ010000370.1:0-1667 GCA_964581125.1 uncultured Ornithinimicrobium sp.
GGTGCGTGGTCGGTGACGACGCGGGTCGGCTGACGGGTGTCCAGCCCGGTCGTGTCGGCGGAGGCCGCCCGGCTGCGGTAGGCCTGCTTGCCCGAGTCGTAGACCAGGCCCAGGTCGGCAGCCGCGACGACCGTGTCGAGGTCGGGCCGGTCCGGCAGCGGCGCGAGCTCCGGGAAGCGGGCACGGACCCTCTCCCGCACCGTGTGGGGGCTGAGCAGCTGGTGTGCGGCCACCCCTCGCAGGGCGTGGCCGACGGCCGCAGCATGGGGCAGGTCGCGGTGGTGCAGCTCGCCGGCACCGGACGCGGCCGCCCGCTGCGACACCGCAGCGGCGAGGCCGACGCGCCGGCTCGGCGTGAGCGCGGTGGCAGCCTCGGACCCTGTGGTGCCCGGGGCGAGTCGCTCGACGACGATGTCGGCGGGCACGAGAAGGTCGTGCTCCTCCCCGGTGCTGGCGGTGACCAGCCGGTCGGCGTCCCTCCCCAGCGACTCGGCGACGTCGATGAGCGTGGCGTCGGTGGCGATCAGGCTCATCCGCCCGTCCCGGCGGCGGGTGTGCCACGCCTCGTCCTCGGCCTCGGCGCGCACCAGGGCACGCTGCCGGTCGACCACGACGCGCAGGAGCCCCCGGACGAGGCGGTGCTCGTCGGCCTCGGTGCGGCTGTACGGCATACCCCGCGGGGTCATCGTGGCCAGGAGGTGGTCGGCGAGCTCGTCGACGGTGGCGACCCCGCCGAGCTCGAGCAGCCGCTCTCGGACGACGTGGTCGAGCCTGACCAGCAGGTCGCGGGTGCGGACGTGGTCGGCCCAGCCCTCCTGGAGAGCGCCGAGGACCTGGGTGGCCCGGGCCGGCGTGACGGGGGTGGGCAGGTGCGCGGCGAGCTGGGCCTGGGTGGCGAAGGCGTCCAGGTCGGTGCCCGGGCTGAGGAGCAGGCGGGCCATCGCCTGCCGGGGTGCTGAGCGGCCCTTGCCGGTGTGCGCCATGAGCAGCTCGGCCGCGTCGATCGGGGAGGGCAGCAGGGTCGCGGACGTCGACGGGGCCAGGCCGCGGACCGCGTCGGCGAAGCGGGTGCGCCACTGCTTGGCACGGCTGCGGACCTCGTCGCGGGTGACCATGGCCGACCCGCGCAGCACGGTGAGCCGCACCGGGTCCTCTGCCACCAGGTCGCCGACGGTGGTCACCCCGAGCGGCTCGATCGCGGACAGGGCGCGGGCGGACAGGCCGGCCTTGGACAGCGGCGTGTCCAGGGTGGCCGCGTCAGCGAGCTCGTCGGCGTTGTCGGGCACGGTCGTGGCGGCAGGGGAGAACGCGGCCTCCCACTCGCGCAGCATCTCGGCCACGGTGTGGTGGCGCTGCTCGGCATCCCGTGCGAGCGCCTTGGTGAAGAACGTGACCATCGGCCGCGCGATGGTCGGGTCGAAGGCGGAGGCGTCGACCGTCGCGTCGTCGTCGACGGCCGCCGGGTGCGCGCTCCCGTCCCCGTAGGCCGGGGCCGACCCGGTGGCCATCTCGAAGAGGACGACGGCAGCGGCATACCGCTCGGCGGGGGAGTCGTAGCGCGGCCTGCCGTCGGTGGCCAGGAAGGGGTCGAGGTAGGGCGGGGTGCCCGCGTCGGTGGCGGAAGCTGCGGCGCGGGTGAGGGAGAAGTCGAAGAGGACGAGGTGCTT
>CAZONQ010000371.1:0-1659 GCA_964581125.1 uncultured Ornithinimicrobium sp.
CGCAGGCGGCCTGACCGCCGCGGGCGGCTGCGTGCCTGCGGGCGTGCGAACGGCGCCGACCGTGTAACCTCCACTCAGGATTCCCAAGAGGTCCCCACAGCGAGGAGAGCGTCCCCATGTCGGTCATCGTCGGCTACATCCCCACCCGTGAAGGTCGCGCGGCGCTGCGAGCCGCCAGGGCAGAGGCGCTCCTGCGGGAGGCCAAGCTGGTCGTCGTCAACTCCCACCGCGGGGGCCGCGACTTCGACGCCGTCGAGGCGCAGCGCTTCGAGGACGAGCTCAACTCGGTGCAGCACGACCTCGACGAGGCCGGGATCGAGCACGAGGTCCGCGCGCTGGTGCGCGGCAACGAGCCGGCCGAGGACCTGGTGCAGGTGGCCGACGAGAGCGACGCCACCCTCATCGTCATCGGGCTGCGCCGCCGCACCCCGATCGGCAAGCTGATCCTGGGCTCCAACGCCCAGCGGATCCTGCTCGAGTCGACCTGCCCGGTGCTCGCCGTCAAGGCGGGGGAGGACGACTGACCGGGCGCCCGCACGACATACCCTCACGGCCACCTGAGCACGGGAAAGGACCTGCTCGGGTGGCCTGGGCATATCTGGCGTGCCCCGGGCGTTTTATAATGGCAGAGTCACCCGCCGTCGACGCAGGGGTGCACGACAGCTCCCGACTCGCCACGACGACTCCCCCTGCCCCGCCGCCCGCGCCAGAAATGAGTTGGTTCTCCCAGTGACCGCCAAGACCACCCGCACGCCCACCCCGACCGAGCTTCCGCCCGCCTTCGACCACGAGGCCCTCAAGACGCTCCTGGCCCAGGGCACGCAGGACGGCCACGTGGCGATGTCGCAGGTCCGGGACGCGCTCCAGCAGGCCGACGTCTCCACGCCGGCCGCGCAGAAGAAGGTCCTGCGCGTCTTCAGCGACCAGGCGATCGAGGTCCGCGACGACGGCACCTCCCAGGCCGTCGCCCCCCGTCGCCGCACCGCGCGCAAGAGCACGGCCAAGAAGACCGCCGCCGGGACGACCACCACCAGGACGACCGCCGCCAGGACGACCACCGCGGCGAAGAAGGCCGCTGCCGCCGACGAGCCCGCCGCCGCGAAGAAGGCCGCCGACAAGCCCGCCGCGAAGAAGGCCGCCCCGGCGGCCGCGAAGAAGGCCGCCGGCACCACCGCCGCGAAGAAGGCCGCCGGCACGACCACGGCGAAGAAGGCCGCCGCGAAGAAGACGACCGCCAAGAAGGCCTCGACCACCCGGTCCGCCGCCGGCGCCGCCGCGGGCGACACCCCCGCGCCCGCCAAGCGCGCCAGCCGGACGGCCGCCGCGAAGAAGACGGCGGCCAAGGCGGCCGAGACCACGGAGGAGCCGGACGACGACGTCGAGGACGACCTGGAGGACGGGGAGGACCACGACGCGGCGGACGCCGGCGACAAGCCGGTCAAGGCCACCAAGGACTCCGCCAAGGACGACGACAGCTTCGTGCTGTCGACGGCCGACGACGACGACGCACCCGCCCAGCAGGTCGTCACCGCCGGCGCGACGGCCGACCCGGTCAAGGACTACCTCAAGCAGATCGGCAAGGTCGCGCTCCTCAACGCCGAGCAGGAGGTCGAGCTCGCCAAGCGGATCGAGGCCGGCCTGTTCGCCGAGGAGAAGCTC
>CAZONQ010000372.1:0-1653 GCA_964581125.1 uncultured Ornithinimicrobium sp.
GCTGGCCCTTGTCGCAGTGGCCTGCCTGGCCTACGCCTGGTTCACCTGGTGAGGCCCCGCCCCGCACCGGAGGTGCCCCGCACTGATGAACGCCACCCGGAAGGAAGCCCTGGACCCATGACGCGTGCGACGATCCCGGCCGCAGCTGCGGCGGCCGTCCTGCTCCTCCTCGCGGGCTGCGACGGCACCGCCTCGCAGCCGGACCCCACCCCGACCGCCGCGACCCCGGACGCAGCGGCGTCGCGGACCGCGCCGTCGACGGGCGACGGCACGACGGCGACCGAGGAGGCGGCGACCGGGGTCGGGCCCGAGCTCGACACGCCCGTGCCCGTCGCGAGCCCGGTCGAGCGCACCTGGCCGAAGGAGATCGACACCGTCTCCGAGGAAGACCACAAGTTCACCCTGTTCGGCGTGCACCGGCTGGACGACACCCGTGCCGTGGTCACGGGCCGGATCGCCGGGGTGTCGAGCGACACCGCTGCCGCGCAGTGGTTCGAGCCCGGCTTCTTCCGCCCCCGGGGCGGCTACGAGTTCTCCCGCGTCGCCGTCGTCGACAGCGAGGGCGTGCGGCACCTGCCCGTCCGCGACGAGGACGACCGGTGCCTGTGCAGCCTGTCGACCAGGGTCTACGACGAGCTCGGCGACGGGGGCGAGGCGCCGGCCTGGGCCGTCGTCTCCCTGCCGGACGGCGAGGAGAGCGTCGACGTCGAGATCGCCGACGTGGGCACGATCAGGGACGTCCCCGTCAGCCCGCTGCCGGAGGCCGAGAGCGTGCCGTTCGGGTGGGACGAGGTGCTCACGATCGACCGGGTCACCCGCGAGGGCGGGATCGTCACCGCACGGACCACGATGGCCAACGCTGGCGACTTCCGTCCCACCTACACCCTCGCCCGGCACCAGTTCGAGTTCCCCGGGCTCGAGGGCCAGCACTGCTTCCAGGGCCTGGCCGCCTACGGTCCGGCCGCGCCCACCGGCCGGATGGCCGAGGATCCCGACTGCCACGCAGGTTCCATGGTCGAGCCGGGTCAGCAGATCACCCTCGAGGTCAAGGTCGCCGATCCGGGCGGCGAGCAGCTCGTCATCCTGCCGGACGCGGGCCTGCCGGTCACGACGGCCGCCGAGGGGACCCCGGCGGAGGGGGCCGGGGAGAGCCTGCGCACCTACGCCACCCGCACCGAGGAGGCGGGGGCCAGCGTCCAGGACGGCGAGGAGCTCACGGTCAGCCTCGACACCTCGGTCCTCTTCGACTTCGACAGGGCCAGACTCACGGGCGAGGCCGACGGGGCGATCGCCGTCGCCGTCAGGACCCTGAAGGCGCAGGACGAGCGGTCCGTCGTCGTCGCCGGCCACACCGACGGCCAGGGCGACGCTGCGCGCAACGAGGAGCTGTCCGAGCAGCGTGCCAGGGCGGTGGCCACGGTCCTGCGCGACGAGCTCGGCGCCGGTTGGGACGTCTCCGTCGAGTGGCACGGCTCCGACCGGCCGGTCGCCGAGGAGCAGGGGACCCCCGAGCAGGTCGAGGCGGCCCAGGCCCGCAACCGGCGCGTCGAGATCACCGTCCCGTGAGGGTGGCACCCGCGACCGCGGGCGCCGACCCTGACGGACTCGTGCTCGCCGCGACGGTGAGGCAGGATGGCAGCCATGAGCGAGATC
>CAZONQ010000373.1:0-1640 GCA_964581125.1 uncultured Ornithinimicrobium sp.
GCGTGCAGAGCGTGCGCTCGGTCGGGTGGGGCGCGTGCAGAGCGTGCGCTCGGTCGGGTGGGGGGTGTGCAGAGCGTGCGCTCGGTCGGGTGGGGGAGTGTCAGGCGTCTGGCATGCGAGACGGTAGCGTCTCCATACCCCTGTCCCGGGTGCCGCGGAGGCGGTCTGATGGAGGAAACCGACCGACCACCCCCGTCGAAGGAGACCCCCATGGAAGGCGCACGCCCCGTCCGCGCAGCCCGCGGCACCACCCTCACCGCACGCTCGTGGGCCACCGAGGCACCGCTGCGGATGCTCATGAACAACCTCGACCCCGAGGTCGCCGAGCGTCCCGACGACCTCGTCGTCTACGGCGGGACCGGCCGCGCCGCGCGCGACTGGCGCAGCTTCGACGCGATGGTGCGCACCCTGACCGACCTGCGCGAGGACGAGACGATGCTCGTCCAGTCCGGCCGGCCGGTCGGCGTCTTCCGGACGCACGAGTGGGCGCCGCGCGTGCTCATCGCCAACTCCAACCTCGTGCCCGACTGGGCCACCTGGCCGGAGTTCCGCCGGCTGGAGCACCTCGGCCTGACGATGTACGGCCAGATGACCGCCGGCTCCTGGATCTACATCGGCACCCAGGGGATCCTGCAGGGCACCTACGAGACCTTCGCGGCCGTCGCCGCCAAGAGGTATGGAGGCTCGCTCGCCGGCACCCTCACGCTCACCGGCGGCTGCGGCGGGATGGGCGGCGCCCAGCCCCTCGCCGTGACCCTCAACGGCGGGACCTGCCTCATCGTCGACGTCGACGAGGCCCGGCTGCGGCGGCGGGTCAAGAGCCGCTACCTCGACGAGGTCGCCGACGACCTCGACTCCGCGGTCGAACGCGTGCTGCGCGCCAAGGCCGACAAGGAGGCCGTCTCCGTCGGCGTCGTCGGCAACGCCGCCGAGGTCTTCCCCGAGCTGCTGCGCCGGGGCGTCGACATCGACATCGTCACCGACCAGACCTCCGCCCACGACCCGCTGTCCTACCTGCCGACCGGCATCGACCTGTCCGAGTGGCACGACTACGCCGAGAAGAAGCCCGAGGAGTTCACCGACCGCGCGCAGGAGTCGATGGCCCGCCACGTCCAGGCGATGGTCGAGTTCCAGGACGCCGGCGCCGAGGTGTTCGACTACGGCAACAGCATCCGGGACGAGGCGCGCAAGGGCGGCTACGAGCGGGCCTTCGAGTTCCCCGGCTTCGTGCCGGCCTACATCCGGCCGCTCTTCTGCGAGGGCAAGGGCCCCTTCCGCTGGGCCGCGCTCTCCGGCGACGAGAAGGACATCTACGCCACCGACCAGGCGGTCATGGACCTCTTCCCCGACAACGACCACCTGCAGAAGTGGCTGCGCGGGGCCCGCGAGAAGGTCGCCTTCGAGGGCCTGCCGGCCCGGATCTGCTGGCTGGGGTATGGAGAGCGGGACAAGGCGGGCGTCCGCTTCAACGAGATGGTCGCCTCGGGCGAGGTCTCCGCGCCGATCGTCATCGGCCGCGACCACCTCGACTGCGGCTCGGTCGCCAGCCCCTACCGGGAGACCGAGGGCATGATCGACGGCTCCGACGCCATCGCCGACTGGCCGCTGCTCAACGCGCTGGTCAACACCGCCTCCGGCGC
>CAZONQ010000374.1:0-1637 GCA_964581125.1 uncultured Ornithinimicrobium sp.
TGACCGTCGAGGTCCCCGCCGCGGACCTCAAGCCCCGTCTGGACGCGGCCTACCGTGCCATCGGTGCCCAGGTGCAGGTGCCCGGTTTCCGCAAGGGCAAGGTCCCCAACCGCATCATCGACCAGCGCTTCGGCCGTGGCACGGTCGTGCAGGAGGCTGTCAACGAGGCCCTGCCCGAGCTCTACACCCAGGCCGTCGCCGAGCACGACCTCAAGCCGCTCGGCCAGCCGGACGTCAACCTCACCCAGCTGCCGCTGGAGGACGGCCAGGACCTGGCCTTCGACGCCGAGGTCGACGTCGTGCCCGCCTTCGAGCTGCCCGACTTCTCCGGCATCGCCGTCGAGGTCGACCCGGCCGGCGCGACGGACGAGGACGTCGAGACCCGGATGGAGGCGCTGCGCGGCCGCTTCGCGACGCTGAAGCCGATCACCCGCAAGGCCAAGACCGGCGACCACACCACCATCGACCTGTCCGCCAGGATCGGTGACGAGGAGATCGACTCGGTCACCGGCGTCTCCTACGAGATCGGCGCCGGCAACATGCTCGAGGGCCTGGACAAGGCGCTGCGCGGCACCAAGGCGGGGGAGACCGTCGAGTTCACCGCGCCGCTGGCCGGTGGCGACCGCGCCGGCGAGGAGGCCGAGGTCACCGTCACCGTGCAGGCCGTCAAGGAGCGCGAGCTGCCCGAGCTGGACGACGAGTTCGCCCAGCTGGCCAGCCCGCACGACACCCTCGAGGAGCTGCGCGAGGACCTGCGCAGGCAGGCCGAGCAGGCCGCCCGCTTCGAGCAGGGCGTCAGCGCCCGCGACAAGGTCCTCGACGCCATGCTCGCCATGGTGGAGATCCCCGTGCCGGAGAACCTGCTCGAGGCCGAGGTGCACCGTCACCTCGAGGGCGAGAACCGCCTCGAGGACGACGAGCACCGCGCCGAGGTCACCGAGTCCACGACCAAGGCGATGCGCACCCAGTTCCTCCTGGACGCGCTCGTCGAGCGGGACGACGTCGACGTCGACCAGGGCGAGCTCATCGAGTACATCATGATGACCGCCCAGCAGTACGGCATGAACCCGCAGGAGTTCGCCCAGCAGATCGACCAGGCCGGCCAGGTCGGCTCGATGATGGCCGAGGTCGGTCGCCGCAAGGCCCTCGCCGCGGTGCTCGAGGCCGCGAAGGTCACCGACACCGACGGCAACGAGGTCGACCTCGACGCCATCGACCCGTCCGAGGACGAGGACGAGGTCGAGCTGGACGAGGTCGAGCTGGACGACGACGCCGAGGTCGCCGAGGCCGAGGTCGAGGACGCCGACGCCGAGGCCGGTGCTGACGCCGGTGCTGAGGTGGCGGACGCCGAGGAGACCGACGAGGCCAAGGCCTGAGTCCTCGCCGCCAGACCACCCACGGCCCCCGACCTCGCTGAGGTCGGGGGCCGCGGTGCTTCTTCTCTGGTCAGACAACGTGCTGCACGGGATGCGACGTCGGCAGCGCTGCATCCCGTGCAGCACGTTGTCTGTCCCGAGCTGTTCCGCGATGAAGCGGATCGCAGGACCTGCGACGCTCGCGTCGGCCGGGCCCGCGACGCACGCACGCGCCGGGCCGCCGCCATCCGGCAACGCCCTCAGGCGGGTGCGGGAACTCCG
>CAZONQ010000375.1:0-1633 GCA_964581125.1 uncultured Ornithinimicrobium sp.
CCCCGACCTACTGGTAGGAGATGAAGTCCGGCAGCGGGTCGACCTGCTCGACGGTCTCCTCGGCCGACAGCATCGGCTGGTCCTCGTCGTAGAAGTTCTTCCAGCCCCAGTAGCGGATCGAGGGGGCGTAGTTGTGCAGCGCACGCCAGGTCTCCTGCTTGGAGCCCTGCGGGCCCTGGCCGTCGGCGTGGATGAGCACCGCGAGCTCGGAGCGGGACTGGTCGACCTGGTCGACGTCCGGGATCATCCGGGTCTGGAACATGTGCAGCACGAGCACCTTCTGCGGCAGGTCGTGCTCGCGCGTGAGGTCCGCCAGGTAGTCGACGACGTCGTTGACCTCCTCGACGCTGGTCTGCCCGATCTGCGTCAGGTGCACCTGGTCGGGCCGCAGCCGCCACTCGGGGTCGAGCGCGAGGCCGACGTTGGGGCGCAGGAGGAGCTCTTCATACATCTTCGCCTGGCTGACGAAGTCGGCCCGTCCGGGCTGGAGGTCGAGGACGACATACTGCCCGTGCTCCTCGGCGAGGTCGACGAGCTCGCGGAAGTCCGCGACCGGCAGCTCGTTGGAGTAGTTGCCGTCGGGGGTGGGCTCGGCCGCGGCGACGGTGACGATGATCTCCAGGCTGGGCACGACCGTCTCCTCGACGAGCGGTTCGTACCACCCCGCGTGCTCCTCGGCCCGGGCGATCGTCTCGGCGGCGGGCTGCTCGCCGAGCACCCCGAGCGCCCCGGTGCTGGGCGAGCCGTAGAGCGCGACGTAGGTCTTGCCCGGCAGCGCCAGCTGGCCGCCGCCGGGGAGCTCGACGCCGGTCGCGGCCGTGCGGCTGCGCCAGGCGAGGGTCTCGGCGTCGCCGAAGTCGGCGCCCAGCCCGACCACGGTGGTCGGGGAGGCGGCGGCGACGGCCTGCACCGTCTCGCTCGTGGCCCGGGGGTCGGTATGCGGTCCCACCAGCACCTGCGCGCCCGCCGCCCGGGCGGTGCCCAGGGCGGCCAGGTCGACCGGGCGACCCGTGCTCATCACGGTGACGGTCGCCGCGGCCTCCGGCCGGGTGATCGGCGGCAGCTCGTCGCGGTCGCTCTCCAGGGGCTCCGGCGCCGGCCCCGCGGTCGACGCTGCCGCGTCCGGCACCTCGCTGGTGGTCGCGGAGTCGTCGCCGGGCGGGGGCGCCTCCGCGGTGCCGTCGGGCACGAGCAGCTCGGGGGCGGCCGGGTCGAGGTCCGCCAGGCGGGCGGCGCCGTCGGACGGCGCGACGGGGGTCGTGCCCTCGGCGCCGATCCACGTCGCCAGCTGGGCGTCGTCCTCCGGCACGACGACGTCGATGCCGGGGTCGGCCACGGGCCCGATCGCGAGCGCGACCTCGGCGTCGAGGCGGTTGACCTCGTCCTTGGCGGCGGGGCCGTCGACGATCACCGGCACGCCGAGCACCGCGCCGGCGGAGGCGGCGCGCAGCTGCTCGCCCTCGGCCGCGAGCACGACGACCGGCGCGGTCTCGAAGAAGGTCTGGCTGGTCGCCACGGACAGCGCGTCGGCCCCCTCGTCGGCGAGGACCACCGCCGGCTCGCCCGGGTCGTGGACGGTCGCGGCCACCGGCTCCGGCTCGTCCCCGCCCAGCCCGAGGAACCCGCCGCCGTC
>CAZONQ010000376.1:0-1606 GCA_964581125.1 uncultured Ornithinimicrobium sp.
CCCAGCAGCTCCAGCCCCACCTCGGTCTCGGCCAGCCACGGGATCGACGCCAGCTGCTTGGCCCCGGCGTCCGCCTTCGCCGCCCGGCTCTCGAACTTCGCACCCAGCCAGTCCGGGACGATCGACAGGTACTGATCGGGCACGCCGTCGTCGCCGTTCTGGATGGCCAGCCCGCGAGCCACGAAGCGGGTGATCGGGGTCGACCAGTCGTCCTGCGCACCCTCGACCTCGGCGATCAGCTCGTACTGGCTCGCGTCGTAGGCGTCCGCGCTCGTCGGGTTCGACAGCCCCTCGAGCGCGACCGCCGAGTCAGGCAGGGACGCCTCGCGTGCGAACGCGCGGGAGAGGAGGTCCAGCCACTTCACGTGCGGCTCGGGCGAGGAAGCCGGGAAGTGCTTGATGTCGGGCCGGGCCAGGTCGTCCGGCTTGTCGGGGTTGTCCTCCAGCCCCTTGATGCGGCCCAGCATGATCTGCCACATCGCCTTCTGGGAGCCGTCCGCGTTGCGGAAGGCCGACATGTCGCCGCCGAGGAGCCAGAACTCCGGGTAGGAGTAGATGTCCATGTGGCCCTCGCCGCGGATCAGCTCGCGGACGCCGGCCATGTGCAGCCCCATGATCGCTCGGGTCAGCCTGGACTGGCCGTAGCGCTTCGAGGGCCGCGGGCGGTAGACGAGCGGCTCGACAGGCACGCCCCACGGGTGATCCGTCCGGTCGACCCGCCACTCGCCGCCGTCAGACTTCTCGCACGTGACGGTCAGGCCGTCCAGGTAGATGACTAGGCCGGACGGCTTGCGGGCGTCATCCTTGTCCCACGACGTGACCGACAGCGCGTCGTCGAGGCGTCGGGTGCGCGGGTTCCAGGTGCCGGTGCAGTTGAGCGCGTCCTTGACGTGCCCGAGGGACTCCGGCTCGCCCTCCTGGCCGCGGGTGTTGATGAGGAACGACACGCCGTGCAGAGCGCTGTCCGTGAGGCCCTGCCGTATCTCCGAGAGCAGGAAGTTGTCGCGGGCGAACTCGTCGAATCCGAGCGAACCCAGGTCACCGTCCGGCCAGACGAAGCGCTCGATCTTCGAGCGGCGCACGGGGGCGTCGATGGCCTTCGCCGACCACCCCAGAGCGAGACCGAGGCGGTGGTACTGCATCGGGACGACCGCCGAGATCTGCCGCAGCGCGTTCTTGCCGTCGTAGAGGCAGGAGCGACGATAGTTGCTGTCGTAGGTGCCATCGAGGCGCGCCAGGTTCCTGGTCAGGGCAGCCTGCTCGTCGTCCCCCAGTCCGGGGATACGCAGCTTCACATCACCCACCCGCCGCCACCTCCTCCGGTGCTCGCGCCTGCCTTGGTGCCCCACGACCGGCGAGGCTTCTTCACGTCGTCACGCTGGGCGCCCCAGAGGGCGAACGTCTGGCTCGTCAGGGGGGTGATGTCGGACTGGCTGGCCTTCTTGCTCAGCGCCTTCGCCACGCCGCCACCGATGTCCCTGGTGCCGGCCTGCGTGAGCGCCACGTTCACCTGCGGCTGGTCAGTGTGCCTCAGCGTCGCGCTGGTCACCGCGTCGTGGTACTTCGCCCACGCCATCGCGGCGTCACGACCCTCGGCGCCCAGCAG
>CAZONQ010000377.1:0-1602 GCA_964581125.1 uncultured Ornithinimicrobium sp.
GAGAGCATCGCCTCGGTCCCGCCGATCGTGCTGCACGGCGCCGACTGGTTCGCCGACATGGGCACCGAGAAGTCGACCGGCTTCGGCATCTTCAGCCTCTCCGGGCACGTCACCCGGCCCGGGCAGTACGAGGCGCCGCTGGGCATCACGCTGCGCGAGCTGCTCGAGATGGCCGGCGGCGTCCGCGAGGGGCACCGGCTGAAGTTCTGGACCCCCGGCGGGTCGTCCACGCCGCTGCTGACCGACGAGCACCTGGACGTCCCGCTCGACTTCGAGTCGGTCGCCAGCGCCGGGTCGATGCTCGGCACCCGCGCGCTGCAGATCTTCGACGAGACCACCTCGGTGGTCCGCGCGGTCTCCCGCTGGACCGACTTCTACGCGCACGAGTCGTGCGGCAAGTGCACCCCCTGCCGGGAGGGCACGTACTGGCTCAAGCAGATCATGCTGCGCCTGGAGCAGGGCCGCGGGCTCCCGGGCGACATCGAGAAGCTCGACGACATCTGCGACAACATCCTGGGCCGCGCGTTCTGCGCCCTCGGCGACGGCGCGACGAGCCCGATCGTCTCGGCCATCAAGTACTTCCGCGAGGAGTTCGAGGCCGGCATGCACACCCCGTGGCACGAGCTGTTCCCGCCCGAGCGCTCGACGCTGTTCGCGAAGGAGACGCTGTCCGCATGACCGTCAACACCTCTCCCGCCTCCGGCGGCAACGCCGTGACCGACGGCGGCAACGCCGAGATCCCCGAGGACCCGGACGTCAAGAAGATCACGCTGACGATCGACGACGTCGAGGTCAGCGTCCCCGAGGGCACGCTGGTCATCCGCGCCGCCGAGCAGATCGGCGTGCAGATCCCGCGCTTCTGCGACCATCCGCTGCTGGACCCCATCGCCTCGTGCCGGCAGTGCCTGGTCGAGGTGGCCACCCCGGACCGCGAGGGCAACCTGCGGTCGATGCCCAAGCCGCAGCCGTCCTGCGCGACGGTCGCCACGCCCGGGATGGTCGTCAAGACCCAGCACACCAGCCCGGTCGCCGACAAGGCGCAGCACGGCCAGATCGAGTTCCTGCTGGTCAACCACCCGCTGGACTGCCCCGTCTGCGACAAGGGCGGTGAGTGCCCGCTGCAGAACCAGGCGATGTCCAACGGCCGACCGACCTCCCGCTTCGACGACGTCAAGCGCACCTACCCCAAGCCGATCAACATCTCGGCCCAGGTGCTGCTGGACCGCGAGCGCTGCATCCTGTGCACCCGCTGCACCCGGTTCTCCGACGAGATCGCCGGCGACCCGTTCATCGTGATGGCCGAGCGCGGCGCGCTCCAGCAGGTCGCCATCTACGAGGAGAAGCCCTTCGAGAGCTACTTCTCCGGCAACACCGTCCAGATCTGCCCGGTCGGTGCCCTCACCGGCTCGGCCTACCGCTTCCGGTCCCGCCCCTTCGACCTCGTCTCGACCCCGAGCGTCTGCGAGCACTGCGCCTCCGGCTGCGGCATCCGCACCGACCACCGCCGCGGCACCGTGCTGCGCCGGATGGCGCTGGACGAGCCGCAGGTCAACGAGGAGTGGAACTGCGACAAGGGCCGCTGGGCCTTCACCTACGCCACCC
>CAZONQ010000378.1:0-1585 GCA_964581125.1 uncultured Ornithinimicrobium sp.
TGTTCCAGGTGAAGATCGGCATCCGGAACATCGTCATCCCGGGCGCGCGCATGCAGACGATCGTGGTGATGAAGTTGACCGCGCCGAAGATCGTCGCGAAGCCGGTGACGGCCAGGCCGAGCACCCACAGGTCGCCGCCGATGCCGGGGCTGTGCGCGGGACCGGCCAGCGGGTGGTAGGCGAACCAGCCGAAGGACGCGGCGCCGCCCGGGCTCAGGAAGCCGCCGACCGCGGTGAGGCTGCCGAAGAAGTACATCCAGTAGGCCAGCATGTTGAGCCGCGGGAAGGCGACGTCGGGCGCGCCGATCTGCAGCGGCACCAGCGCGTTGGCGTAGCCGGCGAACAGCGGCGTCGCGAACATCAGCAGCATGATCGTGCCGTGCATGGTGAACAGCTGGTTGAACTGGTCGGGGTTGGTCACGACCTGCAGGCCGGGCGTGAACAGCTCGGCCCGGATCAGCAGCGCCATGAGGCCGCCGACGATGAACCACGCCATGGTGGTCGCGAAGTAGAGGTTGCCGATGACCTTGTGGTCGGTCGTGGTCAGGACCTTGACCGCCTGGCGCACCCAAGGGTCGCGCTGCTCGACGGGGGGCCGCCCCTGCGTCGTCGTCGGCGTGGTGATGATCGCCATGGTTCCTCTCTCCCTCAGCGTCCGGCCGGCTCGGGCAGCTTGGCCTTCTGGTCCGGCTGGAGCTCGTAGCGGTCGAGCTCGGGGCCGAGCTGGCCGGTGTGGCCCTGGGCGCGCAGGTCCTCGATGAAGGCGTCGTACTCCTCCTGGGAGACGACGTCGACGTTGAAGAGCATCTCCGAGTGGTAGGCGCCGCAGAGCTCGGCGCACTTGCCGTCGAAGGAGCCCTCCTCGGTGGTGGTGACCTGGAAGATGTTGACGCGACCAGGGAGCACGTCCATCTTCATGAGGAACTGGGGCACCCAGAAGGAGTGCACGACGTCGCGGGAGGTGAGCACGAACTCCACGCGGCTGTCGACGGGCAGGACGAGGGTGGGCAGCGTCTCGCGCAGGCCCGGCTCGCCGTCGTTGAGGTCGCTGGCCTGGGTGCCGGCGACGTAGACGTCCTCGTTGACGTAGTTGAAGTCCCAGCTCCACTTCTTGGCCGCGACGTTGACGACGACGTCGGGGTCGTCCTCGATCGCGAACATCGTGTTCTGGACGTCGACCGTCTTGCCGAAGATCGCGGCCACCATGAGGACCGGGACGACGGTGTAGAGGATCTCGAGCGGGATGTGGTAGCGGAACTGCGCCGGCAGGTCGTCGTCGCTGCGGCGCCGGTAGGCGAACACGGACCAGAGGATCAGGCCCCACACCAGGACGCCGATCGCCAGGGCGGCGATCCAGACGGCGTTCCAGAAGTGCATGATCTCGACCGCGGACTCGGTCACGGGCTCGGGCATGTAGCCCCGCCTGAATGCCTCCCCGCAGCCGGAGAGCAGCACCGCGGATCCCGCGACTACGGCGGCCAGAGCCACCCGTCGGCCGGCCCGACGGGGCCTCGTCTCCTCACGCCGTTGCACTGGACACCTCACACTTCTCGCACTACCGGGCATGACCTGGTGAACCTTACCG
>CAZONQ010000379.1:0-1584 GCA_964581125.1 uncultured Ornithinimicrobium sp.
GTGGCCACCGTCGCGCCCTCGAGCGACTCGCGGAGCACGGCCCGCTCGCGGTCGGTGAGCGGGTTGTGACCGCCGGCGATCGACTCGGCCGCCAGCGCCGGGTCGACGACGCGCAGGCCCGCGTGCACCCGGCGCACCGCCTCGGCGAGCTCCCCGGCCGGGGTGTCCTTGACGACGAAGCCGCTGGCACCGGCCTCGAGCGCGCGCCGCAGGTAGCCGGGCCGGCCGAAGGTCGTGACGACGAGCGAGCGGCACCCCGGCAGCTCGGCCGCGAGCCGCGCCGCCACCTCGATCCCGTCCAGCCCGGGCATCTCGATGTCGAGCAGGCACACCTCGGCGCGGCTCTCCCGCGCGCGGTCGACCACCTCGTCGCCCCGGCCCACCTCGGCGACCACCTCCAGGTCGCCCTCGAGGGAGAGCAGCGCGGCCATGGCTCCGCGGACCAGCGCCTGGTCGTCGGCGAGCAGCAGCCTGATCGTCACAGCTGCACCTCCACGGCGGTGCCGCGGCCGTCCGGGCCGGGGAGGGTCGTCAGCGTGCCACCCACGGCGGCGACGCGCTCGCGGGCGCCGCTCAGCCCGTTGCCGTCGGGGCTCCCGCCGAGGCCCCGACCGTCGTCGACGACCCGCAGCGAGTCCTCGCCGAGCTCGACCCTGCACCGCCGGGCACCGCTGTGCCGCACCACGTTGGTGACCGCCTCGCGCAGCACCCAGGCGAGCACGATCCGGTGGCGCGGGTCCACGACGGCGGGGTCGGTGGGCAGGTCCGCCTCGATCCCGGCGCCCTCCAGCGCCGCTCCCGCGGCGGCCAGCTCGTCGCCCAGCCGCGCCACCCGCAGCCCGGCGACGGTCGCCCGCACCTCGGCGAGCGCCTGCCGGGTCAGCGACTGGATGTCGACCAGCTCGGCGCGCGCCCGCGCGGGGTCGGCCTCGAGCAGCCGCTCGGCCAGCTCGGCCTTGACCGACACCACGGTGAGGCTGTGCCCGAGCACGTCGTGGACGTCCCGGGCCACCCGCTCGCGCTCGGCGACGAGGGCCAGGTCGTCGGTGAGCGCGCGGTGCTCGGCCTGACGCTCGTTGATCGCCCGGATGACGGCGGTGATCACCGCGACGAGCACCACGATCGGCACGAAGCCGAGCATCGGGCGCAGCTCGCCCAGCAGCCACGGCACCACGACCGAGGCGACGACGCCCGCCGCGCTCACGACGAGACCGGTGCGCAGCGGCAGCGCGAAGGTCGCGAACGACATGACGAACGGCAGCAGGTAGACCGCGTCGGCCCCGATCACCAGGCCGCTGCCGGCCTGCAGGGCGACCATGACCGCCAGGTAGGTCCAGGCCTGCCTCGCCATCCGTCCCCGGTCCCTCGTCCGGGCGTTGCGGACGAGCCCGTGCAGGTAGACGACGCCGAAGGCGAGGATCCCCGCGGCGGCGAGCGCACGCCATACCCACGGGACGTCCGCGGTGGACGCGGAGGCGAGCGGGAAGACCAGGAAGAGCACCCACACGGCGCCCATGACCCAGCCGAGCCGCTCCCACGGGTCGCGGGGCGCCGCGTCGGTCACTGACGGTCCCGGCCGCGACG
>CAZONQ010000380.1:0-1572 GCA_964581125.1 uncultured Ornithinimicrobium sp.
CGGTGAGGTATGGGGTGGGGTCGGGCTGCGAGGGGTCGTGCAGCCGGGCGGTGCGGTCCGGGACCGTCGCGTGGTTGAGCACGACGGAGTCGATGTGCTCCTGGTCGGTGGCCGCCGGGGTGGCCCGGACGAGCGCGTCGAGGAAGGCGACGGTCGCGGCCGAGCCCATCCCGCCGAGCACCCCCAGGACGGGCCGGCGCCAGGTGCCCGGCAGCAGCGGCCCCTCGGTCCCGCCGGCCGCGCCCCCGCTCACGCGGTCACCGGCCGGCGGTAGTGGGTGGCGAAGCTCTTCGTGTAGAGCACGTCGTTCTTGAGCTGGGCGAGCCGACGCTCGCGCCCGCCGTCCACGGCATACCGCAGCGGCCGGACCACCCGCCCGGAGCGGCGGATGCGCGCGAGCCGCTCCCGCGTCGCGGGGTCGGTGACGTAGCGGCGCAGCAGCGGCACCGGCACGATCGAGTAGAGCCAGTCGTCGGTCTCGGTGCCGGTCTCGACGCCGTCGAAGGGGTCGCGGCCCTCGACGTGCTCGCGCACGAGCGGCGTGACGACCGGGTGCCCGGCGGCGGTGAGGTAGGCGTGCGAGCGGCCGAGGCGCGGGTTGAGCTCGAAGAAGAACTCCGTCCCGTCGCGCGGGTCGACCTTGACGTCGAAGTTGGCGTGGCCGGTCCACCCGACGTGCTCGAGCAGCCGCGTCGCCTCCGCCAGGGCGGTCGCGCTCTCGCCGTGCACGACGGCGAGCGGGTTGCCGATCATCCCGGGGTCGTGGTCCTCGAGGAGCACGTGGCCCAGGCGCCCCCAGCGGACCCTGCCCTGCAGGTCGGAGTATGTGGTGAGCACCCTCATCTGCTCGTCGCCGCCGGGGATGCGCTCCTGGACGACGAGCCCGCCGGCGTAGCCGGCGGCGGCCATGGTCGCGCGCAGGGCGGCGACCTCCTCGACGGTGGCGCAGTAGGCGACCTTCTGCTTGCCCTGGTAGAGCAGGGCGCCGAAGGCGACGGAGTCGCCGGCCTTGACGACGAACGGCGGGCGCAGGCCCTCGAGGAGCGCGGCGACCTCGGCGTCGGTGGCGGCCGCCGGCACCGACCGGGTGACCGGGTGGGCGACGCCCACCTCGGCGCACAGGGCCGCGAAGCCCTCCTTGTCGGAGAGCCGCTCGATGAGGTCGGCGGGCGGGTAGGGGACGGCGAAGCGCTCGTCGAGCCGGTCCCGCAGGCGGGCGATCCGCCCGACCCACACGTCGACGGTGCCGAGCAGCAGCACGCGCCTGCCGGGGTGGGCCTCGGCGACGCTGCGCAGGCACGCGAGCAGCGCGTCGTCGTCGTCCATGCCGGGGCAGCGGACGTTGTCGATGATCGCCGACCCGCGGACGGCGGAGGGGACGCCGCGGGTGACCACGGTCGTGCGCACGCCGAGCTCGCCGTGGAAGGCCCGGGCGAGGGTGTAGGTCGCGAGCTCGCCGCCGAGGACGACCGGCACGAAGGGGACGGTCGACGCGGAGCGGGCGACGGGGTCGTGCACGGGCATGGCGGGAAGCGTACCGGCCGCCGCTGTCCGTCCCCTGTGACGCGCGGG
>CAZONQ010000381.1:0-1563 GCA_964581125.1 uncultured Ornithinimicrobium sp.
ACTCGTCGTCCGAGGACTCCATCATCGACTGCGAGATCGCATCGGCGGCCTTGGCGTCGTCGCCGCTGCCGCCGCACGCGGTGAGCGAGAAGGACAGGGCCAGGGCTCCGGCGGCGACCAGTGCTGCGTTCCTCTTCATGTGATCTCCCTTTTCTCCCGACGTGTGGCCCCGAACGGCCCGCGCGCCGTCGTGGCGCGCAGTCTGGACGTTAGCAGGGAGTCGTCTTGGAGAGGCCAGGGAGGGAGCCGGGCGATCTTCGGTTTCATCGGGTGAGGGGGGGCTGTCGGTGGTGGGTCATACAGTTGTTCGTATGAGGAAGGCGTGGGACGGGGAGGTGCTCCGGGTCGGTGCTGCGGCGCTGGCCGGAGGTGCTGCCTTGCCCGTGTCTGGTGCGGCCACGGTGGGGGAGGCCGCGACGCGGCTGCTGGGTGACCTGGGGCGGTTGGCGGTGCGGGCCGAGGCCGTGATGGACGACGGGCGTGCGGTGAGCGTGCAGGACGTGGAGGTGGGCGGGCTGCTGGAGCAGGTCGCCCGTGCCGGGGTGCGGCTGGACCGCTCCCGCCTGGTCCTGGCGTGCGAGGTCGCGCAGCGGGGTCTGCACCTGGGGTCCGGGTTCACCCTGGTCGACTGGTTGGGCGCACGGTGCCCGGACCTGGCCACCCGGGCCCGGGTCGACCTGGCCAAGCTGGCCGCGGCGTCCAAGGACGCGGCCCTGGCACCGGTGGTGCAGGCCGTGCTGACCGGTGGGATGAGCATCGAGCGGGCCGCGCGGGTGCTGCGGGCGTTGCAGCGGATCCGGCCCGGGATCAGCGACCCGGTGCTGTTCGCCCGGGCGGTGGCGGCGCTGGTGGGTCTGGCGTGCCAGCCGGGCGTCGACGAGGGGGACCTGGACCGGGCGGTCAACGAGCTGCTGCGCCGGTGCCTGCCGGAGAAGGCCCACGACAAGGGCAACAAGGCCCGCCGGGCCCTGGGCGAGGTGCACGAGTCCTCGCTGGCCGACGGGAGCGTGCGGCGGATCATCTGGACGATCGGCGACGACGCGGACTACGAGGCGGTGCGGGCGGTGCTGGACTCGCCGCTGGCCGCCCCGGCGTCGCGGGAGGAGCAGGAGGCGACGGGGGAGGCGGACACGCGGACCCCGGGCCAGCGTCGCTACCACGCGCTGATGACGGTCCTCAAGCGTGGTGTGGCGGGCACGCGGGGTCAGCCGACGACGGCCAAGGCGGTGGTCGCGGTCACGATCGACCTGGAGACGCTGCGGCGGATGCTGGCCGAGAAGGGCGACGAGCCGGGGTGCGGGTCGACGCTGGACGGGGCGAGGCTGGTGAGCGCGGACTCGGTCCGGCGGCTGGCCTGCGACGCCGACATCATCCCGATGGTCCTGGGCACCCGCGGGGAGGTCCTGGACCAGGGCCGCAAGCGGCGGCTGGTCACGCCCGGGCAGCGGGCCTACCTGGCCAGGAGGGACGGCGGGTGCACGATCCCGGGGTGCACCGTGCCCGCGACCTGGTGCGAGAGCCACCACGTGATCTGGTGGTCGCGCAACGGCGACTCCGACGTGC
>CAZONQ010000382.1:0-1551 GCA_964581125.1 uncultured Ornithinimicrobium sp.
ATGCCGAAGAGGATCGCCGCCATGTAGAAGACCATCGCGAAGCCGAAGCCGACGACCCACAGGATCCCGTCGGACATGCCGCCGTCGTCCGCGGACAGGTCCACCGGGGTGAGCACCGTCCCGGCCGTCAGCGCCTCGACGGTCGTCCCGGCCGCCTCGGCGTTGGCGGCGAGCGCCTGCGCCTGGACCGTCTCGGACAGCGCGACCTGCAGGCCGGCGGGCGCCCCGCCGTCGCTGAGCAGCTCCCACGAGCCGGGCCCGCCGACGAGCGCCGCCACGACGTCGCCGTCGAGGACGGCCTGCTCGGCCGCGGCGCGGTCGTCGACCCGCAGCGTGCCGACCGTCACGTCGGTCTCGCCGGTCATCGAGGGCTGCCCCGTGACCGCGGGCCCGGCCTGGTCGACCAGCGCGGCCGCGGCGTCGTCGGTGACGGCGACGGTCTGCTCGTCCGCACCGCCGCTCATGAGGGCTGGCACCACCATGGCGCCCAGGACGAGCACCACGGTCAGCACCGTGGAGAGGATGAAGGTCTTGTCGGTCAGCCGGACGTGCACCTCGCGCGCCGTCACCAGAGCCCAGGGCGAGCGCGGCGGGGACACCGCGGGCCGCGCGCCCTCGGGCGGTGCGGACGGGCTCGGGGTCTGCGTCGTGAGCGTGCTCATGCCACGGCCACCTCTCGGTAGATCTCGGACAGGGTCGGGACGATCCTGGAGAACTCGCGGACGCCGCCCCGGGCGACCGCGTCGACGAGGAGCCGCTCGGCGACCGCCTCGTCCTCCGGCTCGACGAGCGCCGTCGGGCCGTCGACGTCGACCACCCGGACGCCGGGGACGCCCCGCACCCAGCCGGTGTCGCCGGTCGTCGTCAGGCGGTAGCGCAGCGGCGCCGAGGCCCGCAGCTCCTCCGAGGTGCCCTGGGCGACGACCCGCCCCTGGTGGAGGACGACGATCGCGTCGCAGAGCCGGTCGACGAGGTCGAGCTGGTGGGAGCTGAAGAGGACCGGCACGCCCTGCGCGGTGTGCTCGCGCAGCAGCTCGCTCATCTGGTCGACCGCCGCCGGGTCGAGCCCGCTGAACGGCTCGTCGAGGACGAGCAGGGTCGGGTCGCCGAGCACCGAGGCGATGATCTGCGCGCGCTGCTGGTTGCCCAGCGAGAGCGTCTCGAGCTTGTCCCTGAGCCGCTCCCCCAGCCCGAAGCGCTCGAGCAGCTCGCGGGAGCGCTCCCGGGCGTGCGTGGCGCTCATCCCGTGGAGCTGGCCCAGGTAGGTCAGCTGCGCGAGCACCGGCTGCTTGGGGTAGAGCCCGCGCTCCTCCGGCATGTAGCCGAACCGGCTGCGGTCCGCCGACGTCGCCGGGCGCCCCTGCCAGACGACCTCGCCCTCGGTCGGCGCGAGCACGCCCATGATCATCCGCATCGTCGTCGTCTTGCCCGCGCCGTTGCCGCCGACGAAGCCCACCATCCGGCCCCCGGGCACGGCGAAGCTCACGTCGTCGACGGCGAGGTGGTCGCCGTACCTCCTGGTCAGTCCCCGCACCTCGAGCATGTCGTCCC
>CAZONQ010000383.1:0-1541 GCA_964581125.1 uncultured Ornithinimicrobium sp.
CCCGCGCGTCACACCTCACGCGGCGGCAGGAGGGTCAGCCGGACGCTACGGGTTTGCGTCCTGTCATGACGCAAACCCGTAGCGTCCCCCGGACGGCTATCTCACCCCGGCCGCGGCCGGCCGGCGCCTAGCTCGCGGACGCGCTGGGCAGGCTCGTCGGACGCCATACCGTCAGCGTGGGCGCCGGGCCGGCTTCGCGCGGCTCACCGCTCGTTCGGCATCATCACCCAGAGCACCAGGTAGGCCAGGACCTGCGGTCCGGGCAGGACGACGGACACGACGGCGAGCGTCCGGACGAGCCCGGAGCTGACGCCGAAGCGGCGGGCGAGGCCGGAGCAGACGCCGGCGACGACGCGGTCGTGGCGAGGGCGGACAAGGGCGTTGCCGGTGATCGTGGTCATGACTCCAGGCTGCCCCGGCGGGAACGGGGTGCCCATCCGGGCGGCCGCCGGGACTGCCGGTGGGTTATCCCCCCGACCGGGTGCGGCGGGAGGGACGAGACCGGAGGGGTCGTCCGGTTCGTCCGCGTCAGTCCGCGACGTAGCCCGTCGGGTCCTCACCCAGGTCGACGATCGCCGCGACCGGGCCGCCGCCGTCGGGGCCCTGGTGGGCGGCCGACACGGAGACGAAGACCGCGGGGTCGCCGGTCACGGCGGCGGTCACGCCGCCGACGGCGGCCTTGATCTGGCGGTGCCAGTGCACGTCGGAGTCGTCGAGCATCGCGTTGCGGCGGCCGAGGACCGTGCCGTCCTGGCTGGCCTCGCACTTGAGGAAGACGTTGACGAGGCGGCCCTGCAGGTCGTCGCGGTGCGGGCGCTCGGGCAGGTCGAGGCCGGCGTCCTTGATCGCCTCCCAGATGCCGTCCTGGTCGAGCGCGTGCTCCATGACGGAGTGGCCGATGCGGTAGCGGCCGCCGACGCCCGTCGCGTTGCCGACCACGACCACCTGCGCCCGGTCCAGCTCGACGCCCGAGGAGCAGGACGCGACGGCGGAGAACTTCGAGCGGTCGCGCATGATGTCGTCGTCGGTCAGGTCCGTCACCTCGCCCAGCGCCTTGGCGATGCCCAGCCCGGTCGTGCCGTTGGACACGTCCATCGAGGTCAGCGTGTCCTCGGTGAAGACGGTCTCGCCCCGGCCGTGCGCGTCACGGATCGTGTCGATCGTCAGCAGCGGCGTCTTGGTCTGCACGTAGTGCACGTCGGCCGTGTCGGTGATGCCGGCGCGCTCCATCGCCACCTTCACCGCGTCGGCGACCTTGTCGACCATCCCCATCCGGCCGATCTCCTCGGGCAGGATCGGCTCGCTCATCGCCATGCCGACGGTGAGGCGCGGCTCGTCGGTCGCCTCCACGGTCGAGGGGTCGACGGTGGCGAAGATCGTCGCGTGCGGGCTGATGACGCCGTCGGTGCCGCCGGACCACACGATCGGGATCTGCCTGACCTTCTCGCCGTCGACGCCGTGCGCGACCAGCGCCTCGCGGAACGCCCGGTCGGCGATGATCCGCGTGTAGTCGTTGACGCCGCCGTTGCCCTCGGTCTTGC
>CAZONQ010000384.1:0-1529 GCA_964581125.1 uncultured Ornithinimicrobium sp.
GCTTCTTGCCGTTCTCGACCAGGGCCTCCATCGACTCGGGGGCCTCGGGGGCGAGCTCGGTGTTGCGGATCAGGCCGAGCGACTCCACGGCGTAGGGGACCGCGTAGGTCTGGCCCTGGTAGGTCACCGCCTCGATCGACTCCGGGGTGAAGGCGTCGGCGACGTCGGAGGACATCTGCACGGGGGCCACGACGTTGTTCTGGACGAGCTCGCCCAGCCAGTCGTGGGCACCCACCGCGATGTCCGGGCCGGCGCCGGCGCCGACCGAGTCCTTGAACTGCTCCCGCAGCTTCTCGTTGGCGACGATCTGGATCTTGACCGGGACACCGGTCTCGTCCTCGAACGTCTGGGCGTGCTCCTCGAGCGCGGCCGCGCGCAGGTCGTCGGCCCAGATCACGAGGTTGGTGCCGTCGGAGGCCGCGGGCTCGCCACCCTCCTCGGTCGTCGCCGCCTCGTCGCCGGCCGCCTCCGTGTCCTCGGCGGTGTCCTCTGCGGTGTCCCCGGCGCTCTGCTCCGTCGTGGGCTCCTCGGCCGTGTCGGACGTCCCTCCGCACGCGGTGAGCAGCAGCGCCGCCGCGCTGACGGCGGCGAAGGCCCCGGTGGTGGTGCGCTTCATGCGTTCTCCTTCGAACCTGTCCCGAGGACGAGTGCGTCGTCACCCGGTGATGTGGGCCGGCTGCGGCCGACCTGGGGATGTGCACGGCCAGTATGCAGACTTCTACCGAGTCTTGCAAGATCTTGCAGACCGCTTTTCAGAGACTCTGCTACGGTGCTGTCCGTCATCGGCAACGGCGCCGTGCACCAGCAACCTCGTCGTCGTCACCGGAGACACTGCACGACGCCCGACCGCGCCGCGGCCGGGTTCCTTTACGACGGATCGTCCGGCACGTACCTGCCGGTGAAGGAGAGTTCCCATGGCAACTGTCACCTACGACGAGGCCACGCGGGTCTACCCGGGGGCCGACACCCCCTCGGTGGACCGGCTCAACATCGAGGTCGCCGACGGCGAGTTCCTCGTGCTGGTCGGGCCGTCCGGCTCCGGCAAGTCCACCGCGCTGCGCATGCTCGCCGGCCTCGAGGAGGTCAACGAGGGACGCATCCTCATCGGCGACCGGGACGTCACCCACATGCCGCCCAAGGACCGGGACGTGGCGATGGTCTTCCAGAACTACGCGCTCTACCCGCACATGTCGGTCGCGGACAACATGGGGTTCGCCCTGAAGATCGCCGGCAAGCCCAAGTCGGAGATCCGCGAGCGCGTCGAGGAGGCCGCCAAGATCCTCGACCTGGAGCCCTATCTGGAGCGCAAGCCCAAGGCCCTCTCCGGCGGTCAGCGCCAGCGCGTGGCGATGGGCCGGGCGATCGTGCGCCAGCCGCAGGTCTTCCTCATGGACGAGCCGTTGTCCAACCTGGACGCCAAGCTGCGCGTGCAGACCCGCACCCAGATCGCGTCCCTGCAGCGACGTCTCGGCGTCACCACCGTCTACGTCACCCACGACCAGGTCGAGGCCATGACGATGGGCGACCGC
>CAZONQ010000385.1:0-1527 GCA_964581125.1 uncultured Ornithinimicrobium sp.
TCTACCCCGAGCCGATCCAGTGGCTGGTGATGGCGATGCCGCTGTGGCACGCGGTGGAGCTCATGCGCCAG
Source organism: uncultured Ornithinimicrobium sp. (assembly GCA_964581125.1). Lineage (GTDB taxonomy): Bacteria > Actinomycetota > Actinomycetes > Actinomycetales > Dermatophilaceae > Ornithinicoccus. The sequence goes on from CAZONQ010000385.1 coordinate 72, forward strand.
CTCTCGGTGGGCTATCTGACCGGTATGACGCTCGTCCACGTCGTCTACTTCCTCGCCATGACCGCCGCCGGCCTGTGGCTGACGACGGTGCGCCTGCGCAAGCTCTTCCTCCGCTGAGCAGGGGCCGCGCGCCGGCGCCGTAGGGTGGTGCCATGAGCACCGTCCTCGACCCGGAGTCGGCCGACCTGACGCTGCTGCAGGACCGCCAGGTGGCGGTCCTGGGTTTCGACGCGGTGGCCGCGGCCCACGCCCTCAACCTGCGCGACAGCGGCGTCGACGTGTGGGTCGGCACCAGCCCCGACGGCCGGGGCGCGGCCCGGGCGGAGACCGAGGGACTGGCGGTCACGACCCCCGAGCAGGCCGTGGAGCGGTGCGACATCGTGCTGGTGCCGGTGGGCGTGCTGGGCCACGGCGAGCACGACCTCGACGTCGTGCAGCGGCTGCTCGAGCAGCACACCGAGCCCGGGGACCTGGTCGTCGTGACCTCCGGCGAGCCGGTGCGCACCGGCCGCCTCAGCGTCCCGGACGGCGTCGATCTGGCGATGCTGCGGTGCATCGGCGACGGCGACCGCGTCCGGGAGGAGTACCTTGACGGCCGCGGCAGCCCCGCGCTGGTGGCGGTCGCGCGGGACGAGAGCGGCGCCGCGTGGGCGACCCTCACCGCATACGCGGCAGCCATGGGGGCCCTGCGCTCGGGTGCCATCGTCACCACCCTGGACCACGAGGCGGAGGCGAGGCAGTATGCCGAGTCGCACGTCTTCGGACCGCTGCGTGCCAGCGTCGAGCGCGCGTTCGAGACCCTGGTCGCCCGCGGCGTGGAGGAGGAGGTCGCCTACCTCGCCGTCGTGCACGACCTGAAGACGAGGGTGGACCAGATCTACCAGGCCGGTTTCGCCACGCAGTACGGCCCCGACGGGCGGCCCGGCACCGAGCCGGCGGAGGGCGCGACCAGCCGGCGTGCCGCGCAACGGGCGGCGCACCCGCTGGAGCACGTGGGGCGCCGGGTGCGGGCGATGATGAGCTGGATCCGTTGACGTAGCGTCACCCCGACCGGGGTCCCGGTCCGCAGGTGCGCGGACTACGCTTCGACCCATGACCACGACGCCGACGTCCACGTCCTTCGCCGTGACCGAGAACGACGGTCGCGCCACGCCCGAGCAGATCGCCGCCGTCCTGGAGAACCCCGGGTTCGGCACGCACTTCACCGACCACATGGCGATGATCGACTGGAGCAAGGGCGAGGGCTGGCACGACGCACGCGTCGTGCCGTACGGCCCGCTGCAGCTCGACCCCTCGGCGGCGGTCTTCCACTACGGGCAGGAGATCTTCGAGGGGATGAAGGCCTACCGGCACGCCGACGGTACCGTGTGGACCTTCCGCCCCGAGCGCAACGCCGAGCGCCTCAACAACTCCGCGCGCCGGCTGGCGCTGCCCGAGCTGCCGCCGACGATGTTCC